>DAGO01000108.1:759-4434 GCA_002498185.1 Euryarchaeota archaeon UBA10 | reverse complement strand
TATCTGATGTATGTGAAACATAGATTCTGGTTACGACCCCACCATACTGCTCGTCAACAATTTCACCATCCATCCAGATACCTTGAGAGAATAGTTGACTAGACTGAGAAAGTATACCTCCAACTACTACTTGACGGCTATTTCCGGGGTTAGAAATATCAATTAGCGAAATTGATTTTCCAATTGGAAGATTCATTCCTGAAATCGACTCTCCTGTATTGGGATCTACGAGGGCAAATGAGCTGTCGACGAATACCACATTTTGGTTGATTTTCAGCGCTTCCCACGCTTCCTGTTGGGTCTCTCCAAGAGAAGTATCCCATTCCTCTAACGGGATTGCGCCATGCTCGATAAATCCAGAATCTACCCCCCGTAAAACATAACCAATTCTGTCCTCACCATCATCGATCCAAACTACTGCACGATTGACTATTCCCACTGCATCGATGTCTCCAGCATTAGTTTCTGTCAAATCCCACTCTGCTGGATTGGAAGATAATTCTAGTGGCACTTGCCTCGATGATGACAGTAATATCTCGAAATCACCGCTGGCATCCTCGACATATCCTGAGGAGTGTTCCTCAAACTGAACTGAATAGCCTGCTAGGACTATCACGCTGAATACAGTTAACGAAAACATACCCATAATGACTGCTGTACGCATTGGAGCCGCTGCAGGGTGGGCAAGGGAAACCTTTGCAACTGGCCCGATTCGTTGTGCTAAGAACGACTTCGATATAACCCAAGAAGCAAGTCTAGGAGCAACACCTGTTAGTATAAGCACACCGGCAAATACCTGAATTATACCCATCACTGCAAATGTAATTTCGTCTGGTTTGACTCCATCATCAACCGGAGCCCAAGAATCAGGAGTTAAGGCCCAAAGTGCTAGACTGATACCGATTGCAGCCATGGTATTGCGACCAGAGTTTCTAATTGACCATCCCCTTATGTGGGGCAAAATAAATGTGAATACCGGTACTAATCCAATAATTATGCAAGATGCCATAATGTGCCACAATGCAAACCTCAAAGACGATGATGAATCAAATGTGAATATGGATAATCCTGCTAATAGACCTGTGCCGGTAAAGACGATTAACAACAAAATCAGCCACCAAGGAATAGCTCTCTTGCGCATGGGTGAAAGGCCGCGTAAGGCTTGAACGATGTTTAGTTTGCTAGTCCAGAATGCAGTTCCCCATAAAGTAGCCATTGCGATAATGAAACCTGCCGACATCCCAATTAACATACTCTCGATATCAAAGGAATAGGCGATGCCATCTGCACCTGCACTTGCAAAGACGCTACTGAATGCTAAAGATACCAACCATGCCAAAAATAGCCCAAAAATGCCACCTAGAACTGATGCTGCAGCAGAAGTCATCATTCCTTCCATCAATGCAAGCGATCTCATATCAGAGCGCTTCAAACCAATTGCTCGCATTATTGCTTCATCGGTTCTCCGAGATTCTGCAAGCATCATAACGATAGTTAGAACCAACAAAATTCCCGCACCGATTGTGAATGCACCGAATACCAGGAACATTGCCGAGAGAGCACCTGCGCCTTCTTCAGCTGATTCAAGCGCGTTTTCCTTTACTGCTAAGATTTTCAGATTCATTGATTCAACGCCAGAAATGGAATCCAGCCAAATTTCGATTTCTGACTGATTCCCGCCGTTAACCACCAGTATACTGCGTTCACCTTCTGCTGATGCTGCCAAGACTTCTCCATCGCTTAGATTGACCAAACCGATAATGATAGACTCTAATTCTTCCAAGCCAGGAGCATCAATTGAGGACATGCCTCCCTCTATTTCCAAAGTTGTCGGGGAAATATCACCGTAAGCCCATGGAACCAATCCTGTGAACAGAACATTTTCAGAGGAATTGAGTAATGACAGTCGTGAAGATATCAGAACGTCACCTTCAGCGGGCGAAAGTGGACCATCGGTTGCAAGCAATAATTGTGGCATCACTCCAAAGCCACCAATATCTACCGTTACTGGGAGACGCGGGGAGACCTTGCCTGAGTCAACAACAGCACCAAATGATGTGCTGCAGATAACTTCACCGTCATATGAGAACACTCTTTCGTCACATTCGGAATCAAAATCTGATAGGTAATTTACATCACCATTGAAGCTGTAAATCGAATTATTGTCAACTAAAAGGCCGCCTCTAACCGCTGGCCAATCTGGTGATTGAGTGCCAGAGATTGTGGTCCAACCTGTAGTTGGCGAACCAGCCATTACCTCACTATCGTAATGTAACCACTCACCAGTTAGTGCCGTTTCAATCCATTCGGAATTGGAATAATGGTAAACTTCTTTTCCTGTGATGTGGCTAACTGCAAGCCAATCTTCGCCTGACACTTGCAGATAATCCATGGAAAATATTGTGGATGGCAAGTCAGGTAATTGCTGCTCAAATAATGCTGCAACCATAACTTCGGAACCTTCGATGTGGTGAATCGGATCTTCATCCCTATCATCTGGAATCTCGACCAATCCATCACTGTGTGCAACCAACAATGAGTCTTCTAGGAGCGTAACATCTCGAATTAGTCCTCCGTCAGGCACCTCCCATCCATGACTAGAACCACTGCGTTCTTTCTGGAAGGAAACTGCTCCTCCTGACACATACCAATCACCCTCTTCAGTGGCCAGAATCTCCTCGATTCTGTCATCAGGAAGTGTCATCACCTTAGCACCTTGTTCGATTTGGAACAAAGGTATCTGCAGAACTTCCATGCTTGTACCTTCACCAAGGAGTGCAGTCTTATTCTCATTCCAAGATTCCATAAATGCTGCATCTAGTCGGCCTAAACCATTCGAATTGGAGATTGATAAGGAGTCTTGATCTGTATTTATCTCGAACCCAGCAGACTCGTAATCAATGACTTCATCCAAAGTGGATTTGATTTCAGATTTAATTTCTGATGCCGATTTGCCCTCAACTAGTGAAACACGCATCATATTCACTTTCCACTGCTTTGATTGCAACTGCTGTGATAGTTCTAGTGAAGTAAAGATAGCAGGAGATTTTGTTCCGCTCATTGACCCTTTGCCATCCATAGAGATTACAGATGAAATTGTCAGATTTTCTGAACTGCGAATCAATTCTGCATCGTCAGAATACGAAAACCAAGAAATTTCTAAAACATCACCCTTCGACATCTCCAATTCATCAGCTGCAACTTGGTTGATTGCAACACCTTGCCACCCTTCGTATGCGTACCAAGCGGCAGAAGGGAGTGCTAGGCCATCACTTCGGGACAATGTAGCGGTCGTATCAATGCCATGCGACCAAACATCAGCAATTCCTTCATCCATCAATTCTTGACCGAATGCATTGGTGAGGTTGCTATCCAAATCAAAAGAGAAACCAGTACGTCGGTCTTTTTGGAAAATAAGTACATCTGTATCCCCATACATCGCTTCTACTTCTTTACTCAAAGTAGCATCTAAACTGTCGCCTACTACTAAGGAAGAGGTGATGATAGAAGACGCAACCAACAAACCCGCCATCATCAATGCGGCCTGGCGTGGCCTTCGTCGAACCTGTTGCCAAGACAACCGGAATACTGCCAGCCTTCTTGGTGAAAAAATGGGTTGTAATAGCATACTTGAGATAATTCCTGCAGAAATAGTACAGCCCCAAGTAGAGAAGA
>DAGO01000108.1:0-383 GCA_002498185.1 Euryarchaeota archaeon UBA10 | reverse complement strand
GGTCCGATGTAGAGAATCATTGTTTGCCAAAATTTCTGAACATCATTACGCAGGACCCAAGCAGAAGTTGCACTGATTGGAGTAATCAGTCCAATAACAGCAAGGGTTTCGAAGAGCATTATTATTCCTCTTCTGATAATATTCTACCATCTAAGATACGAATCACTCTAGAACAGCGTTCAGCGATTGAATTGTCGTGAGTAACAATCACTAGAGTTGACCCCGAGTCATTTAATTCTGCAAGCAAATCCATCACCTGAGAACTGGTAGTGGAGTCGAGATTTCCAGTTGGTTCATCACAAAGTATCACAGAAGGATTGTGTACCAGCGCTCTTGCAATCGACACACGTTGCTGTTGTCCACCTGATAGCTCGGAAGGACGA
>DAGO01000089.1:73944-81187 GCA_002498185.1 Euryarchaeota archaeon UBA10 | reverse complement strand
TCGTCATCGTTAGGATAGCAGAGAATATCCTCTAGCTTATCTTGTGGTAGAAGTTCTGTCATGGACCTCGCTAGCATTGATTTACCGGTACCGGGGTCTCCGATCATCATCATGTGCCTGCGTTGTTCAGCCGCTTTACGAATCACGATTGAGCCTGCCTCTTGACCAATTACTTGGTCAACCAGCCTCTCAGGAATTGGCACATCCTCGGTTGACTTGAAATCAAGACTACGGACCCATTCGTCGACAGGTGTCGAGTTTAGTTCGATATTATCTGAGGCCTCAGGACTCCAAATAGTGACCATTTCTTCCTCCTCATCAGGGATATTTTCATCCTCCTGAACATCGGAAATCTCGGTTACTTCCTCTTCGGTCACAGTTACCCCTCCTACACAGTCCATTTTAGCCGTTTGGCAAGCGCCATAGCGTCCAAATCGGACCTACAAAAACCAATCATTGCTGATATTGGTGGCCGTAATACGCCCACTGCTCCATAGTCCATCCCGCTGGTAGACCGCCTGGTGGCAGTGGTGGTGCCCCCGGTGGAACTTGAGCGACCACTGGTGCAGGAGCTGCTACTGGTTGCTGGAAGATTTCTTGTGCTCCTCCATACATTGAGTTCGCAACTGCATCGTTCGCTGGCAGTTCATTCGCCCAATCTACCATCTTTTCTGGACCGTTGCCACCGTTTCCTCCACGCATGAACATTAGTCCAGCAAGTAGTGCAGCAATGATAACACCGATGACAATCAAGACTACAGTTAGGTCAAGTCCACTCTCGCTAACTGCTCCGTCACTGTTACCTGCATTCTTCTCAACACAGGTTGTGTATTCACAAGCTTCTGCTAAGTCTGCTTCCATTTCATCAAGTTCGGCTACAGCATCATCGTATGCTGTTGTTCCTTCTTCCATGCTATCGATTTCAGTCTTCTTTGCAGCAATGGAATCTGTCAATTCAGCTACCAATTGCTTGACTTCATCTTCAGTCATGGTTTCTGGTCCTGGTGCTGCTTCGATAGCAGTCCACTGTAGAACTGGTTCCTTGTATTCGAATTTGTCACCATTTGCTGCAACAGCAGTGATCTTGACTAGCTTGACATACCACTGTGAACCCATTGCGTCCAGTTGGCCATTAGATGGGTCGAATGTCCATCCAACGCTCTTCATTGTAATGTCATGCTCATGTACTTCGTTTATCATACAAACTTCAGTGTTACAAATCTGCCATGTGCTGGAAAGCGAGGTGATTGTTACATCATTCTTGTTTAGGAATAGAGTAGATTCCGGAACTTCTCCGATGTAAACATTGGTCACATCAACGCGAACATCTGCATCAGGGCCTTCTCCTACAAGCAGAGGCATGCTGTCGTATACGTCTACAACCAGAGTGTAGATGTTAGAATCATACCTGTCTTCTGTTTGGATTGTAACGGTTTGCAAACCTGCTGTATCCCAGATTAGGGTCAGAGTGTTATCTAGGAAGTTAACACGAGCAGCACCAGGTGTTGGGTTGCTAGCAGTTACGGTTACTTCGTTGACATTGCCATCGACATCGGTTAGAATCTCATTCAGGAAGATGACCTTCTGAGTTCCAACCTTCAAGCGTAGGTTCTCGAATTCCGATAAGTCAAGGCGAGGTGCGTCGTTGACTGGTGTGATTGCGATTGTAATCAACTGGTCTGAGTATTGTTCGCCGTCACTTGCACGGAGTGTGATTGTAGTTTCACCGTTGATGTCGTCATCACTGGTTGCATAGTTCAGCGTGAAACCATTCAGTGTAATGTCTAGTAGGTCTGGGTTTGTGTTGTCAACAATTGCCAACATCAAATCTTCAGAAGAAACAATGTTTCCATTGTTATCCGTGTCTGATAGGTAAGGTAGCAAGTAAAGCGAAGAGGTGGACGCCTCGTCTACATATTGCTTCTCCACACCAGCCCATCTTGGTTGTCCATTCTCAATAACGTTGAACAGAAGAGTTCCAACAGCTGTATCGGTTCCATCATTGACTGAAATCTCGATTCCTGAAGCAGTTGGTACTCCATTGACGAATCTGATGTTCTCAAAGTAGACTTCGATCTCTTCTGTGGCTGGGTGCCAAGCTACGAAGTTAGGGCTGTTGCTTGTGATGACCAACTGGTCAAGGTCTGTTTCAGCGTCTTCGATGTTATCAACGATTGAAACCTTTGTTGAGGTTTGTACCTTTACAGTAGGTACAGGTTCTGCAGTGATAACCGGTAGAGCGTTCTTCAACTCGAATCCGTTCTGAGTAATCTGCCAGTCGCTAGTTTGCATTCTAGAGTCAATTGCACGGACACGAATGTCGTAGTCTCCTGCTCCCATGTTCATGCTAGGCTTGACTAGATACTGGCGGTGTTCGTTGGATGTTCCTTCTTGGTATACTTCTTCTCCACCGACAATCATGTCTCCGCCAATCCACTGGTTCATTCCCGCTTGGGAGACTTCAACATCGAATGTGAAGAATGATGTGTTGATATCAACAGCATCGTTGATTGTTGTCTTTGCTTCGATAAGGAAGTTGTCCCCTCTCTCGATTTGGTTGTTACCGATGACTTGTGCCTTTCTTGCAACTGGGACTAGGTCGTGTGCAACGACTTCTGTAGCACCATTGTTGGAACTAGACTTGTCCGCAACAAGGTTAGACAATTCTACTCCAAAGGTGGTTTGGTAAGCAGATGATGGTAGACTGGAAGTATCGATTTGCCCAGTATATGTTTGAGTTGCACCATTGCTTGCAAAGTTGCTTAGGGAGTTAGTCGAACCGACGTAGGTCTTTACATTGTTCGCCTTGTAGTAGAATCTTAAATCTCCGCCATCGCTGTAAGCATCAACACCGTTGTTGATAACGGTAGCCTGTACATTCAGAATGTCTCCGTTGATGTATCCGCCGTTAGGTGCACTAGGGTTGTCTATGGTGAATGATTGAATTCCAACATCGATAGTTGGGGCCATGTTGGAATCAGCTGCGGACACTACGTTGCGGTGGGAGGTGTGGTCTCCGTCGAGTAGGGCAGCGATTGTTAGGAAGTTCTCAGCAGCAGTAACTCCGCCACCTGCTCGTACAGTGTTGATTGGAACAGACCAAGACTTTGTTACAGCGTTACCTGCAGTCAGGGTAACGGATTCGAATCCGTTGTTGTTTCCGTTAAGCAACCACTTCTGCCAGACGTGGTGAGGGTTTGGAGATCCCCCAGAGTAAGTCTCAGGGGATGTTTCTTCGGCTACAGCAGCATAGATGTAAACGGTCTTAGAACCGCTACCAGTGTAAGATGCAGTGATATCGATATCCATGTTGTTTCCATTTTGTGATTGCAGTACGACCAGAGAGTAGTCGTTTGCATTGTGCATGTTTCCGCCGTTCTGGTAGAAACTGTCGTAGTTTTGACCGCCTACTGTGTAGTAAGTTCCTGATGGAGCATCACCAAAGACCGTAACTGGGATGCCGCCAGTGTATCCTGGCGCGTTTTGCATGTGGGATCGACGATTGATCGGGCTATCATTCGGGTTACCTGTTTGTGAGGATTCCCAGAAAGAGATGTAGGTGAAGTCTTCGGATTGACTTCCGCCACCGCCGTTTGTACCGTACAGGTTGTGCAAGTTAGTCGATGTGGTCTTACATGGTCCACACCAGTATGCTCCCATGTATTCAGCGAAAACAGGGTGCCCTGGGCTTGTTGCTTGGAATTGAGTTGGCTCTTCCTTCAGTTCTGATTCAACTTTTTCATTATCAGCGATTAGTCCTCCAAAAGAAGCAAAAATGCTCAAAAGCATCAATCCAACAATTGAGTAAGCAGTCGTACGTACGGTCGTCATGGGCTCCGTTTGGAAAAACATGGTATTTGAACATGTGCTCTCTATGACACACCCCCTACGGGGGTATCTTCAGAATAATCATGCGAATCGTTCTTGGTATACTCCTTCTCGCAGAAGCATGGCAGAGTATTCGGTCCTGATGGAAAAAGAGGGGCGCATCCATGTTGTTGAGGTGGTTGACGAAATGGTCAAACACAAGGGGCTTGGGGTGATTAATACCGCCACACTGCTCGCTGATTCTAACATTGGTGATGAAGTCCTTGTGGGCCAGAAGTATCTTACAATTATGCCAGCTAGATTACCGGAATTGATCTCTGGAATGGCTAGAAGAGCTCAGACTATTTCTGCAAAGGATGCAGGATATTTTATCACAAAATTAGGAATTGGTGCCGGTGACACAGTTCTAGAGGCAGGTTTAGGCTCTGGCGGCCTTTCCCTTCATCTCGCAAGAGTGCTAGGAGAAACCGGTCATCTGATTACTGCAGAGCCCAGAGATGAACATGCAAGCGTAGGGTTGACCAACTTGCAACGGGCAAGTGAATGCTTCTCTGGTTTCCCAAGACATACTCATTTGGAAGGTATGGTCGAAGATGTAGTTCCTGATGAAGAATTCAATGCCGTGATCTTGGACATGCCTGTGCATTCTCCTGCAATTGCAGCATGCGCACCTAAACTTTCATTCGGCGGGAGACTTGCGTGTTACGCTCCCACTACTTCCCAACTCGAGGCCTGTTGGAAAGCTTGTGAAGAAGCGGGTTTAGTAGTGGAATGGGCTGGAGAGTTGATGGAAAGGCAGTGGGGACTAACCTCAAAGGGTGGAATGAGGCCTGTAAATGGTCCATTTGGGCACACTGCGTTCCTTCTAATTGCGCAAAATAGGTAATCACTCAACAACCCTGATTCGTGTTTCACATTTTGGACAGGTGAATCTAAACGGCGGCTCACTGCCCTCGGGAACCCCTAGTCTCGCTTCACACGAAGTACATGTGACCTTGTTGTATTCATCAATTCTAACTTCATTTGGACCAAGTGGGATTTCTTCTTCCACCTCTTCTTCCAATATTTCAGCAGGCTTTCTGAACAGGCGGATATACATCAGCAGAATCAATGCCAAAGCCCAACCGGATGCGAACATGATGATTGAATTGCGATTGTCGAGTTCAATCAATCCCAAATCCATGCCTTGAGGTGGTAAGTCAGGGCCTGCAACATCAACCCTTAGTTCAGGCGATTTATCGGTCACGGTTTGCCCCAATATCTCGCTTCTTGCCTCAACTGTGATAGAAGCCTCAAATCCGTCAAGATTGATTGGAGTTAGCATTATTTTGAAGTCTTGACAACCCTTACTCGAAAGGCTGAATGTTGAATTAATGCCAGTCTCTCCTGCCCTGAAGAATACGACATCCATTTGAGGTTCATTCTTGCCACTCAAATCCAAATTACCCTCAACGAATGTATTGGCTTCATTACAAATCGTCAAAGAAACAGTGTGCTGGTCTGAACTTTCATCGAAAATCAAATCGTTCTTGTCGAATACAAATGAGATCACTTCATCATTCCAAGATGGCTCCACATTGTACGCTTCACTGAATGTAATCATCATGTCGGACCGTGCGGCAGAAGTTAATCTGAATGTCAGAACCTTTGTACCCGCAGTTTCTCCTTCAGCAACCATACAAGACCATGGGATAGGGACGGAGGACATACTAGGAGAAAGGACGACTTCTGCGTCGTCTAAGTTACAGTCCATTTCAACGGTGTTGATACGCATAGTGTCATTTGCAGTTCCTAGGTTGGTTATGATGACATTACCCTGAATCATTCCACCTGGTTTAGCTTCAACGCTGTCACTCATTACAGTGATTAATCCATCAGCGATTTGCGGAATAATTGCGATGGAGATGGAATCTGTAACTGTTGAATCATCAGTGCTTGTGACTGTGATTGTTAGACCAACTCCATTTGATGGAGCGCCACTCGCAATTTCTCTTGCTGTGATTGTAATACTGCCTGATTGGCCGGCGTCCAGATTCAATGAAAGCGTATCAACACTAATTGTGAACCAATCACTCACAGCGCTGTTGTTGATGTCGGCTACGAATGTTTCAGTGGAAGTACCCAAGTTTGTTACCATCAGAGTTAGGCTCGAATCACCCAAAGGCGATGCGATTATTCGGTCTTCACTAGAGTCGACCATCACTTCATGCCTGTCTGCGACTTGGAGGTCAATCGTCAATTGAGCAGACGTCCAGCCACCGTCGAAGGTTATTGTGAAGGTATCACTCATCGGTTGCAGTCCTGCAGAAGCAACTAACTCTAGTTCGATGTCAGTAGAAATGCCTGCTTCCAATGAAACATCTTCAAGGCCATTTGCTACAGTAATTCCATTCGGAAGACCACTAAGTGTCGCACTCAAATCAAGGTCCTTTGTCCCGTCATTGGAAATGTTGAGAATGATAGAAGAGTTCTGCCCCGGAACGATGACTATTCGATTTTCAGCAGGTCCGGTCATCGATAGTTCGGCATATTCCTTTACTTCGAAAACACCGCTATCGTTCACAGAGTCGCTACCGCTGTTAGTAGATGACATTGTGAATTGAAGAGTAATATTGCCCACCAAATATGAATCGATTACAACTTCCATGACTACGTATTGAGATTCTCCTCTCTCAAGTGTTACAGGTGAAGGATTGGTAAACGTAACTCCTTCATCATCGATTCCGATTAGGGAAATGGTATCTTGCTCAGTACCCTCATTGGTGATGACTACATTGAATGTTTCAGACGTGTCAACATCTAGCTTTATCGAGGTAGGAATGACCATCGATAGGCCCCAAGATTCGCCAACAGTAACAGTGAAATTATAATTTTCAGAAATGGAAGTATCTTGGTCAAGGGTGCCGTGTAGAGAAATCAAACATTCATCATTCACGTGAGTATTGACTCCTGCAGTAATCAGAATGTCAATTTCATAGGTGTCATCCTCCATGATTTGGGTTTCAAATTCACTCAAATGGGCAGAACAATCTCCTGAATCAACCATGGTTTCCCATGTCCAATTGCCATCAGCAGATGAAAGGCTTGTTACCTCTACAGTGGATGTAACATTTCTTCCCGGCAATAGGGTTTGGTCAATCGAGTGTGAGAATGACAAATCATGAACAGCTGTGACTTCAATCACCATAGTTGAGTTTACAGAGAAGTTCCCAAACACGCTAGCAGCATACAAATTGTACCCGTAAAATCCAGGATTAGCATCAGTCGGTATCGATATGTGTAAAGTTGCATACCTCGATTCATTAGGAGCCATCAGGTCCACAGTATCGTCCAAGAATCGAACGTCCCATGCGGGGTTAGATTTGCTCAGTGTCCCGTTAGTGGAGTTTCCTGTGTTGTTTCCTCCAGTGTTGTT
>DAGO01000089.1:71324-73548 GCA_002498185.1 Euryarchaeota archaeon UBA10 | reverse complement strand
GTATTGTTTCCTCCGGTGTTATTGCCGGTGCTGTTTCCGCCTGTGTTGTTTCCTGTACTGTTGTTATTGGTGTTGTTTCCACTAGAAGTCCAGTTTGACCAGAATGCAACCAAGTCAGGGGTTTGACCGACTGAAAGTAGGATTGTATCGTCCACATTACCATTATTTGACACCATTATTGAGACATTAGTTTCGTCACCTGGTGCCATTTCAACTAGTCCGTTGTCGCCTGCATTTGATGTGTCAATTGCAGGGAGATACTGCGGCAAGACTGAGAGTTGGACTCCAACTGTGCTAGAGATGTTTGCATCTGGTTCAGTCACAGTAATCGTGAGAGTGCCAGAATTACTTGGGAGTGCAGAAGTGGACAATCTGATAGCTATGTCCGTTGTTGCACTCAGAGTTGGAATCACTCCAGTGACATTTGAATCTGCGGGGATGACTTCCCAAACTGAATCAAAACCGGAAACAGAGATTGAGTAAGTTTCAATCGATGAGCCATTGTTGTTAATGGTCAAAGTGATGTTAGTCGCCTCACCGGGCGATAAAATCACATGATTTACATCGGTTGAAAGTGTGATGCTTGGGTGAGCACTAGCCATTGGGACCAATGGTGCAATAGCCATAATCATGACCAAAATGAGTGCATCTACTCTGCGCGACATGGTTATTGCGACTCAATACTGACTTTTCATCCAATCGGCCCTAAGGGCCGACATGAATTAGTTCTGAAGCGAATCGATTTTTGCCTGGATGAGTTTCTCCCATGGGAATTCGCCATCAATGCCCGGAGTTCTACCAAAGTGACCGCCGGCGGCAGTACTGGAGTAAATTGGTCGCAACAAATCAAGTTCATTTGCGATTGCTTTTGGAGTGAAATCGAATACTTCTTTGACTTTTGCAGTTAACTCAGAATCTGTAAAAGAGGATGTTCCAAACGATTCTGCACGAACACTAACCGGTTTTGCAACGCCAATGACATAGGATAACTGGATTTCACATTTAGTTGCCAACCCCGATGCAACAACGTGCTTAGCGGCCCATCTTGCGGCATACGCAGCCGATCTGTCTACCTTTGATGGGTCTTTGCCGGAGAATGCGCCGCCTCCGTGTCGCCCCATTCCTCCATATGTGTCGACGATGATTTTCCTACCAGTCAATCCTGCGTCTGCGTAAGGACCTCCAGGGTCTGCGAATCTACCGGTGCCATTCACTACCAAATTGTATGGCTCTTCAATCAGATTTTCGGGAATTGCATGTTCGACAACATGCTTTCTGATTTCTTCACGTACGAATGCCAACTCTTCCTCCTCAGAACCTCCAAATTGGTCCTTCAGATTTTTATCGTGTTGAATCGCAATAACGATTGTGTGAATTCGCTTTGGAACTCCGTTTTCATACTCGATTGTGACCTGGCTTTTTGCATCTGGTCTAGCCCATGGTAATGTGCCATCCATTCGTGCATTGGTCATTCTTCGTGTCAACCTTTGCGAAAGAGCAGCAGCGAGCGGGAAAAATCTACCCTGAAGTTCATCAAATTCTTCGGTTTCCATACATGCATAGCCGAACATTATTCCTTGGTCTCCCGCACCTTGTTCTGATGTGTTTACTCCTTGGCTGATATTTGCGGCCTGAGCTGTGATTTTTTGAATTACTTCACACCTCTCTTTAGTGGTAGTGTCGAACCCGATGTCGTGGGAATCATAACCGATTGCTGCTGCAGTTCTGCGAGCAATATCCTCGTAGTTTGGATGCTCTCCAGAGAGTGTTACCTCACCTGCAAGAAGAATTATTCCTCTCTCCTTGCCTCCCTTTACACTTGTTTCAACGGCAACTCTTGCGTTCCTGTCAACCGCTAGACAAGCGTCAACGATGGCATCACTAATTGCATCACACAATTTGTCTGGATGTCCAGAGGCTACGCTCTCAGACGTGAAAAGTTCCTCTGCCATAATTTAACGGCCATTATTATCCTCTATCAAATCTGTGTTTTGGGCAGCGATGACTTCATGTCCGAAAGTGTCACGCCCTCACACATGGCGCAAGACACAGTTTGGCATCCAACCGCTTTTCGAACACACACTCTTGGACAAATTCAGAGCGACGGAGCAAGCCTTGTAGGTAGTGAAGTAACCATTTGTGGCTACATGGAAGCAAACCGCGGCAAGGGCAAAATCTGTTTCATGGATGTTAGAGATGGAACAGGCAAAGTCCAGGTTTTCTT
>DAGO01000089.1:12117-70939 GCA_002498185.1 Euryarchaeota archaeon UBA10 | reverse complement strand
TTCAAATTGTTGGTGAAGTAGCACAAAAGCGCCCACCTAAGGTTGCCGAAGGAGAACCAGTTCCACCGCCCTCCTATGAAGTGGTAGCTTCCAAATTTGTAGTTCTTGCACAGGCAGAAACTCCTCTCCCTCTAGGAGTGACAGACACTGTTTCTATCGGTCTTGATACTCGTCTTGATAACCGATTTTTGGATTTGAGAAGAGCACATGTCAACGCAATGTTCACTCTAAGAGCAAAAGTTCTACAGTATGGTAGAGAGCATCTAATTACTGAAGGATTCAAGGAAATTAACTCTCCAAAAATCATCGCTTCTGCATCAGAAGGTGGAACCAATTTATTCCCAATGATGTATTTCGATACTCCTGCTTTCTTATCCCAGAGTCCACAATTATACAAGCAGTTGACTGTGCTTGGAGGAATGGAAAGGGTATTCGAAATTGGTCCGGCATTCCGTGCTGAGAAGCACGATACTTACAGACACCTAAACGAGTTCATATCCTTCGATATTGAAGGAGCATGGATGAATGATGATGATGTCATGTGTGTTCAAGAAAGAATGATTCATCACATTTGGAAGACGGTTGCAGAAAATGACCAAGACCAAATCGACATCATCAACGAATACCGAGCGAGCCAAGGAGACGAACCAATTTCCGTTGAAGTCCCTAGCCTGCCATTCCCGAGGATTGAGTATTGCGACGCCATCAAGATGATTCAAGATGCTGGTGTTGAAATCACATGGGGGGATGATATCGAGTCTTCCCATTGCGACATTATTGCAGCGAAGTATCCTGGGTTCCACTTCTTGCCTCGTTGGCCAATGTCGATGAAACCATTCTACATTCATCATGTACCGGGGGAACTTGGTTCCACTGGCGAGCAACTGTCTCGAGGATTCGATTTGAATTATGGCCGAGACGAGATGACGAGTGGTGGACAGAGAGAACACAATGTTGACGTTCTAGAACAGAATTTGAGAAACATGGAATTAGACCCGGCGGATTTCACATTCTACACAGATGGTTTCCGCTACGGGGCTCCACCTCACGCTGGATGGGGATTGGGAGTGGCACGTTTGCTGATGGTGCTGACTGGTTCCAGAAATGTTCGTGAAACAGTTCTCTTCCCAAGAGACCGCAGCAGAGTTACACCTTGAGTTGGTAAAATTGGCAGTAGACCGCATGCAGTGGGGTGCTG
This sequence comes from Euryarchaeota archaeon UBA10, assembly GCA_002498185.1. Classification (GTDB taxonomy): domain Archaea; phylum Thermoplasmatota; class Poseidoniia; order Poseidoniales; family Poseidoniaceae; genus MGIIa-K1. The sequence continues at coordinate 69,741 of DAGO01000089.1, read as the reverse complement.
AAGATTGGCAGTTTGCTGATTTGTACATGCCGGATGAACCATCTCCGTACCAAAAGGACGAGGGAATACCATGTGTGATGCTGATACACGGAGGCTTCTGGAGAAAGAAATTCACCCTTGATTTGATGGCTCCAATCGCTGAAGATTTGGCGGAACAGGGTATTGCTGCATGGAATATTGAATTCAAAGGCTGGGAAGATGGAGATGAAGGTGTCTGGATGGATACTCTTTCTGATGTAATGAGGGCTTGGGGCCAACTTGCGCTTCTACCAGGTATAGACATTGTACGCTCGATGATTCTGGGCCACTCTGCAGGGGGCCATCTGGCATTGATGATGTCAGCTGTTGCTGAGAGAAAACCTTGGCTAACAATAGCACAAGCGCCTATTGCAGATATTGTGGCTGCAGATCATGCAAAATTATCTGATGGTGGAGATGCAGTGCGTCGTTGGATGGGTTGTGCCCCTGAGGGCAATGAGGAGTTGTGGCGTCGAGTAAATCCCGTTGACAACCCTCCAAAGACTTCTGTTGTACTGATGCACGGCAAGGCAGACCAAGACGTTCCATGGATTCAATCAGAATCATATGCTAGGGCTATGAAAGCCAAGGGCGTCGAAGTCCAGAAAGTATGGTTGCCGGGAGACCATTATTCAATCATTGATGTTGCTAGTGATGATTGGTTAACACAAGTTGAGACCATTAGAGATTGGTTGTAAGGTTCAATACCCAGCGCTACTTGGCGTATACATGGACTGGCTAGGAGATGACTTTCCCTTTTCCTCTAATGCGCTTATCGGAAAGCATGCAATTGTATGTGGGGCGTCCAAAGGAATAGGTGCAGCAACAGCAAAGATGCTCGCTAAAGCTGGTGCTAAAGTTACTGCAGTAAGTAGGAATCCGCACGATTTAGTTGCTACTCTTGAAGGTGAAGGACATACGGGAATTAGCCTTGATTTAGAAGATCAAGAAGCAATTGGGAAATTTATTTCTTCAATTGAAGAATGCCACATCCTAATTAACAATGCAGCAGGTCCACCAGGGGGGCCTCTGCTAGACAATGAGGTCGAAGATTTTGAAGCACCATTCAAGAGACATCTACATGCATCACACACATTGGTTAGGGGTGTCGTGCCACTGATGGAGAAAGTCGGGATGGGCAGGATTGTCAACATAATCTCAACATCGGTTAGAGAACCAATTCCAAACATTGGACTTTCCAATACATTGAGAGGAGCAATGGCCTCGTGGGCAAAGTCACTTTCTCGTGAACTTCCAACCTGCATCACAATCAACAATGTCCTGCCCGGATTTACAGATACAGACCGTCTTGGTTCTCTAGCATCTTCGATTAATTCTAAGACTGGAAAAAGCATCGAAGAGATACACGATGGATGGATGTCTCAAGTTCCAATTGACAGGCTGATTGACCCACTTGAAACAGGAGCTGCGATTACTTACCTCTGCATGCCTATATCCGGCGGCATCCGAGGTGTTTCACTTGCTGTTGACGGTGGCCGAATGCGCTCAATCTGAGGTGTTATGATGACCGAAATGACTCAGGCTCAGGCAGAGGAACTAATGGATATGTTTGCCGACGGTAAACTGATTGATTCCATCAACACCAGTTTGGCATTACATTTGGTAGACCTTGCTAGGGAGTTAGGCAGAGATGCATTAGTTGGCAGACTACTGGACCATGCTGCGAAAGTTTCTGAAAATCCTGAAGACCAAGGTTGGTGCCAATTCGAGTTGCTGAAACATCAAGGTGCTAGCAGAGATGAGTTGATTGGCTTGGGAGTTCAATCAGAAAAAGACGGCCTTCCAGGTCTCGCAGCAGGTATCTTCCATCACGTTTCATTGATGTCTCTTGGTAGTGATGAAGCAGGATTGTTTGCTAACCGCTCAATGAGATTGAGAGAACAGGCCGATGACTTGGAAGGTATGATCTACGGACATGCATTACTAGCACATATTGCTAAATCTGAAGAAGACTTTGAGAAAAGTCAACTCCATCTCCAAAAAAGGTTAGACATCATCCCGGAAACCGAGAAGTTCGAAAGGATGGAGGCGCTGGCAGATTTGGCACATTCACATTCTTCTCTGGGCGAGTTAGAACAAGCGCAAGCATTGTTGATTGAGTCATTGGAAATTGCTACTGAATTGCAAGAGTTATCCGGGATTTTGGTCGCAAGATGGGGTCTTGCAGACCTTGCTGAAATTTCAAATCAACCGGATGAAGCAATGGTTCAGCTATCTGATATTATGACGGTATTCATGGAAGCAGGTGCTATTGTACCTGAGCCTGTGCGTGAACGCATTTCAAAACTAACCGCACAACAGTGATGTTGATACATCGAGGCCCTCTCCCTTAGGGAGAGGGATTGTATGGAGTTCGACATATTCTTCTCGATATCACAAACTCCAGACCATAATGGATTCACTCCCAGCGAAGCAGAAATGTTCGCAAATTACTACGAGCAATTGGAAGCAGCAGACCGTTTAGGATTCGGTGTGGCTTGGATTGCACAAGCCCATTTATCTACACAAACTCAGCAAAGTAACTCAAGACCAGTGGTACCTCACTGGAAAGGAGAAGTTGGCCTTTGCACAGATTTTCCCCAGTTAGCTATGGAATCGTTTAGGAGAACAGAGAGAATCGATGTAGGTTCGGCTGTAGTTAGTATTCTAGCAAGCGGGGGCCCTATTGCTCAAGCGGAAAGAATGGCTAACACTGTTCAATTCCTATCTTACATGGATTCCAATCGTAAGTTACACGTTGGATTCAGTGCCGGAAGATTTGAGTTCATGGCTCGCCCTTACGGAATAATTCCTAGAAACGCCGTTGAAGAAGCTGCTTGGCCAGCACTGCGTGGACAAATATTCATGGAAGCAAGCGAAATATTCCTTCGACTATTGCGAGGAGACACCATTAGTTCCGATGAGATCCGTTCAACAGTTTTGTCAAGAGAGAATTTCCGTTCCGATGAAGATTGGAACGCTGTTCAAAATGCTGCAGGTGGCCAGCCTGATGAGATAGAAATTGGCAGGAGATATCAGTTTGAGGAAATCTCAATCGTACCGAAAAACTGGCCTCGGAACCAACTGGAATTAGTTGCAGGAACCCATGACCCAAGAGCACAAGAGTACGTTAACAAGTTCATGCCAGTGAAGGTTTTCAACCTCTCAATAACCTCTCCTGAAGTCATTGATTCAACACATGAAAGGATGAGCAAAGTATTCCACAAGGATGGCGGGGAATGGCAAAGAAGAGATATGCCTCGAACAACATTCGTTTTCCTAAATGCAGAGGAAGGCCTCTCTCCTGAAGAACAATCTTTGGCGGCTCATGATGAAGCCCGTCTTGCTTTGGGTGAATATTGGAAAGCACTTGAGGGAACTCTGGACCCTTCAAAGGTTGAAAGAGCTGCAGACAATGCACTCATTGGCAATCCTGAGGAAGTAGCAAAGCAGGTATTGGAAAGGTTCCATCCTGAGGACCGTCTAATGTGTTGGTTTGATTTCTTCAATCATGACAGTGCAAGAGTCGTGCGCAATATGGAAGCTTGGTGGAGTGAAGTGGTTCCACTACTGGGGTGAGAAATTGGACTTGAGACATGACAAGAACTCTGCTGTAGCCCCCGGTAAGCCGGGTTCAGCAATTTACCCGGATTCTCCTCTTGGCGAAGACATCGAAGGCATTCCAACCGGCAGGGATGTTGAGTGGGAACCATTGGTTGATTATCGAAGAAATGGAGTCTCTGAAACCACGATTCATGGTGCTGTTGCATGGTGCCATGGAGATGAAGTCATCCATTCGTTCGGAGGAAATGTTCTGTGTTATGGCAGGTCGATGATGAAACCATTCATGCTGAAAGCGTTCACTAAGGAGTTGGAATATTGCTCTTGGGAGCAAAAAGCGATATCAGTAGCCAGCCATAATGGAGATACAGAACACGTTGCTGCTGCTCAATCATTACTTTCGGAAGCGGAGTGGCCTCTGATGCTCACTCCGGTTGACGTTCCTCTGATTCAATTTGGCCGCCAAGTCAGAAGGCCAAGACGCTGGTATCACACATGCAGTGGAGAGCACGCAGCAATACTTGCAGGGTGTAGAGCTAAGGGATGGAATCGTGCAGGATACACACTTCCTACCCACGAAGTGTTTGAGGCATACATGGAGCAACTGAGAAGATTCCTAGGTAAAGATTGGAATCCTCAAAGAATCGCCAAAGACGGGTGTGGATTGCCTACTGTTTCCAATACAGTCGCTGAACTAGCCAAGATTTATGCTGGCTTAGTTCAGGATAAAGATTCAGATTGGATTTGGGAAGCAATGTGTAAAAATCCCGATTTAGTTGGCGGTTTCAACAGATTAGATTCAACAATTTTGAAAATCGGCAAGGGCAAAGTCATAGCAAAAGAAGGTGCAGATGGCCTTCTAGGAATGGCGATTGAGCATCCTGATTACCCGAATGGGTTGGGTATTGTTGTAAAAATTGCTCATGGTTGGAACTCACAAGCAACATGGTATGTCGCCAGGGCAATACTCGGCTGCCTAGGTATTGAACTGAGAAATCCGTATCCTTTAGAGCGTCAGAAGGCGTTTATTGTTCCAGGTATAGTGCCTGATTCATTGCATGATGTGTTGAAGACAATCCCGACTTGGGATGAGTGGGACCCTGACCGTGATCGATGGCATTACGAGGTGGATACATGATCCAAGTTGAGAATTACATTGGAGGAAAATTCGTAACTCTCAGTGAGGATTTCGATGATATTTCTCCTCTAGATTTCTCGATTATCGCAAAGGTCCCTCGAACTAAAAATGTGGATGACGCAGTCGGGGCAGCTAAATCTGCACAGCCAGATTGGGGTGCGCTAAGCATTGAGCAGCGATGTGATTGGCTAGACAAAATTGCGAATGAACTTGAGAGCCAAATCGAGGAAATTGCTCGATTAGAATCGCTGGACACAGGTAAACCGCATCATGTAGCTCTGAACGTAGATGCAAATAGATCGGTTAACAACTTCAGATTCTTTGCTGATTTTGGACGCAGGATGGAATCACAAACTTTCCAGATGCCTGATGCAACCAATTACGTTGTGAGAAAACCAATTGGCGTAGTGGGATTGATATCCCCTTGGAATCTTCCACTGTATCTACTATCTTGGAAAATTGCTCCAGCACTGTTGATGGGTAATGCCATTATTGCTAAGCCAAGTGAAATCACACCTTTGACCGCCCATTTCTTAGCGAAAATATGCGCACAAATTGGTCTTCCTGAAGGGGTTTTGAACATTGTTCATGGATATGGGCCAGAAGTTGGTCAAGCGATTGTAGAGCACCCCGAAATTAGGGCGATTTCTTTCACAGGCGGGACCTCGACGGGCAAGATTGTAGCAGCAACAGCGGCTCCTATGTTCAAGAAATTGAGTCTTGAGCTGGGAGGCAAGAACGCTTCATTGGTATTGGATGACGCGGATTTAGATATCGCAGTCCCCGGAGTTTTACGGGCATCTTTCCTCAATTCTGGTCAAATCTGTTTGTGCGGTTCACGAGTTTTGGTTCATTCATCAATCTATGACGAATTCATGGAGAGATACCTAGAAGAGTTGAAGAGTTTTGAAATCGGGCCAGTGATTAGTGATGAACATCGCGCAAAGGTCCTTTCATACATCGAATTAGCTAAACAAGAAGGTGGAACCATCTTGAGCGGTGGTAGTGTTCCAAACAAGCAGGGCGCTTGGATAGAACCTACTGTTATCTCCGGACTTTCACATGACTCTAGAACTGCTACCGAAGAGATATTTGGCCCGGTAGTTACAGTTCATAAATTTGAATCAGATGAAGAAGCAATCAAGATCGCAAACTGCACTCAATATGGCCTAGCAGGTAGCGTTTGGTCAAAGGGAAGAGGGCGAAAAGTTGCAGAGCAAATCGATTCTGGAATGGTTTGGGTCAATACATGGCTGCACAGAGATTTACGAGTTCCGTTTGGAGGCGTAAAAGACAGCGGAGTTGGCCGAGAAGGTGGAATGTGGTCGCTCGGATTTTTCTCAGAAGCGGTCAATATCTGCGTGATGGAAGATTGAAGGCAGAGATACCTGTCGCAGTGTCGGAGGCAAACTCATGTCAGTGCATGCAAACGCTCGCAAAGTGACAACTCACACTCTTCAGGAAATGAAGAGGGCAGGTGAGAAAATCACTATGCTGACAGCATATGATTTCAGTCTAGCCAAGTTGGTAGACAGAGGTGGAGTTGACGTAATTTTGGTTGGAGACTCGGCATCTAATGTCATGGCTGGAAGGGACACAACTGTACCAATGAGTCTTGAGCACATGATTTACCATGCGCAGTGTGTCGAGAGAGCGGTAGATAGGGCACTAATCGTCGTAGATATGCCGTTTGGAACTTACCAAGGAAACTCTGCGATTGCATTAGAGAGTGCAATCCGCATCATGAAAGAATCCGGCGGCCATGCAGTCAAGTTGGAAGGTGGCGCTGAAATTGTTGAAAGTATTCAGAGGATATTGACAGCAGGAATCCCAGTAATGGGTCACTTGGGACTGACTCCTCAATCGATTTACAAATTCGGTACATACACAGTTCGTGCAAAGGAAGAGGAAGAGGCTGCGAAGTTGATTGCTGATGCCAAACTGTTGGAAGAAGCTGGTTGTTTCGCGATAGTCCTAGAAAAGATACCTGCTCATCTTGCCAAGCAAGTGAGTGATGCTCTATCGATCCCTACGATTGGTATTGGTGCAGGACAGGATTGTGATGGTCAAGTCTTGGTTTTACATGACATGTTGGGAATAACAACCGATTTCAGTCCGAGATTCCTAAGAAGATATCTCGACTTAGAAAGCCAAATTACTGGCGCAGTAGAGCAATATTGTGAAGATGTTCGCGGCGGAGATTTCCCTAATGAAGAGGAATCTTACTAGACCAGGTTTGCAACTAACATAGCACCTGGTAGGATACAGGATGCAATCCCGAATCCATGCCAGATACCATATCTAAACGGTGGATGATTCTTTTTTGACCAAGAAGCACACTGCCAAATCCAAATCAAAAATGGGATTGCGATGTTGAAGTAATTCGGACCGATAATCCACGCCACTGACATTGGAACACATACTACTGCTACTCCAAATGCGTGTTCCTTCATGTCTCCTGCATTGGTTATTTTGGCAAGGAGTGGTGCGGTAAGGACTGCAGCAATTAATGCGATAATCATAGGTGGAAATTTGTTTTCATCCAATGCTATTACACTGACAAAAACAAGGCCAATAGCGAATAGAGAAGGCCAAACTACGTGGCGCAACTTCATGTCGGGCTTATCTCCCATGTTGCGGCCCAAGAGTCGCCGATGAATAGAAGATGCGGAACCTTGTGGTCGCGTTATGGCGAAGGGAGGAATTGTTGCAGGTTGCCTTGCACCGCATCCACCGCATTTGGTTTATGCAGAGAACCCAGAGCAAAATGAGCCAGTCTCCGAAGGTGGCTGGGAGCAACTCAGATGGGGCTATGAACGGCTGCGTGAATCATTGAAGGATGTTGATTACGATGTTATCGTAATATTGTCGCCGCACTGGCAAACCTATGTTGGTACCCATTTCATTGGTGTGGAGAAATGCTCTTCCAAAAGTGTTGACCCAGTATTCCCTAACCTGTTTCGTTTCAATTATGATTTAACAATAGATGTTGAATTAGCTAAGGCTATTCACGACCAAGCAAAATCAGAAGGAATGTCTGTCAAGATGATGACTAACCCTGATTTTAGAGTCGATTATGGCACAATTGTTTCTTGTCATATGGTAAGGCCTGAGTGGGATAAGCCAATTGTTTCAATTTCATCAAACCGTAGTTTGTCATACTACTCTGTGGAAGTCATGCAAGAAATGATGATTGAACTTGGTAAGTCCACTGCTAAAGCGATTGAAGAAAGCGGAAAGAAGTGTCTGCTGATTGCGAGTAATTCTCTCTCACATCGCCACTTCGTAACAGAAACTAATCCACCTGAAGACATGAGCAAAGAGCACATCACTAGCCATGCAATGCATTTGTGGGACATGCGCATGATCGAGATGATGCGCGAAGGAAAGTCTCAGCAAATAATCAATGAAATGCCTGAATTCTGTGAGCAAGCAATTGCTGAAACTGACGGAGGTGCACTGACTTGGTTATTGTCAGCAATGGGAGTCCCAAGTGAGCCTGCTATCCTGCACGGCTACGGTACGATTATTGGAACAGGAAATGCAATCATGGAATGGCCATGTCGAAACTGGGGTGCTTGAATGAGTGGTGAAATTGTCAAATCACTGATTGTGCCAGCACATCCACATCCAGTACTATGTCCTGAAAAGAATGAAGGCTGGCAACGTGTTCGTGATGCTTATGATGATGCACGTAGGCAAATTGAAGAGAGCGATGCTGATTTGATTATCGTCTATTCTACTCTATGGCCTAGTGTAATTGGGCATCAAATACAGGCGGACCCAAATCCTGAATGGGTGATGGTCGATGCTGATTTCCATGATTTAGGAAGTATTCACTATTCACTGAGAATCGATACAGAATTTGCGGAGGCTTGGAACCAAGCAAACATCAACAGAGGTCTTGAATCTAGAACTGTTTCTTACCATGGTTTCCCTGTCGATGTAGGTTCGGTCGTTGCCTTGGAATTACTAAATCCCGACAACAGAATACCAGCGGTAATCTGTTCTACCAATGTATACTCTAACAGAGCTGAGACAACTGTCTTAGCAAAAGCATGTATGGATGTTGTAAAGGCTCAAGGGAAAAAAGCAGTAGCGGTTTCCGTAATGTCACTATCAAACAGAATGTTCACCGAACCAATAGAGCCACATGAAGATAGGATTCACTCACTGAAAGATGACGAATGGAATCGTAAGATTTTGGAGTTCCTTTCAGAGGGTCGCTTAGAAGACGTCGGACAATTGAGCCGTACTATTCACGACCAGATTCGAGTCAAGAAAGTGGTTGCATTCAAGCCTATGTGGTGGCTCTCTGCAATGAATGATAATCGCAATGACCTGACTGGAGAGGTACTAGCATACGAACCGATACATGGTGCAGGTGCAGCAGTTGTCGTTCTAAACCCTGAATCAAATGGTACAGGAGACAAGGAGTACGATGAGGACGATGTCGATTTCTATGGCGGGGACAGAAATGTTCTCGATTCCGATAAAGATGCAGAACCCAAACAACCAATCAATTCTGGACCTGCATTGTATGACCCTGTTGAAGGTGCAAACGCAGTGAATACCAGCAAAGCACCCAAACCTGTCGGTGCTTATCCACACGCTAGAAGAGAAGGCGACTTGATTTACCTATCCGGAGTCGGTCCACGGCAACCAGGAGACAATTCGATACCGGGTGGACCTATCAAAGATTCAAATGGTAACCCTTTGAATTATGATATTAAAGCTCAAACTAGAGCAGTGGTAGACAACATAGCAAGAATACTCGAAGAAGCAGGTTCGTCGTTGGACAAAGTGATCGATGTAACATCGTTCTTGGTTGATATGGACCGTGATTTTTCAGGTTACAATGAAGTTTGGGCTGAAACACTCGGTAAAGTAGGTCCCACACGTACAACACTTGCGATTAGGGCCTTGCCTACACCGATTGCTGTGGAAATGAAAGTCATCGCTAAAGCATGATTTCCGTTTTTCGGGGATGTCCTTCGGAAATAGGTGATAAACAATAACTACTATTGTCGCTTGGCCGGAGATAACAGTGAGTTATCTGTCGTAAAACGGAAATTTTCGGAGGATTTTCTATGGACATTAAATCAACTACTGGTAAGTTACTGAAAGGTGATATCTCTGGAGTTGTATCAGATGTCAAATACCAAATTGAGCGTTCACTCAGTTTGATCGGCGTTATCATCGTAACAGTTGCAGCGAGCATTGGTTCAGGACTTTTCGTTCTACCATCATTTGCTGCTGCGGTTATGGGACCTGGTATTTGGTTGGCATTCTTGATTGCAGGAATTGTCTTCCTTCCCGGAACTCTTTCTAAGTCTGAATTAGCATCTGCAATGCCAGATAATGGTGGCGCATATGTGTATGTGGAGCGCTCCTTTGGCCCATTGGTTGGTACGATTAGTGGATTAGGACTATGGGCATCTTTCTTGTTGAAGTCTGCATTTGCACTTATCGGATTTTCAGCCTACATGTATGCTGTAACAAACCATCTCAATGTCTCAACAAATACTACTTTTACAATTATGGTCGCCTTGGTCTTGATTACTATTCTCAATATTTTTGGAATCAAGAAAGTAAAAGCATTCCAAACTCCAATCCTAGCACTAACTACCGCTCTAATACTGATAATCTGTGTAATTCAGTTGTTTGATGCTAGCTTCGATTTCTCACGTCCAATGGATGGCGCAATAGACACTTCAAGAAGCGATCCAATTTTGGTAGCCGAAGCAGCTGCACTCGTTTTCGTTGCTTATGCAGGAATTTACAAGGCAGGAGCGATTGGGGGAGAGGTCAAAGAACCGGAAAAGAATCTTCCAAAAGGTATGCTAATATCCCTACTACTAATCACTCTGCTGTACGTTGTTGTTACTTTCATTATGATGGCAGCGGTCGATGGAGAATGGTGGCTGAACTCAGATGGCTCACCTAGAGAAGACCCAATCTTCGCTTTCGTTGATGCTGTTGCATCTACTAACATTGGATTAGCTCTAGCACTGTTAGCAGTGTTGACAATGATTTCGGGAGCATTGTCTGGTCTTCTAGCAGCATCTAGGTTCCTATTTGGAATGGCAAAAGATAGTTTACTACCTGATACAATGTGTGATACAAATAAGAAATTCGAAACTCCTCACTGGGCGATTATTCTGACTGCTGCGGCAATGGCAATCAGTATTTTGACGCTCCCAGTGAAGGATGTTGCTAAACTAGCATCTGGATTCCAAATTATGGTCATCGTGGCATTGAATGTTAGCGTGATAATCCTGAGAAGTGAAAACCCAAAACATGATTGGTACAAGCCTTCATTCAAATCTCCATTATTCCCATGGGTTCAGATTATCGGTACTCTGACAGGTGGTTACTTGGTATTCATTATGGGTGAGAAAGCGATAATTGGCGCATTAGGCGCAATCATCATCGGACTGTCTTCATACTACATCTACGGGAAAAAGCATTACCAATTCAATCAATCATTGAAAGCTGACTCTAGTGAAGAATGATCAGGACATTCGAGTCCATTCACCTGATTCACTAACAAGCCATGATGTCAATTGACCATCAGAATCAATGTACCAACCTGTTTTACCTTGTTCAGTACCCGGAGCAGCCTGCATAATTCCGGTTCGCTTTGCTTCTGCTGCTAACCTTGCACGCAAGTCTTCCTTTGATTCGCTAGTAGTCTCTGGCGCGGTTTCAGTGCTGGAAGGTTCGCTACTTACTTCTGCAGGTACATTTTCGATTTCATCTGGAACTGTTTCGTCTGGAATGGAGTCGTCTTCTTCATATTCGTCATAATCATCATCCCAATATCCATCGTCATCTTGTTCACCTTTCAATCTGCGAATCAATACTACCATTATTGCAATGAAGAGGAATATGATTATCGAAACCATCGTTAGAGCGGTGTTTGAATCTCCTAATCCTCCTCCAAATAATACAGCATCAACGTCAAAGAAGCGTTGTGCGACTAAGTCATTCCAGTAAGCATTGCATGATTGTGATTGACCGGCTTGTTCGATTGATATCTCATACGTATCTCCAGCTAAATGCTTGACAGAACCAGTGGTGCACTTGATAGTGACATCTTCAGGAGGAACTTCAATTCGATTTCCTGCTTGGTCAATAGCGTAAACTCTCATAATCATGCTACCGCCTTCTTCAGGATTTTGTTCAGGAATTTCTGCGAGTAGCCTAACCGCTTGACCTGGTGTGACTGTAACAGCGATGTCGTGGGTTGCTGAACCTGTTGTCAGTCGCAGGTTCCATTCTCCCGCTAAACCTCCAGTAACTACCCAGTATCCTTCTCCTTTCGAGGATGGTGAAACAATTCCTTCAGGGTCCTCAAACTCAAATTCGATATCGGAGGCTAAAGCAACATTGCCGTGTACATCCAAGGTGGATATCGTTATCTCAACACCCTCTGCGCTTGCCACTTCAAATCCTTCATCATAGTCGGTGGAGATATGTCGTGCTGTTCCTGCAACAACCTCGACATCCGTAATGGCGAAAACTCCCTGTGCCATCGCTCGGATTTCGTGCATTCCAATACTAGAAGGAGCCCAGCGGTTTTCTGCAAGACGAATTTCCATAGTCATGTCAATATCATCAACAACCCAAGTTACCAATACTTCATCGATGACGTTGCCATATTCATCCTCGAAAATAGGTTGTAATTCCAAGACTCCATCTGATGGTACTCTAGTGCCACTTTCAGGAAGGACGATTCTAGCAAGTTCCCCAGATTTCACTTGAACTAAAGAATCAACTTCGTGGACCAATTGTGTTTCATTGTCGAACCAAGTTGCAGAAATCGTGAAATTTCCTATTGGTCCAGGTCTTAGTTGCATCCAATCTCCTTGGTCGACAGCAGATAATTCACTATCGATACTCCAGGCACCATCAACCGCTCGCTGATTTCCTGCTGCATCATATGCTGAAATTGAGGCTACAATTAATTCTCCAGACCTTAGAATGTCTTCAGACAACAGGATGTCGATTCCTATTATCTCCCCCTGAATTACATTAACCTGTAAAGTCGCAGAAAATCCTTGGTCACTGACACCAATAGTCCAATCTCCTATCTTCGAAGGAATCCAAACCACTGAATCTCCATCCATGGAAAGAGATCCTGTTGGAACAGTCCAGTTAGATAGAGGAATGAGGATTTCACCTGAATTGCCAAGGACATCAGTTCTGATAGCGGATAGATTTACTGGAGAACCGGTTCTTGCTTGAGTAACATCCATTTCGATATCTAATCCGGTTGCTTGTGCCGGTAGAACTCGGATTACTCCACTACCATATGCTCCTGATGAGCTATTGACGCTAATATTCCAAACGCCCGGGGCTCCTCCAAAATAAACGCCGGTTGGTGAAATCGAACCATTTTCAGAAAACCAAGTTAAATCTCCTGCCTTTGATAGCCCGACTTCATTACCCCAGCTATCCTTGGCCACAGGTATGATGTGGATAGTATTGCCACTCTGTACAGTCAATCCGAATGGGATTTCAAGTGTACTCGGGCTACCTGGTATGACATTGAAGATAACTTGAATCTCCAATTCCAAGTAGATGATTCTCATTACTGCGTTGCCGATTTCATCAGGTTGCCAAGTCATGTTTGTATAATCGATTTCTCCATTTTGGCATCTCCATGTCAAATCACCTGCAACTGGATTGCCTGCACGATCTACCAATGTTGCATTGAGTTGGATTGAATCATCAATACTGACTTCGGTTAAATTAAACCCGGATTGAATTCCGACAGGCCATCCTGCAGTTACTTGAACTGAGGTAGTAGAATTTACGCTTCCACTTGTAGCAGTGATGATGGTTTGACCAACTGCACCCGGTGTGAAAAGTCCATCCGAATCGATAGTTCCTGAACTCGCAGACCAAGTAATAGGCTCGTTGATTGGGCTTCCTGAACTATCCTTTACAACAGCAGTAAATCTGATAGCTTGGTCTGCACTGACTGATTGTTGATGTGAATCAATGTCAATACTTGCGGGAGTTGATGCCAAAACCGGTGAAGCAACTTGAACGAGCAGCAGAATGACTAGCAAGGAAAGAATAGCCTTTCTCACATTAATCCCCTTTTACTCCATTCATCTCTACCATTGTATAGGTTTCTTTCAGTCCGCCCATTCATTCCATTCAGTAGTTCCAGGGTCACGGTACCACCAGGTTCCGTTCTCATCCTCTCCCCACTCAACGTTATCTTCATCGACGCGATAATCACTCATCCAATCTTCTTGACCACCTGCTGCCACTGGTGGTCCACTAGGTCCCGCAGCGGCAGGAGCCACGGTTTCTTCCTCTTCGTACTCATAGTCGTCATCATCGTCGTCATCGTCATCGTAATCAGACCCTCCTGAGCGCAGAACCATTACAATCACTACCAGCAATACGATTACAACTAGGATTGCTAGGATTCCTCCTGCGTAATACAAGGTTCCTCCTGCTTCAAAGAATCCCATGAAAGTGCCTTCGACAACAATTGTGTCTGACACTTCCTTGTTGTGAACAGCAATCATTACGGTTTGCTCTTCTGCATCTAAGGTGGTGATTGTCCACTTACCGTTCTCGGTTTCTTCAGCAGTCATTCTGCCAGTTAACTTAACTTGAGTTTCTGGCGGTACTGGGATTTCATTCTCCCAAGCATCGAATGTTCTCACTTCAATATCGAATGTCTCTAGTTGAAGCACGGATTCATCAAGGATGGTCAACTCGATTCTGCTGACAGTTTGATGAGGAACAACCGTCACTGTCCATGTGTCCTCTGCACCACTAGGTGAGCGGAACTTGAATGTGTGCTCTCCAGCAGTTGTCGCACTCCAGTTGTAGATTCCTCCAGACCCCGCAATTGTTGAAGCAGGTACAGCCTTGTTGTCCTGAGTCCATAGAACACTCTCTAGGAATGTGTTTCCATCGGCGTCAGTACCTGTGATTGTTAGTGTGTACACGTCACCAGCTTTCGCAGAGTTCGCAATGACGTCGATATCGACGGTGACTGCATCTCCATGTTCGACCGAAATCGTGACTGTCTCAGAGATGTTGTATCCACTACTTGAGATAGCCCAAGCAGTGATTGACCAATTACCAACAGTCGATGCTTCCCAAATGCCAGAGTTACCAACTATGACTGAAGTGATGTTTGTTTTCTCTCCCGAATCAGTGTTTTCCAAAGTATAGGATACGATTGACGGGTCGATGATGTTACCATCACCATCAGTCAACTGAGGTAGGAATTGCAAACTGTTGTCAGCATCAATATTCTGAGTCAATTCTACCGGTTGAATCAAAGATACACTGATCAAATCACCATGGTCAACAGATATGTCCAATGTCACTTCAATCGTAATGTTGGCATCCGTGTATGTTGCACGCAGTGTGTAGAATGAATCTGATGCGAATACTGGAACGAACATAGTGGTTGAACCATAAGTCATCTCTTGTAACACACTTTGGTCAGTGTACTGAACGTGTTCAATTGTCCATGCAACATTCTCAGTCCATCTGTTGCCATCTGAGTCAACAGCCTTGACCTTGATTGTGATTTCATCATCAGCAGTTATCTCCTGTAGGGAACCAGTTGAATCTACAGAATCAATCACCAGAACGAGACCGGTAATTGCACCTTCACTAACTTGCACAACTACACTACTTTCCATTCCAGCATAACTTGCAGTTAGTGTCTTAGAACCACGCCTTTGAGCATGCCACTCTGCAGGTTGACCTGCAGTAATCATTCCATCACTGATGGTCCAATTCTCCTGTGGAATTACTACTGATAGGCGGTTACCCATTATGTCGATTCGAGTTGTGTTCAGCCAGACGATATCATCAGCAGTAACGAATGTGTCAGACGCATCAATCTCTAAGCTTGCCATTTCACCATGTGTAATCTGAATTGGAATCTCGTGGTATATTCCTCCAGTCGAAGACATGTTGATGACATAATTACCAACAGTCATAGCGAAGAATGTTCCATTGGCTTCAGTGAATACTCCTCCGCCAACGGTCCAAGTAATTCCTCCACCAACTTCGAGGTTGAGCATATTTCCATATTGGTCGTGTAACGTCCAAGTGAGTTGACAGGTTTCTCCAGCGTGGATTACTTCCTCACATCCTGAAGTCTCGTAGTACACTGGGGCACCGCCAACAACATCGATTGTAACATCAATTGTCTGAGTACTCCATCCAACTGTCACGGTTTGAGAACCAGCAGTGTATGGGTAGAATGTAGTTCCACTCATTGTTCCATTGCTTGGTGTGTATGTAATAGTCATTCCAGGGACAGTGTTGCCATTTGCGTCTTCGACATGTGCCATAATTGTGAATGATTCATCAGCTGTTATTGTGCTGGATATTTCATCTACAATTAGAGTTACAGGTGCTCCAGGTGTTACAGTAATGCTCTCAGTGGTACAGATTACACCGAAACATGCAGTAATATCGTGTGTTCCAACTGACATTGGCGTGTACACTCCAGTCGAGTTGATTGTACCGTCACTTGAATCCCAAACAACATCTTCGGAAACCATTCCTCCCAGTGCATCGTTTAGAATGTGTGAGAACTGAACTGTTGTGTCCGCATCGGTTGTTGAACCGGAAGGAGAGATAGATACTGAATGTACGTCAGTGTAATTGATCAGAATCTTTGGCCTCTCCTCCAATGAGTGTTCGCTAGAGTAGAACTCAACCCATGAAGGTGAACCTGCAGGGGTGCTTGCAATTACAATCCAACCATGGTCTCCATCCATCAACATACTAGAATGACCGATATCCATCCAAACTTCAGTGGTTCCAGAATTGATTGTGACACTTGAGATAGGTGTCGAATCATATTCAACACCAGCGGTCATTCCACCAGCGCTCCATGAAACTCCGGCAGAGGAGCTGTTCCAAGTAGAACCTGCTTGTGACCAAGCGTTAGTTAGTAGTCTGTGAACACTCAATGTCATGGTTCCTGATGCTGCAGATTCAACTTGCAGATTAATTGAAGCCGAATGAATCTTGGCAGCCATTGGCAAAGGAATCTGGCTGTTATCAAGAGCGAAGATCATTCGACATTCGGTATTTGCTCCTTCACAATTTGTACCGACCATCATAGATTCAGAACCGTGATTCGTGTTAGCAAATCCGCTTCCAATGTAAGAATCTCTGATGTTGGTGTGCCCCAAATCTGCGACTTCATTTCCTGTCTGGAATGTATATGTCCAAGTGTGGTCATCGTTGTATGAATGGTCTACAGGAATTCCGATTGCAAATGCTCTGCGGCTCGATGAAGGGCCTGGAATTGAGCCATTGATTGCTTGAACCCACCAAGTGTAAACTTGTCCAGCGGTCAGATTTTGACTGAATGTGAATGTAGTTCCATTGATTTCATTGTCTTCCCATGACTTGTATTTCAGTTCACCATTGATGTCTGCAATGGTAACAATGTAACCTGTTGCATCAGTTACAGCATTCCATGTCAACTGTGGTTTGTCTAAAGACTCTAGAACCCAAGTACTGGTATTGTATAGGATATCTCCGTCTCCAGGATATGTTAGAGTTGGTTGACCGGGTGGAATAACTCCGTCCACGTTATCAACATAATCTAGGATAAGTTTCGGCCTATATTGGCTATGCGAATTATCATGGAAGGAATGTCCAGAGCTAGGAGTTCCTACAGACTGCAACATTATGGTTAGAGTATTATTTCCATCGGCTACATTAGATTGTGCTAGCGATGTAATATCCCATACTTGCCATCCGTTTGTAGGAGTAACCAACATAGTTGAGCGAGTAACTTCGCTCGAAGAACATGTAGGCGCAGTATTCCAGGTTACGGTGTCTTCTGCAAAGGCATCACATGCGTGTGCGCTAACTGTCAAAGATGAAGTTCCAGTAACATTATGCCTGTATAACCCCAACAAAGCATTGGTAGGAGTCATTGCTGCAGGGAATGGTAATTCTGACAAGTCGAATGTCAGGATAATCTTCGATTCACCAGAACCAGCTGCCGATATTCCCAAATCTAGTTGGCCGTTATCGCCAAGTGCAGAATTAGGTCGGTTAGAATCTATAGTAGCGTCAGGAACTCCTGGTAAATCACCTGTGTCCTCAAACACTGAACCCTGGAACAGAGTAACAGTATTATTGCCTGCTCCATCATCGCTACCTATTGCATTTGGAACTCTGAATGCATGGACTGAAGACCATCTTCCAAGTCGATGGTCTTGGTCAGCCCTTACTCTCCAGTAAAGCCAGTAATCTCCAGTAATGTTATTTTCAATCGTGAAGGACAAGTTGGAAATGTCCCATGTTCCATTGAATGTTCCGTTATCTGTGAAATCATGGTTGAGAGTCAAAGTTTCATTTGTGAATGATGGCTCTGTGGAGTATTCCATAATCCAACGTGTTTCGTTGTTTACAGATGAAGACCAATTCATTGTAGTATTGTCAGCTCCACGCGGTCTTGACGCACTCTCGTCCCAAATAGTCTCACCATCTAGAGGATGAAGATTTGTTGGCTTAGAAGGAAGCCACTGTGCCCCAGTCCTCCACTCTAGACTTAATTCAGGTCTCTTAGATTCATCTGGTGTGTAGTCGCTACTAGCGAAATGCCATTCGTCAGATGTGTTGACTACAACATAGAATCCTAGGTTTACTTCATCACTTCCATTTGCATGGGCGTGTTGGACAGCGTAGGTGATGTCGAAATCAACAGTATAGTCATCATGCGCTACACTTGTAACTTCGAATGGGGTATCGCAACCTCCACTATACTCCTGTTCTGTGTAACTTGAATTGCTGCCTGTAGGGCCATTCCAAGTAGCGCTTTGATTCCATTCATCGAACATTTCGCATACAGCTATTTTTACGGTCTCTTGTCCATCCTCTCCACCACTCAGTTTGTGCAATGTCAATGTGGCAGAGATGAACTCATGCGATGCTGGAATTGGCATACTTGACCAATTAACCATCAGCAAGGAAACAGACCTGTAGTTCAATGAAGATGAATAATTAGACCTACCCAGTAATAGGCGCTGAGATGATTCAAATGCTTGATTTGTTGATCCAGAGTCAATGTAAGTGTCCATGAAAATTGCAGGATAATCTAGGGCTTCGACAATTTGTCCTTCCTGCAGAGTAATTTCAGCATCTGTTGAATTGATACTGTTTCCAGTTTCAGCAGGTATGTGGAAAATTGTGTCCTGTCCTCTAGCTCCAAGAATATCGTCAGTAATTGGCTGAATGAACCATTCGTACGATTCGCCGGTTGATAGGTCGTCAGGCGAAGTCCATGTCAGATTGGTAATGTCCCAACCTTCAGAAGAATCCCTACTGTCATACATTGTCCAACCTGCTCTTTCGTCATTGTAATCTTCCCAGATGAAAATTCTCCAATCATCGACGTTTGATGCGTTAGGGTGGCTCCATGCGAAGGTTGGTGTTGCTCCAGGAAGCAATGCGTGAGTAGAGGTGTCCCAAATGATTTCATCAATTGTTGGGTTAGTGTTTGTTCCAGCAACTTCAGGAGACGATGCATTTCCACTAGACCAAGTTAGATTTAGCCATGGCCTTTCGCTCGCAAGTCCGTCAGTTGATGAGAAGATTGTTTGCCCCTCTCCAATTGAACCTACAATCATCAAGGAGAGGTGAGATTCACCGTTTGCAAAGGCGTCTTGAACCAATTCTGTAACATCGAACTCCATCCAATCTGCGGATGCACCCTGTTGCACATCAGACATAGCGCCTCGGTCGTTTGCTCCCATAGCTCCTGGGCTAGACCAATTGTTGATGCCGTCATAGGTTGTTCCATTAGCGCTGGTATTCCATGCTACTAGAGCAGGGTGTACTGATACTGCATTTCCTGTATCAGAGCCAAACTGAGCATACAAGTTCAGAACAGCATCTGAAATGTGCGCATTTTGTGGGTTTGGTAATTCAGTTAATGGAATCTTAATCAGTGCAGTGGCGTTTTCTCCGCTGGTACTAGTTCCAACTTTGAAGGTTGAAGACGATGATTGGTCAGAAGTTGCACCTACGCCTGAGTCCGCAACCCAAGTGTCAATGAAATTAGGCAGATTTAGTGCAGGCATTGCTTGTCTGTGGTGTAACTCTACAGCCGCAGTATTCGAATCAATACTCCAAGTTGTTATGTCTGGTAGCAAGAAGTGGAATGAATCAGACCAATTTCCGATTTGGTTTGTAGCGCTAGTCGCTCTAACTCTCCAGTGCCATGTATTTCCGGTCTGCAATTCTGATGTCATGTCGTATGTTTGATTGGTAACATCAAATCCAGTGTCTGTCCAACTTGTAGCCATTACCAAGTTAGGTGAATCGAAACTTGAGGATGTATCCATCTCAATAGACCATCCTCCAATAGTAACTCCTGTTGAGGTTAGGTTCCAAGTCAACTGTGGAGAGGTATCTGGTGCAGGATTGATTCCGGTTTCAACCGACCATGAACCATTCAACGGCGTTTGGGGAACAGGTTCGGAGGGTAGTGCGTCAGAACCTGGCACATAAACGAATGAAATCTCAGGCCTGTTCGGTGAGTTCGCACTGTTAGGATAGAATAGTGCGTCTCTGTCAGCGCCAGAGCCTACTCCAACGATTCCTAGAATCAAATCTACCGAGCGGTTTTCACGCATTGCATTTTGAACTGCTAGAGTAATATCTAGCTCGACCCAATCGCCTGCGGAGTAAGAATTCCCTAGTGATTCAGTGTCCAATAATCCAGCTCTCTCCCAACCCTTTGCTCCGCTGGTACCCCAACTGTTGGTGCCATCAAATGTAGACCATGTCGCAGCTGATTCAGACCAGTTATGTTGTCTGCTTTCCCATGCCCCAAGGGTTGGTGTTCCCGATGGATAGTCTGCCAATCTCATCTTGAGCGTAGCAGTCTTCACTGCGTATCCATCAGGTAGAAGATGGCTAGTAAGGTCACACCCTAGAAGAATAGAGGTTTCTGAAGGGAATGTGTTGTATGAGACTTGCATCTCATCTTCACCATTGTAGTTGTTACTAGGTGTTCCACTGTCAATGTAAGTGTCCTCACAACTTGGTGCGTCGCCTGCCGTGGTTGCATTTCCATGTGATAACCTCAAGCGGTGTTCATCGTCCTGCAAGTATTCGGATTCTAATCCAGAGACAAGGAAAGAAGAAGTTGACCACCATGAGTGGTGGTGAGAACTAGAGTCGACCTGTGCCATTCTCCAATGGTACATGACTCCATCCTGCAAAGAATCGTCACCAGGAACTGACCAGTTTCCGTCAGTTTCACTGAACTCCGAAGTTGTTGCAGTGTTGAAAGAGCGAACTATGTTTCTGTATTCTTGGTCTGTGGCTACCTGCATCAACATGTCTCCAGTCCAAGAGATACTTCCATCCCAGAATAGAGTAGGGGTTGTATTTCCAGATAGATTGTCACCTGTTAGGTTCCAGACTGAGTGTCCATCAGTCGGCGAAAGATGAGTAGGGCTAGCAGGTGGCCCATTGCTCCCCCAGTCGTATGTGATGTCCAGTTTTGGTTGGTCACAACCTGTAGCTTCAGTGCTGCAAAGGTTGACGAACTTGGAAGATGATTCTTCTATTCCCCAAGTGGATGCAACCATCATCAATTCCAGCGATTCTGATGTGGTTGAACCTGCATTATTGTCGTCAATCCATTTTTGAATTGCAGCAGTGAGATTGACCTCGATTGCAGATGATGATTGGTCCCCTTCAAATTGACCCACTGACATCGAAGGGACTCTGCCTCCGTCATCCCAGTAGTACGTACCGTCGTATTTTCTCCAAGTCACACCGGATTCAGTCCAATCTTCTCCATCCATGATATGGAAACTGACCTCGGCTGAACCGCTGAATGAAACTCTGTCCAAGGATAGAGTTGCAGAAACGATCGAAGAGTTATGGTGCATACCTACATCATCAAGATTCAATCTTAACAATCCATATTGGTCTGCTGAAGATGATGAACCAACAGTAATGTTTGCTTCACTTCCCATGTTAGTATTCTTTACAGCACCAGTTGAATCAATGAATGAATCCTCGATAGTTTTCTCGACTAAGCCTAAGTCATCGAAACTAAATGTGAACTGCCCGTATCCGTCTACTTCAGACACAGAATGTCCTGGTAAGTGGAAATATCCAGAGTTCCACGTACCGATTGTTCCTGCGGAATCAACCGCTCTCATTCTGTAGTACATAGTGGTGGAGTTTGACAACTCATGCCCGTTAGGTACAGTCATTGCCCCTTCACCTGTGCCAGCATTAATCGTGAAAAGAGAAGAATTGTCTACAGTGTTGTAATACCAAGCACTATCGGAATCAGATATGAAATCGATATTGTTTGATAGCTGTACCTGTGCATGGCTACCGGACATGCTATCCCATGATAGTTCAGGATTCGTTGCAGCTTTCAGAAGGAATTCATCTTCATCCATCAATGCAGAACCATCATCTACGAAGTTTGGTGCTAGGCTACCTCCGTTAGAATGAGTTCCATTTTGGTGGGTAATTGAGAGTGATGGCCTGCTGTTAGTGTCTGTTGATTCAGACATGTGGCAAGTGTATTCGCTACCAGTTGCCGCTAGCAATATGTCAATTGAGCCTCGTGAATTGATTACAGCATCTTGGACGATAGCGGTTACATTGATTTGAAATGTGTTGTTTGCATATCCGTAGAATGGTGGTTCCCACGTGTCACGATCAGAATCATCATCAGCACCAGATAGTCCCCAATTGTCTCCATCATCAGGGCTGGTCCAAGTTACATTTGCTTCATCCCAGGATGTTTTCAATCTTGATGCAAAAATATCGATTGAACTGATTGTTAGCGGGTCGATACCACAAGTTAATTCGAGAATAGAATCAGTGACCATGTCTCCACTAGGAACCGAATTGTTGAACGAAATCAGAATACGTGACTCACCGGAAATACCTAAGCCCAAGGTAGCGGTTTCGTCTGTTCCGTAATTCGAATTTGGAGTAGAGGATAGGATTCCAGCGTCTTTGCTGACATTGAATGCTGAAGTAGTTTGCATGATGGTTACAGTGTCATCCAGTTCATCGTTTGTCCAGTTTGGAATTGCTTGTGGCAGCGATAAATCTGCGAATAAAAACATCAAAACCAGTAGCAAAGAAGTCGTAATTTTACGGCGGTCACGGCTGTTCGTCGACATGGGGCTCACACTCCCACTGAAGGAGGGGGTATAGTTTCCTTTCGGCTGGCCACCCGTAGGGTGGCCGATTCCAAATAGGGTATTTTTTGCTAAAGCGAAGGTTCAAGTTCGTCCTGTTGTGACTTGCGCAGTATGAGCGAACTTTGGGTTGAACGTCATCGACCCCGGACGGTTGGCGACATACGTGGTCAGTCCTCTGTCGTTCAAAGATTGGCTTCATATGCCAACCTGGCAGACTTCCCGCACTTACTTTTCGCTGGTCCACCCGGGACTGGAAAAACGACTGCTGCTATGGCGTTGACAAGGGATGTTTTCGGCCCAGAATTCAGGAACAATTTGTTGGAGATGAATGCTAGCGATGAGAGAAAATTGGAGAGTATTCGAACCAAGGTCAAGCAGTTTGCTAGAACCTCGCCTTATGGCGATGCGAAATTCAAGATTATTTTCCTCGATGAAGCAGATGCCCTGACCCATGATGCTCAAGGTGCACTGAGAAGAATTATGGAACAATACGCTCAAACCTGCAGATTCATTCTCTCCTGCAACTATTCTAGTAAAATTATCGAACCAATTCAGAGCCGATGTGCCGTATTCAGATTTAGGCCACTAGCTGATGCTGATGTATTAGACCAGGTAAAATCTGTGGCTAGTTTGGAAAAGGTCGGACTTGATGATGAGGCTGCTGAAGCATTGGTAAGAATCTCTCAAGGAGATTTGAGAAAAGCGATTACAGCCCTTCAAGTCGCTGCAGCTCTTGAAAAAAATGTCTCGAGATCTCTAATCTATGAGACGAGTGCAACTGCACCTCCTGAATCACTTCACCAGTACCTAATGGCTTGCAGGCAGGACGGTTTCCATGCCGCCCGCAGAAGATTGCGAGAGTTATTGGACAAGTACGGGTTAGCAGGAACAGATTTCGTTAACCAATTGCATCGCGAATTGTACGGTGCTGATTTCTTATCAGAGATTCAAAAATTGGAACTCACGGAATTGATGGCTGAAATCGATTTTAGATTGGTCGAAGGCGGTGGGGAAGCTATCCAATTAGACGCTCTGACTGCAAGGCTGTCAAAGTTACTCAGTTGAGTCTTCTTCAACCAATTCCTCAACTACTAGAGTCATTGTTACAGTCCTAGTGTTTTCCCAAGGGTCACCATCTTCTGTTACCTTGATTACGAAGTCATAACTTCCTTCTTCCAAACCTTCAGGAATTGCAATTGCAACTGGGTAATCAATATCCTTGTGAGTTCGAACTGAATCTAGAGCAGTAGCATCGGTACTTTCTATTTCAGACCATGAATTATTTGCTGAACTTTCATTTTTGTCAAGCCATGAATAAGATATAGCATATTCAGCATCAGCAGCATCGTAATTATCACTGAATGCTAAGACGATGAAATGTGATCCAGTATAGCCTTCGGTTAGTGTAACCTCACCGTCTGATGATTTAGTGAAATCATATCCTTCTTCACTAGAAGAAATCATACCCCAACCATCGTCAACTTCTGGTGCAACAATGTCAGCAAATGGTGCATTAGATAGAAGGAAAGTTAGCGCTAACCACGTAAAGATGTGCAAGAACGATGCCTTGAACCAGGTTCCTTTTGTGTAGTGTTCGACGAACTTTTCAGGAAGAATTGCCCTGTGAATTGAGGGTAACAAGAAAATTGCCATCATAGGGATGAACCAAAGTAGGTCTGAATTGTCCTGCGAATTAGGCATCGCAACATATCGCATGAGTAGCGACATTGTTGCTGCAAAAGAAATTACTAGCCACATTGAAACAGTGTCAGCTTTTTCTTTAGATACATGCTTGACAGGGTCAAAAGACTCGATTCCCATGTCTGCACCAGAGCGATTTTTCTTTCTCTCCTTGTCACCAGTGCCTCGGTTTCGCCTTTCTGCGGCAGCCGCTGCCATGGCAGTATTGATGTCGACCATCAGATGTGCGGATAGTTGCCAGTGAATGAATCCTGTGGTTGTTAGAGAGGATTTATGTGAGCAAAATTTCACTTAAATTGGCCGCATTATTCAAAGAGGGGAGTACGGTGGGCGGATTGCTTGCCGGGGTGGCGTAGTTGGTGGCGCGTCGGACTCATAGGGCAGTTCTAAGGAACTTTTTGTGACGTACCAAAGCCCCTTCACATGTCTGAGACATCCGAAGGTCGCGGGTTCAAGCCCCGCTCCCGGCACCTGTAACATTGAGCATTGTCTCTTGACTTCGCAGATTTCGTAAACAAACAAAATGTGGGTGAATTTAGTTAGATTTCAAACAAGCAAATATAATTGAATAAATCGGGTTTATGATAGGTCGATTGTATGAAGAGAATTTTTGACGGTATGACTAGTCTCAGTACGGAGAGGCCAAAAACGACAATTGCAATCATATTGGTATTCATCTTTTCATTAACACCTAATGCTATGTTCATCAATTTCGACAACAGTGAGGATGCTTTCTTCCCCGATAATGAGACTGTCAGATTGCTGAATGAGGTCGAGGATGAATATCAAGCCTCAA
The DNA here is from genome assembly GCA_002498185.1 of Euryarchaeota archaeon UBA10. GTDB lineage: Archaea > Thermoplasmatota > Poseidoniia > Poseidoniales > Poseidoniaceae > MGIIa-K1. The sequence continues at coordinate 44,312 of DAGO01000089.1, read as the reverse complement.
TTGACTTCATCCGATTCATCGACGATATCGATTCAGGAGACTTGTACGAAGAATCTACGTGGGAGCAACTCGCTACATTAGAAGCGATTTTGTTGGAAAATCAGGACTTGCAGGAGTATCAATATCCTCTGTTCGGAATACAGCCTAACAGCGGGATGGCAAGTGCTGCAATTCAGTGGCATAGTCTACAAGATCCATTAACGGCAGAATCTTGGATTTCTGGATTACAATCAGCAATTGATGCAGTTGCATCTTCGGACAATGAGAGCCTAGCTGGCACTCTTGCTAACTTGAGCACAGTTAGTGCAAGCATTCCAAGCCCAAGTTTGGTAAGTGCTGCCGATTTGAGGAATTGGCAACCAGAAGACCCTAACTTGTGGCTCGAAAGAATAGATGAAGGGGCAAATATAACATCAATATTGTCAGATTTATCCACTGATCTAACCAATCTAATTCAGGGCCCAAACAGCAGTGAAATTGCAATTGTAACTGGACCAATCTCTGGGAAGATTGGAATGTTAATGGGTATGCAATCTATTGATTATCGCTCAATGATGATTTCCAATTTACCGGCTGAGGATTCTGTCGATCCATGGGGCTCTGATGGCCCAGTACTGACTACTTTCGTAGTAGTAACCGAGCCAGGTGAGCACGGAGTTGAAGTTATTGGAGATGTACAAGAAAAGGTTAGTGAATGGGCAGAAGAATTAGCTACACAAGCGAAATCTGAAACGGGTGATTCGGAAATTTCTGTGTTCTCTTTCTCTCAATTTGCAACTGGACAAAACGCAAACCTCGGCAAAGAATTGGGAATTCTAAACTCCCTCTGTCTTCTGCTTCTTGGCTTCATATTATGGACCAAGTTCCGAAGTAAGCGGGATACTGCAAATGTATTGGTATTGACTGTGTTTGCAATCTTAGCGACATACGGAATGGCTGGTTTGCTCACAGTTTTAGGTGTGAAAATGGTATTCAATGCAGCGATGAACTCAATCCCAATTTTACTGTTGGCAATCGGTGTTGACTATGGTTTGCACGTAGTGGCCAGAATCAGGGAGGAGTTGCAAGACAAAGAGAAGGCAGACCCACAGGGAAGAGAAACCCTGAGAGATTTTTCAATCGAGGCTAGAAGAATCGCTATCCGCAAAGGAACTATTCTCACTTCTGCAGCATTGATGGTTGCTATCTTTACCGACATGGTTGGTTTCCTATCGTTCAGATTCTCTTCTCAGCAATTTTTGGTCTCGTTTGGTACCGTAATCGCAATCGGATTGTTCTTCATCTATCTGTTGAGTATTACTGCATTACCGGCATTAATGATGATTATACCGCCAAAGAAACTGCCTTTGCAAAAGTCAGGCAAGAATGACATTGGCCCGGTGTCTTCATGGATTGGTTCACTGGTCAATGTGCCACAAAAAGTGATAGTCGTTACAATTTTGATATCGGTCCCAATGTTCCTCGGTTTCCAACAATTAGAGGTAGGATTCGATACCCGAGACAATTTCGATGATTCGGTTCCAGTCGTACAAGATTTCTTACTGATCGCTGATGAATTCCGGAGTAGTCCCTCGCCATTGTATGCAGTATTGGATGGTGATGTAATCTCGCAAGACGGTAGGGCGCTGTATGATAGTGTTGTACTGGAGTTATCAGATAATCCGAAAACGACGGGATTGCCTATTGGAATATGGTCTGTTCTAGAAGATTCACGCACAACAAATAGCGAACTTGATGCCTTGATGAGTGGATTGGGTGATGATGAATCATCTTGGGCTGCTCTTGAGACTTGGTTGTTAACAGAAGATGGAAGAAATATTTCTTCAGGCAATCTTAATTCAGACGCTTCACAAACTGTGATCTCCTTCCAAGCAGCGACTTTGGATTGGCAAGCTACCGCTGATTTTGAGTCCGAACTTTCCGCAAATCTTGCAGAGATTGCTGATGACAGTAGTGGAGATTTCACCGTTCAATTATCTGGACGCTCACTAATTCTAGCACAAGTTACTGCAGATGTTGCTGACTCCGCAGTCATATCAACTGGTACAGTTGCTGCGGTAATTTTACTGATGCTAGTTGGAATAAATACGGTGAGGCAGAAGGATGTTATTCGTGGTGCTGCAAGAGGGTTTGTAACTTGGATTCCATTGATGGTTGTCGTTGTTTGGGTATATGGTATCATGGGACTTACCGGATATCAATTGAATTCACAAACTGTTACGATTGGTGCCCTCACACTCGGATTAGGTGTTGACTATGCAGTACACCTTACGACTAGACTGGAGGAGGAAGTAGAGCATGCACCGAGTGCTGACCCTGTAGTTTGGTCAACAAAATCTGTTGCAACAACCGGTCGGGCCATGTTCGGAGCGGCATTAACCACTGCAGGTGGTTTCTCAGTTCTGAATTTCTCTTCACTTGTACCGCTGCAATTATTCGGTCAGGTATTCGTGGTAGCAATCATTCTAGCATTGGTATCTAGTCTGTTTGTATTACCTGCAATGTACACTCCTTTCCTAAAGCAAGATGCTCAAAAGTACCTTGCAAATACAGAGAGTGAATAATCAGATTGCGCGGTCTTCGAGGAGTTCTAGTGGAATGATTTCCAGTGCCTTGATATTGGTTGCTTCTAAATCAACAGGACATGCTTGCCCGTGATTCAAAGCGTCCAACCAAGTACGTGCACACACACACCAAGAATCTCCCGGTTTTAGACCAGGGAAATTGAAATGCGGAGCCGGTGTCATCAAATCGTTGCCTTTGGATTTTGCAAATTGAAGAAACTCTTCGGTAACAATAGCGCAGACTGTATGCGAGCCTCTATCCATTTCATCGGTATTACAATGACCGTCACGATACCATCCTGTAAGAGGCTTACAGGAACATTCTCCTATGTCGTGTCCCAATACATTCTTTTGAGCGCCCATGATGTGTTGTCAGTAAAATTCTACTTCAAATTATGTATGATTTCATTCATCCTCGTCGGTGCGCCTATTACTGCTGAGCGATTTTTTTAGCAAGAACTCAATGTGTGAATTGAGTGACCTAAACTCATCATCAGCCCATCGCTTGAGGGCTTCGTGGATTTTAGGATCTAATCGCAGTAAAATCTTCTTTTTCTCCATTTCAATCCCATCATCTTGGCATAAAGAAAGTATTCGCAAATATTCCTATTGCCATCACTAAGTATAGAATCATGCAAAACCAGAATGTCTTGGGTGCGAATTCTCTTGTTACCCATCCTTTCCCTTTTGCATGCACGCCTTGATTTACCCAGCAATAACCAACATAAAGCAGAATCATTATTGAGAACACTGAAGTTATGATTAGTCGAATTTCCATTTAATCACCTATAGTCCGCCTTGAGGAGGATTTCCAAAGTCTGGTTGTGACATGTGTGTGGTGGTTGGTTGGCTTCCAGGTTGCTGAGCAATCAATTGATTGTCAGCTGGTGGCATGTACATCATTTGTTTAGGACCATCATCCTTCATTGTAAGGGCCATGATAATTCCAATAATCAGGAATATAATTCCACAGCACAATCCTCCAAAGCCACCGATGAATCCAAGGAATAAAGCGCCGATTTCATCAATGATTTCTTCAGCTAACTTATCATCATAGGTTACCCATACAGGTACATTAGATTCGAAAGTAAGATTGCCTGAATAACACGCTAAACACGCTCTTCCAACCTTAACTAGTCCATCACTTTCTCTGTCCAGAACTTTGTTTAGAGAATTAGAGTCACAATTGCTGACATTGCCGTATGCATCATAATTTCCTTCATAATAGAACTCACCATTTAGGTCTTCATCCCATTCGGTGTTGACTTCAGGAGCGGATAGGACTGTTATTGTCGTCGATTCACAGACATCCCATTCGCCATTTTCATTCGCATCTTCGTAGACTCCCTTGACCCAAAATGTCACGCCTAGGTCTCCATAACCGTCTGTGTCTTCTATGACAATTGTTCCGTTTGTTACATTTTCAAGCTCGTACTTGGTAAATTCTTCTTCAATCTCTGAAACGCTATCCATGCCTATTGCAAAACCAACAATTCCAATTATAGTTAGAACTAATCCTATTACAAGAACTACTTTTGGTGCTGTTCTCATTTCAACCAACCTCACTGGTACAATGTTCCGGTGTTAACGACAGGCGTTGTATCAGTCTCAGAACATAGCACGACTAACAGATTACTAACCATTGTCGCTTTTTTATCCTCGTCTAATTCAATGATTCCTTTGGTAGATAGTTGTTGTAGTGCAAGTTCGACCATGCCGACTGCTCCGTCGACGATCTCACGACGTGCTGCAACGACTGCGCTCGCTTGCTGGCGGCGTAGCATTGCTTGTGCAATTTCTGTAGAATAAGCGAGGTAAGAGATTCTAGCCTCCAATACTTGGATACCGGCTCTTGCTAGACGAGCCTCAACAGATTGTTGCAATTGCTTTGCGATTTCATCTTGGTGACTAGAGAGTGTGATTCCTCCAATATCTTTCTCTTCGATAGCATCGTAGGGGTACTTCGTAGCCATTTCACGCAGGGCTGCTTCGCTTTGAATCTGGACATAATGCCCGTAGTTCTCTACTTCGAACATTGCTTCTGCAGCATCATAGACCCTCCAGACAACAACAGCTGCAATATCGATTGGGTTCGCATTAACGTCGTTAACTTTCAATTTGCTGGATTCGAAGTTGTTGATCTTGAATGAAATCTTTGACTTGCTGTACAGAGGGTTAAAGAAAAATCTGAAACCTTCTGTTTTTAGAGTTGAGACATATCGTCCAAAGAATTGAGTCACTACTGCTTCATTTGGATTCACAATTACGTAAGAATTCCACAATACTAGCCAAATTGGGCCGGTGATTATCAGAAGAAGTGCCCCTGGTCCAGTGGCCAATAACAGTATATTGAATACACTCAGGGATAAGTGGATTAGTAGTCCAATGAATCCATTGATGGTGCTGGCTTCTTTGTCTTTAAATCGGGGCTCAGTTTGTGGCATCACGGCTTGAGTCGGGATACTTACGGCTGCAGGCTGCATGTTTCTTGCCAGAACTGACTCCTACTTTATGATATCTAAGTGATATCACTTTGAAATCATAATTCCTCTGGTTGAGGTTCTTCATTGGGTTCATCGAGTTCTTTCTTGACTTCACCAGTGAAATCAGTAGATTCAGGTTCGTCTCCCCATTTTGAACCAGAAACTTCCTTGCTATCCCCCTTGAAAATTAATGCTGCACCAATTAGGAGCGAGGTAAACCCTCCAATCCATAAGCTAAGAGCAACATAATCTGACCAATGGTCAAAGTTAGTAAAGAATGCAAAGAAGTCTTGATTCGTGACGATTTGAGATTCCATAGATTCCGCAGTTTCATCGTCCAGTTCTGCTGCAGTCTTGATGACGAATACCTCTTGCAAATCAGACATTTCAGGAGGGGTTTTTTGGTCTGTGATGTTTCTAGTATCCAGCCAGAATGTTGATTCCGATTTACCGCCAATAATTGCTCCACTCAACTGTTCGACTTTGATTTCGACATCGCTTCCAAAGAACACTGGTAGTGCGCCGGGGATAGCATCGAGGAGATCTCCGCTGTTGATTAGTTTGGCTTGTATTGATCTTTCCAATGGATCCATAGAAGCAGTACATACGTCTACAGGAATTCCTTTGAGAGTGCTTTCTTTCTCACACTTCACATCAGCAGTTCCGTATCCCGATAAGTCAATTTTGTCGCCATCTCCTGTGATGAATCCGCCAGTGGTTTCACTTTGCAATTCGGCGTTAATCAATCCGTAGGTTGCACTTTCCTTTGACTTGTTTCTCCAACTTACATACTCGCTGTCTCCAACCTGTACGGTTTCTCCCTTGTCACAGGAATCAGCCTCGCCTGTGCAAATCGTGATTTTAGCAGGGTCACCTGTAGATATTCCCCCCTCAACATATGCAGCAGAACCAAAGAATGTTTCATTCGCTTCAAGGCTAGTCCAGCCAGCGGTCATATTTTCAGAATCACCTGTCGCCAAATATGCATTCACAGGGTCATGCCAGCCTAATAGCCAGTTGTCAACAGGTTGTGTGAGATACTTACTGGTTCCAAATGAATCAATTAGGAAGTCGGGAACGAAATTTTTGAACACTACTTCCATCATTAGTAGCCTTGCTGCACCAGCAGCCTCAACATCGATTCCATATATCTCAGCAACTGTTTCATTTGTCCACTCTTTAGCCTCAGTCCTTTCCTCGGTTGAATAATTGATCGGCAAAGTTTTGCCGCTCAACTCACCATAAAGGAACATACTTGCGCCCTTTGCAGTAGTTAGGCCCCAATCACCGTACAGCATTTCAGAACTCTGTTCTTGTGTTAAGTCGATCGGGTCTCCAGCTGGGAAGCCATATGTTCCAGTACCCCACATTCCTCCAATATTGAGTGAGTACTCCATGTACTCATTGTCGATTGGATTTACGGAACCGAATGTTTGGTTGACGAACTGAGATGCAGATATGTAGCCCTCTCCACCAACTAGAATCAGTGGTAGAGTTGCGACGTTATCCATCCAGTCGTTACAAAATTTCTTCAAAACTTGGTGCTGGTATCCAGTTACTCCGTAGGTTTCGACCGCAGTGGTTTGATCCATTTCTAGGAATTCAGTTAATCCGAATGAAGTCCCTGACTCGCTGACTGCCAAAATTCCCAATGGCTCGTCAGTGCCATCACCCATAGTAAGAACATCTGAGGCAACAGCATCATCCATTTCGATACCAAATAGGCGTTCAACTCTTACCGAAAGGTTGACTCCGTCTTCTGAATAATCGGTTAGGTAATCATCATTGCCTGCCCCGTAGTCAAGCATCAATGCACCCATTCCTCCATAAAGTGTCCAATCTCTTGCTAGTGTGATGTTTAGGTCTGTAGGATGTGCGAAATTCCACAATTCTGCACGCTCGAGTGTGACAGATTCTTCAGGATTTTCTTGGATGAATTCTAATGAATCAGGCTCACCCATTGCAGCGTAAACCAGAGGGCCCATGTAATTGACAAGGGATAGGTTCTCTCCGTCAGGACCTACTGCTTCATAGAATGCATAATCTAGATTCAAGGTGGAAACGAAGCTGCTGGATTCATTATCGATGATTCCGTTTCCGTTCAAGTCCCCAATTCGAGCTCCTGTTTCGTTGAAACCTCCCCACTCTTCATCTGGCTCTAGAATGCCATCTCCGTCGTCATTCCAAACTCCATCAACCCAGCGAGGGTCAACTCCGCCTTCGCTCAGGTAAGTCTTAGTGTCATCATCTAGGAATGCGTCGCCATATGCATCATTAAACGCTTCAAACATCCCCTCGAGGAAATAAGATTCAGCAGAATTATGCATCTCAGTATCGATGATGTAGATGTCACCTGGGCCTTCAACAGCGGCTAGATTGGCCATGTGTTCATATTGGATTTCATCCGCAACAGCCTGAGCTGCTGTTACTTGTTTCAAGTGTATTCCAACAACTCCAGATACGAATCCCGTTTTGGTAATGTCCATGACAGCGTTGATTGCGGTTCCAGTGGCTCCAACTACCTGTGGGTTAAACGCGATATTCAATTGGCTAACCTCTGTTGAGCATGGTACTAAGGTATCTTCAGAACATGAATATGATGTCAATTGTTTGTATGTCAATAGCCCATTCTTAATGTCATAATTATCGACTTCCCGCTTGAGAGTGACATCATAAGTTACAGGGCCAATTTTTTCATAAATAGGCTCTGCATTATCCATTATTACCTCGTCGACATTAGTTATGTGCCATGCAAAGAAATCTCTTTGCGAGGTCGATTCAGACCAGTCTTCACTTACTTCAGTACAAAGAGTATTTTCGCAAATATCGTCCTTAACTTTCATCGCAACGGCTTCTTCTACAGCAGCAGGAACTTCGCCGGTTGCATAAGACGCTAATGCCAGATTGAGAGATACCAATATCAGGCCGGTGGCGACCAATATACCATTCACAGGATTAAGACCCATGGCCATCGACATGGAACTCCAGCATTGAACCTTGCGCAGAAAAAAGCGTCTTGGTGTCACTCTGTTCCAGAAATACTTCCATCCGATTCCAAACGATATAATCTGACAGTACTAGTCGCTCCACGCATTGCTTGTGGAGAACCTGAAATTGCCACAATTCTATCTCCAGATTTGATGGTTCCATCTTTAGCAATCTCTCTGATCGCATTCTGCATGGTTTTGGAACCTCTCTCGTGCTCTTTGACGATTACAGATTTTACTCCGGGTAGTAGGTTCATTCTGCGAGCAGCTCGAATACGATCTGTCACAGCAGTCACAACCACGTCTGGCCTGTATCCAGTTACTAGTCGGGGAGCATTACCGTGTTGGGTTGCTACGATTATGTGTTTGGCGCTTGCTGCCCTGGCAAGTTCAACCCCCGAATGAGCGACAGCTCTAGTCGAACGGAACTTGGATAGAACTCCTGGTGTTCCTCCTGAGGAGTCCAGTCCTTCTTCTGTCGCAGTTGCGATTTTTACCATTGTTTCTACTGCCGCAACAGGGTGCTTGCCAGATGCGGTTTCACCAGATAACATGACGGCAGTTCCTCCGTGTCTAATTGCAGTCGATACATCACTGACTTCTGCACGTGTTGGTCTAGGGTTCAGTGTCATTGATTCAAGCATTTGAGTAGCGACAATCACTACCATGCCACGCATCAAACCTGCATCGATAATTTTCTGTTGAGCTAATGGTACTTTTTCCAGAGGTATCTCTACTCCCAAATCTCCCCGAGCAACCATTACTGCATCTGCGACGTCAAGAATAGAGTGCAGATTTTGTAAAGCTGCAGGATGTTCTATTTTGGCAATAATTGGAGTATGTAATCCAGCAGCCTTGACAGCATCTTTTGCGGGACGCAAATCTTCTGCACTTCGTACATAAGATACTGCAATCCAATCAGCACCAGTTTTCAGTGCGTGGTCTAGAGCTAATTTGTCTTTCTCGCCAATAGCCGGTAAATCGATTGTATTGCCTGGTAAGTTGATTCCCTTTCTACTGGTTACCGGTCCTCCATCTTCTACAAGACAGTCGATGAACGAGCCCTTTTCCCCGCCTGTTTTTGTAACTGACAATCTGATTAATCCATCAGCAACTAGGATTGAATCACCCGGTTTTAAATCCGCAGATAGTCCATCATATTCAACAGGAATTTCTTCGCCATCATGTTCCATTTTTCCGCAAAGTAATCTTATCGATTCACCATTATTGAGTGATTTAACTCCATCAAACTCACCCAGACGGAGTTTTGGACCCGGCAAATCAGCCAAGATGCAGGTCTTGCGTTGTTCGGTTTCCATTGAACGGATTCTTTCATACAACTCTGTCTTTTGTTCTGGTTCTCCGTGTGAATAGTTCAGCCGAAATACATCAGCACCGGCATCAAAAATAGACTGTAGAGTTGTAGGGTCCCAAGAAGATGGACCGACAGTGGCCACTACTCTTGTCCTTCTCATGTTTGATTCTCGAGGCTTCAAGTCCTAAAGGACTCCCTATGTATATTATTGAAATCACCGGATTCCGGTGCCATATGCAAGGAATTCGAGGGTACCCATTTTGTTTTGCTGGCCGCCCTTCACCTTGTTCATCACCATTGATGTTTCAACTCTAACATTGATAATTTCACTCCAGCCTTCACCGAGTGCTTGCTCTCTCAGGCGCTGCATAGCTTCGGCTCTTCCATAAGCTAGGACTTTGTCATAGGATTGAATTTGTCCACCGAAAATAGATTTGATTGAGCCTAGGAACAGCTGCCACCATGATGGTGATACAGTGATGTTTGTCATCACTAAACCGCATTGTGAAATTTTTTCTAGACTTATTGGCGTGGATAAAGTGTGTATGTTGTCGCCTCCAACAATTCCTGCCACTTTTTGTTCTCTAGCGAGTAATTTTTTCTGGCGACCAGATTCATGAATCCATCCAAAAAGCATGGAGTAAATGAATGCAAGTGGGAAGAATAGAACAAATACTGCTACTAATACAAAAATGATCAGCAGGGGTATTGATTCTGCGGTAATGTCGTACATGTGATCACTCTTGTTGGACAGTGACAGCAGTTCCGTATGCGAACAATTCTGCAGCACCACCTGCTACGCTACTGGTTGCAAATCTGACATTGACAACTGCGTTAGCGCCTCGTTGTGCAGCATCCATCATCATTCGACCCAGTGCTTCAGTACGTGCTTCCATCAATAGTTCAGTGTAAGCCTTTAGCTCTCCACCTACAATGTTTTTCAAGCCTGCTAGGATATCTTTACCAATGTGCTTCGCCCTTACTGTAGAGCCGGTTGCAACTCCTAGTGACTTAGTAATCTTGAAACCGGGAATGGTTTCAGTGTTGGATGTCATTATCTCCATGGTCTACCGTTTCAATATATGGTGTATCAACCTTTACATGGAAACCACTCTCAGGTAAATCGTTCAGATTGTGATACATGTTATGCAGAACAATAGCCAACGCAATGTAAAGTATCCCACACATGCTCGATGTAAAAATGGAGGTTTTGGCAATCCAAGCATAATCTCCTCCTCCGGGTACGCTTTCCATGAAATTGGCAACAATTTCGGAAGAAATGTATGCTTTCCACACTTCTCCAATTATCGATATCGCCCCGAAAGCTAATCCAAAGTGTAACATCTTTTCATTTTGAGTCCAAAACATGGCGATTGTTGGTATGCCGATTAGTATTGTCAGGACTGCGAAAATCTGCGAAATCTCAGTGACGTAAGATTCCTCTAAATCATCCATCATTTCCATATAACTCTGGTAATCATCCCACTCCCTCAAAGAATTGTTGTAGTTTCTTTGTTCTTCTTCAGTCCCATTTTCGGGATAAGAACCGGGATCAAGTGGCTCATTTCCAAATGTGTAGTGATTGATTCCATTGATTCCAAATATTTCGAGATAGAAGAAGTTGGCTACTGTTAGCAATAGCATAAATCCCAGAAATATTGCGAATGCCCTTGCCCACCAAGGACTGTGGTCATTTATCGAATTGATGTCCATTGCGATCACAAAATTGGTTGATTCCTTAACCATTCTAAATCTGAGATGTATAATTGACGAATATCATCAAGCCCGAGCACTAACATTGCCAATCTCTCAAGTCCCATTCCCCATGCACAAACAGGGTCTTTGATTCCAAGAGGTTCCGTGACTTCAGGCCTGAAAATTCCAGCACCTCCAAGTTCCAACCACTTTCCTCGCCACTTTACTTCAACTTCGAGTGAAGGTTCTGTGTAAGGGAAGTAGGCAGGCCTTACTCTAACTTCAGGGTAGCCCATTTTCTCGTAGAATGTTTTGAGTGTGGTAACGAGCATCCCCAAGTTGGCACCAGGTTCCATGATTATTCCTTCAATCTGATGGAATTCTGGTAGATGGGTTTTGTCAATACTTTCCTTTCTGAATACTCTATCGATTGCGAAAACTCGACATGAATCTTCAGGATTTTCAGCCAGATACTGTATTGTGTTGACAGTGGTGTGAGTGCGCAACAATCCCTTCTGGGATATTTCAGGGTCGAACTCTCCACCCCAACCAGTTGATTCGGTATCGCCTCCATGCTCATGAATTGCTTTCCAGTCTGCTAATAATTTCTTATCCAATTCGATTTGTCTAGGATTGTCGAGATAAAATGTGTCTTGCATTTCTCTAGCAGGATGGTCTTGAGGAATGAATAGAGAATCCATGTTCCATCCAGCGGTTTGAACATAATCATCCACTAATTCTGAGAACCCCATCTCGAGGAAAATTGAGCGGATCCTCTCGATAAGAGCTTGCATAGGATGGCTTCTTCCAGACCTAGGCATCGATGCTTCAAGTGATACATCATATGGTCTAAACTCAGCATTTTTCCACTCATCACTCTGCAATAATTCAGGAGTAATGTCAGCAATTTTTGTGACTTCTTCAAGTTGTGAATCTGGAACCTGCACCCCACTGGAGGTTATCTTCCAAGTTCTGGTAACTGCTTCTACGATTTCTATGAGATTCTTTCGTCCCTTGAAGTGTTCAAGGAGTGGGCTTTCCATTGTTGGAGATTGAATAAAATTCTCTCTTTCAGCGATTTTTTTAGACACATCCTCGGGGTCCTCACAGGAAAATTTCCCTCCTTCAAGTTTCACGCCGAGGCCTTTGAGTAATCCGATTCCGGGACCCGCCTCATGTCTCTCAAAATTAGCAGACAAATCTTTCATGCTAGCATCTTTATTCGACTTGATATAATTCCATAGTCTTGATTCAAGTAATCCTTGCTCAACTGCATTTTGCCCTTCACTACCAAGTATTACATCAGTTACACTAGTTTCACTTATCTTGACATAACCGTGATTTGCGAGGCCATGTCCTGCAGCAACAGCAATTGCCTGGTCATCCCAATTACATGCCTCGAGAACTTCTTCTAAGTTCCATAATCCATCTCTCTGCTGCATGGCGCGAAGCATTCTCCTCTCGGGATTAGTGAACTCCGCCATGTTACTCCCTGACGCGATTAGGTCTTGAATACCTTGGCGAATTGAATATGATATCCATTTATTCTGTCTAATTTTTCTTTATTCAAAATAGAAATGCAGCACTGCTCTGTGAAAAGTAAGGAGCCAACGGAGGGACTCGAACCCCCGACCGTCGGATTACAAATCCGAAGCACTACCAGCTATGCTACGTTGGCGCCGAACCACCCGAGAAGAAGTCCCTTGATGAATGCGTCGGCAGTACAATAGCCTCAAACTGGCTGGGAGATGTATGGCTGGAGAGAATTTCCTCAATGCGGCAGGCATTGGAAAACATGGAAATGACACGATTTTCAGCTGGTGGGCTAAGTTCCAAGAGGCTAAGGCAGAAGGCAAGCCTGCGGTGAATGGGACTATCGGCGCCTTATTGGAAAACGATGGTAGTCTCGCAATTAACAAGGTTGTAGATGCCGCAGTAAGAAATGCTCCGGAGCAGGAGATCTCTGCCTACGCTCCTCTTGCTGGCTTGCCTTCATTCCTTGATTTGACCAAGACTCTAGCATTTGGTGATGCCCGCACACAATTAGAAGAATTAGGATTCAATTTTGCTTCAACCGCTAGCCCAGGAGGCAGCGGTGCGTTATTCTTAGCAGCAAATAATTTCCTTAGCGCTGGTCAATCTGCTCTGTTAAGAGATAGACACTGGGGGCCATACAAAGGCTTCCTCCAAAATAACGCTCTTGACTTTGAGACTTGGCCTTTACTCCCTCCTAATGGCAGTGAAGCTCACCCTTATTTTGCAAGAGATGAATTTGATCAGAAGTTGAAACAATTGTGTTCTTCACAGGACAAAATCATGGTTTGGCTGAACGACCCTGCTCACAATCCTACTGGTTTGTCAATGACTCCTGAAGGGAGATTTGCATGCTTGGAATCATTTGTTGATTCAGCACTAAACAATCCAGATGTGGGTCACACTTTGCTTCTTGATTCAGCATACAGCTTGTATGCAGACGAAACTCATGCGTGGGCTGATACAATCCTAGAATCGATTGAAAATGGGATGATGTGGCCTGAAAACTTGTTGATATGCGTTGCAATATCTCTTTCAAAGTCTCATACAATTTACGGCTTGAGAACAGGTGCATTGGTTAGCATGCACCCCGAAAAAGAAGTTACAGACCGAATGGACACAGTCATGTGTGTAACAGCAAGGCAAACGTGGAGTGCAACTCCTAGGGTCTCACAATATTGCGTCAGCGAAATGCACTCCTCTGAAGAAGGTGGCAAAGCATGGGCAGAAGAGAGAGACCGTCTGAAGCAGTTGTTGGACGACAGAAGAAACGCACTAATTTCAGAATGTGAAAAGTTAGGAGTTCCTCTAAATCCTACAATGGACGGATTTTTTGCATGGTTAGAGTCTGACAATCCTAGCGAGATTGCTCACAAGTGTGCTGAGAATGGAGTATTCCTTGTACCTCTAACTGGTGGAGTCAGAATTGGCCTGTGTGCATTACCCTTGGATGATGTTCCAAAAGTTGCAGAAGCATTGAGTATGGCTCTGAGTTGATACCATGAAAAACCGCAGAGAAAACTTCCTTCTCTCTGGAATAGTATTGATTGTATTCGGAGCATTATTTTCTCTTGGTGTCAACATTGCTATGGGCGGTGTAGTAGGTATCAGTGGGATAATCTGTTTCATCATTGGAATGTCTATTCCAAGTCAAATGGGAATGAGCCCTGAAGCTGTTTCAGATTGGAAACCTTCGATGGAAAGACTACCTGATGCTGGCAGATTCATGTACAGAGTGGATGTAACTATGGATGAGCCAATCAAGTCAACCATCCTTTGCGGACCTTGCGGTAACCTAGAGACGATTGACGGTCCAAGACCTTCTGAGTATATTTGTCCTGCATGCAGCAAATTGCTGTGGTCCAATGAAGAAGAATGATTCTGTGATAACGCAATCCTCATCACCATCATTCATTTGGATTAAATCATGCCTGCAGCCAGACTGGATGGTAAATCCTGTGCAGCCGACCTCGAAGAGAGGTTGAAATCTCGAATTGCAAATTGCAAAGTTCAGCCACATTTGGCAGTAGTAATCGTGGGTGACGACCCTGCATCACATGTGTATGTTAGAAACAAAATTCGTTCTTGCGAAAGGTTGGGAATCAAATCCACTCACATCGAAATGCCTGCGGATTCATCGCAGGAAGAAGTTGAAAAGACAATAATTTCCTTGAATCAAGATGATTCATTGCACGGAATTCTAATTCAGTCTCCGCTACCTTCGCATATGGATGAAGAATCTCTAACAGATTTGATCAACCCTAGTAAAGATGTAGATGGATTCCATCCCGAAAACCTTGGAAGAATTGTTCAAGGACGTCTTGATGGAATGATTCCTTGCACACCTGCTGGTGTGATGGAAATGCTGCGTTGGGCTGATGTAGAAATGACCGGTAAAAAAGCGGTTGTAATTGGACGCTCTTTCAATGTAGGAATGCCACAGGCTTTGCTATTGGCTTCACGTGGCGCTGACGCTACTGTAACTATTGTTCATTCAAGAACGGTTGATGCAAAGGCCGAATGTTTGTCTGCTGACATCGTTATTGCAGCGGTGGGAAGGCCTGAGATGGTCAAGAAAGACTGGATTAAACCGGGCGCTGTTGTCGTCGATGTAGGGATCAATCGCGTAGATGACTCGACCAGAGAAAGGGGCTGGAGGCTGGCAGGAGATGTTCATCCCGATGTCGAAGAAGTCGCATCACTACTTTCGCCGGTACCAGGCGGAGTTGGTCCTATGACCGTTGCAATGTTAATGGCAAATACAGTCACATCCGCAGAAGCCCAACATTCTTGAGTTACGCCCTCCAGAGAATATCATGGACCCGAGGCACCCCAACATCGCGTTTGCCGCGAATACGGCTGCCTTGATCGCATTTGTTGCATTGTTGTTCTCACTGTTTCTTCCTATTGGAACTCCTAGAGGGTGGGGGAATATCGAAACCGGATTGCTGGTTTTTGTTCCCTTGAGTTTAGCACTGTCTTGGTGGGCACGAAGAGAACATGATGTTCCTGTAGTACATGCCCATGGTTCTTCTGCAGCGCAGTATGAGGAGATGGAAGGTCTTCCAACCATGGTAAGTCTCGATGCGGCTCAAGATTCAGTAAATCCGAACACTGCAGCAGTAATTGAATCCATTATCGGCTCTCAAGTGACACAAGATGAATCAGCAGTTGACAACGCAATCAATGCACTATCCAAAGGACAAATCGGTCAATCATCGGCCGCTGCTATTTCCAACAATGAAGTTGATAGCGCTAAAGTCAATGTCGATAAGTTTGATTCAAGAGGATTTCAAATCGATGGCATTGAATCCATTCCCTTGCCAGAGGTCCCAACTTTAGAACTTCCAGACGTGCCTGTAATGGCAGATTTACCTGAAATGCCAGACCTTGATGATTTATTGAATGAGGATGAAGCATCTGCGGCTCCTCCACCATTGGATTTGCCCGAATTACCAGATTTCTGAGGTTTTACTATGTGGACCGAAAGTGTCGATTTGCATTGCCATTCATGGCATAGTGATGGATTGTTTTCACCCACGGAAATGGCAGAAAGGGCATTTGATTCAGGTGTCAAGGTTTGGTCATTAACCGACCATGATACAGACACAGGCTGGGCTGAAGCTAGCGATGCCTGTCAAAAATTGGGGATGCGATTTATTCCCGGTGTAGAAATTACTTGCGAAGTTGAACTACAAAGTTCGACGAAGAATCCTTCATCATGGCACCTTCTCGCTTATTTCCCTGAGGGTGCGTCCAAAGAGTTCAGTGATTGGCTATTGAGTCTGAAAGATGCGAGGATACCTCGTATGAAATTGATGTTAGAAGCACTTGCTGAAAACGGTCATGTTATCCCAATAGAAGATGTTGAAAAATTCGCAGAGGATTCTCTTGGCAGACCACATCTGGCTAGAGCAATGGTAGAGCATGGAATTGTTGAATCTGTTTCAGAAGCATTTGAAAAATGGATTGGTAACGACGGTCCTGCATTTAGAGAAAGGCCTCTTCCTACCGTTTCTGAAGCGGTTAATATGGTACATCAATCAGGAGGTCTGACTTCCTTAGCCCATCCTTATTATTACGGAATTGAGGTTGATATTCTAGTACCTGCCTTGCTGAAACTCGGAGTAGATTGTATCGAAGCAGTGCATAACTCACATCCTGATTCTTATCGTTTGGAATTGATGCAGCAAGGCTTACCAATTACTGTTGGAGGTGACTCACACGGTACTGAAAACCGTCCTTCACCGGGTAAGATTTGTGTTCCAATCAAACACTTGCATCCTTGCTTTCACCCGTGATTTTATTCCAAATCAAAGCGGCTTCGAATAGAAGGATTATCGGAAGAGACACTAGGAATAATGACAGCGGGTCTGGCGGAGAGAACGCTGCTCCTAAAACGAAAGTGATGAACCAAATGTGGCGCCGATAAGCCAGCAATGTTGCCCTGTCGACCGCACCAGTTTGCAGTGATAATGTTGTGATTAGAGGGGCTTGGAATCCAATTACACAGGCTAAACAAAGGCTGATTATGAATCCAATAAACGATGATAATCGCCATTCAGTGGATAGCCCAGCAGATTGAGCATCAGTAGCCAAATAGTCCAGCAGCATTGGTGTGAGAAGGTACCATGAGTAAATTATGCCAATAACTGCTAGAATAGTTGCAGTAACCACGGCAACGATGACGCTCAAAGTAGGCCTGGGGCTCTTTTTTGCAAGACCACTTTTCCATGCTCCATCAATAATTAGCGCTAGGACGGCTAATCCTGCACCTAACCATGCTCCAACTCTTACTTGCAACATGATAAATTCAACAGGAGTCAATATGATTATGTTAACGTCTGAAGGCACCAATCCTGCTCCTAAGAGCCAGTCAACAACTCTGTGTGAGAGAGGTATTCCTATTGCAATGCCGATGATAAATAGGGCAACGATGAGTTTCAATCGACTTCTGATATGCTCTGAAACTTGTTTGAACAAATTTCTGATCTCGGGGTCGATACTAAATTCGTCACTCATTCATTCTTCCTCCCACAAATGGGAAGGAGTTGAATCGATGAAAGAACGGCCAGCTTGCTTCAACCTCTTCAAACGGTGAATAACGAATCCAGTCATCCACATTGATGGCAGAGATAGTGCTACAGCTTTCCACATTTGATCATCGCCATAGTCGTTGATTATTCTAACCTCAATCACATCATCAAGTTCCTCAGCACTATTGTGTAGAATGATTAGATGCCATAATTTAGCATCGGTAACTGTAACATTCATTGTTTTTCCAGGCTCAACAAAATACACCGTCTGTTTCTTTTCTATCTCAGACCAATTGATTACTCCTTGATCCATCGCAGTTACCGATTCTTCAACCCAAAGGATGGAGAATTGAAGAGTTAGCGATTCATCAAGATTGGTTATCGAAGTCGTAACTTCATCTCCGTAGGATAATGGTGTTAGAATCTCATAGGTGGAATCTCCTCCACCCAGTCTCATCGATACTCTGTCGTCGATGTTATTCTCTTGGTAAGAGACAGCTGAAAGAACTAGGAAGAGTAGTATTAGGGTAGCAGCACCTTCCCAGAAGGTATGATTGACAACTTTCTTTTTCGTAACCCCTTCGAACATTCCTCCGTGGTCATTACGCATTCTGGGTTGCAGGTGATGGATGAATAGTGCACCAATTCCCCCAACAAGCATACCTAGCGGGATGTCAACAAGCCAGTGTATTCCTAGATAGGCAATAGTGAATACGAAAAGTATGGTGTTTACTACGATGAAGAGGTGATATGGCCAGTGTGTCCAATCACGCATTTTGATTCCTTTCTCTTTGCAGTGCAGCCAGTTTAGGAGAATTATTCCGAATGGAATAGCTACGTGTAAAGATGGAACTGCGTTGTCTAATGGGTCGTGTGTTGCATAGAACACGGTGTACCAACCATCGTGATACAGAAGTGCTTTCATTCCAGGTATCCACGATGATGTGACTTCCACATTCAGGAATAGGTAGTATGGAACTGCTAAGGCGTAAATCAGAAGATAATTGAGAGTGACCTTGTCGGTCATGTCTCTTTCGCCAACGTATGCGAAATAGACTGTAGTAATGTAAATTAAGAATAGGTAGATGAAGAGGTAATGGAAATTCAAGAACTCTGTTAGCCATGCGTTCTCAAAAGTCTGCTGAACCCACAGGGTGATTTCACCCTCGAATGAGTAAATCCAGTCAGTCCAGTTTCCTGTTTTGATTTTAATCGGCTCATTTAGGTCATCAGTCAAGGCTTTCCATCTAATGATGAAAAGGTAACCAAGTGCGTGAAGATAGTACCTTTTCTCATGAATAACCTGGAATGCAGTGTTCAAAGGAGTCCTTGTGTGTTCACGGCCAAGGGTGAACACCCAACAGATGAGAGGAGTTAGGATTAGGATTAATCCCATCATCACCCAGTAAGGACTCATTGCTTCACCGCCCATAGCCTATGGCTATGAGTATTTTCACTCCGCAGCGCTAGAACGGTTTCTTTCATCCTCTGCTTTTGCTACGGCGATACCATCTTCGACATCGACCTTTCTCAGTAGCAATGCACCGGCTACAATCAGTAGAGAGATAGCGAAAATACCGACTCTTGAATCGAACCAGACAGTCATCAATGCATAGATTAGTGGGCCAAGTAATGCCGCAACCTTTCCGAAGAACCCGAAGAATCCGAAGAACTCAGCCGATCGAGTTTCTGGAACCATCTGTCCGAACATCGAGCGAGCGAGTCCTTGTGAACCGCCTAGCAGAGCTCCTGCGAATGCCCCGAGCAGCAAGAATTGGAAGAACACGGTAACTCCAAGAGGTGCCCAAATCCAGTCTCGAGCTGTGTCGGGAATGAAATCTAGCATTCCGTCTCCAAGGCTGGTCGGATGGTTCTCTCCAACGACCATATCCTCTAGTTCTCCTCCTTCAACACTGTAGGAGAATCTTGAGTCATCCATAGATGCCTTGAATGCGGCCATAGTTGATTCAGTTAGATTAACTTGCATTGAGATTGGTGCTCCATCATCATCAAATGCCCATTCGACAGCATAACCCTGTCGCTTAACGTCTTTGTTTTGTTGAACGGGTAGGATTTCTTCATAATCCAGAGCCCACTTTTGTTCATCGTCATCCGGTAATGCTGCGATGTTGTTTACTCCTTCTCGTGCCTCAACAAAATACGCACCCTCATCCGCGTCCCATGTATATTGAATGTCATATTCTTCGTGCTTTTCTAATTCCAAAGGTGCGAAAGATAGTGCTCCGATGATCACTACACACCAGCAAACTAGAGAAAATTGCAGTGCTTTCTTGGTGCCCCATTTGTCTGCTAATTTCGTAAATCCAATCGCAGCGGGAGCCGCAACGAATTGAATGATAACTATCGTCATGATTAGCCCAGTTGTTGTTAATCCAAGAACAACAATTCCGAACACTCCTGCAAGAGCTGTTACAGAGTTGATTCCATCAATGAAACAGAAGTATGCTAGCATGTAGAAGAATAAGGTTCTGAAACTCTTGATGTCCTTTAATGTGGAAATCACTTCTCCCAAAGCCATCTTTGTTGATGCGATTAACCCCATTGGTTCCATCTCGTCTTCAATGTGAGGTTCTGGAACCATTCTGAAAGTCATTTGAGCGAATCCTAGCCACCACAATCCAGAGGATGCCATGACGAAAGGAATGACCCATCCACCATCAAGACTCAAAACCATCCCTAAGTGAACAACAAGTAATATTCCACCGCCGAGGTATCCTGCAGCAAAGGCCTTGTTTGAGATAGAATCCATTTCAGATTCATCACCCATGTGTGGTAGCAGTGCATTGTAAAACACACCTGCTCCATTCAGACCAACATTTGCAATCATGAACATGATTGTCGCCCAAATCCATGCTATTGAAACCCCCAAGTAAGGAGATAGTGCAAGAAGTACACATGAAATTGCACCAACCCAGGTTAGTGTTCGCAACCACCAAATTTTGATCATTCTTCGGTCAGCAATCACTCCAAGGGAAGGTGCACAAATTGCTACAAGCAATGCACCAATCATTACTGCACCGGAAAACATAGCATCTGCTGTCCATTCTGAACCTAGGATTTTCGTTGAGATTCCGTTTGCTTCAGCGAATAGATATGCGAACCATGCCGGGAATACTGCTGTTGTTACCGATGTCTCGAAAGCGCTCTTACCCCAATCATATGCACAATATCCTCGTACGCGTTGGTCTTCTGCCATGCCTCGCACTGAATTTCACCGCTTATGATAGTTGGGCCGGTTTCAATTTCCGGCACATGATTCAATAATGAAATCGTTTCAAGCCAAACCAATGGCGTTTGTTCAGCATCCAGAAAATACGCATGCTTCCTTAGTGAAGGCTATGCAAATTATGGATGGCGTCGAATTCGACTTACGCTTAACAGCAGATGACCAATTAGTGGTTCATCACGACCACACGGTTTCGATTCCAAAAGAAAAATTGGATGGCCGACCAAAAATTGTTGAGGAGTGGAATTTAGCGGAATTAGAAGAAATCGGATTTTGTTCTTTTGAGAAATTGATGGCTGACAAAGAATGGTTAGTGCCTTGGCAAGAACATTCCAAGGTCGCATGTTTGGAAATTAAGAGATGCCTGCCTTCCATCGAAAAGGAGCCCACTAAAAGGATGGCCCGAATAATGGAACTTGCTAGTGAAATGGTGGACGATGCTGGTATTCACAATGAGGCGGCGGTGTTCTATGCATTCCATAAGCCGATGAAAAAAGTTGCAAAATTATCAGGCTCTAATCGCCCGTGGTCAAGACTATTGCCAGTTGTACCTAGAACTGGTTCGCACAACAGCAAGAGGATTAGGGCTCTTCCTCAATTCGTAGCTTACTCGTTCAATCGTTTGATGAATGAGCAGAAGAGTTCTGGTGCTCCAATGATGCCTTGTGCGGTTGATTACTTTGAAGGAATCAAACGCTATTTACACCTTGGCAGGCCAGTAGGGCTCAAAGGACGTCAATTGGACAGATTAAGAAAAATTTTGGGAGATTATCCTGTTTATGTGTGGCCAGGACACCCATATATGGAGAGAGACTTATTGGGTGCTGGATTGTCAATACTAACAGATTACCCCGACCCATCAATGGTGTTGCCATGTGGAAGTAGTCGGTGGATGAGACCTGCTACTATGCCTTTGTCTGATGAACAATGGAATGACCTCAGTAAAGGTATTGCGCCAGAAGATGTTGCTCCATGGCACGAGATTAGCGATGAACAATTGGGTTGGAAGGCAGTCAGAATGATTGGTCACCGTGGCTGTGGGAAGACAGCACGACCTGTTATTCAGTCAATGTGACGCAGAGTTTGTTCTTCTGCGATGTATTTTGGTCGGTAAATTGGGATTCCTTTCCCGTTGCGCATTACCGTTCTCTCGTCTACAATCTGTGCACCAATTCCTGCAACTCTTGCCCATCCAAAGAATGTAGTGTAGTATTCAGGGTCCTGCAGTCCAACATAGTTTAGCAAGGTTCCACTTGCGATGTCTACGTTTGCGTTTGGATTGCTGATTTTTGGATTCTCTGAAAGTACCATTGGAGCAATTTGGCGCAGAACTCGAATGATTCTGTAATACTCATCATCTGGGCAGATTTCTTCCCCTAAAGCGAATTGTACAGTGGCTCTTGGATCTTCAGCACGCAGAACAGCATGCCCGAATCCGAATACAGGCCTCTTCGCCTCAAGTTCTCCTCTGACAAATCTCTCAACTTCGGCAGGGTCTGATGTGCCAATGCGCTTAACGAATTCAAAACACGACTGGTTTGCTCTGCCGTGCAGTGGACCGGAAAGAGCATTCATTGCTCCTGCCATTGAAGAGTAGACTGTTGCGTGACCGCTTGCTACAGCTTTGCCTGTGAATGTCGACAAATTACCTCCACCGTGGTCCATGTGGAGGACTAGGTAAGTAGACAGAACTCTGTTCATTACTGCTTTGTCAACATTATCCAAATCAAGAGTGTTAGTGAATCTTCCAACCAAAGGTAGTGTCAAATCATCACTAGGAATGTTCTCTGTTCGACCCTCGCGATATCTGAAAATTAATCCCATTAATCTCGGCATCCTAGCGATAAGATTCATTGCATCTTCTTTCCAATCGTCAACACCACCTAGCATTCCTAATGTGTGAATGCCAATTGAGAGCCAGTCCATTGGATGGCCGTCTCTTGGTAGGGTGGCAAGGACTTCTTCCACGCCGGAAGGAAGCTCGCCTCTGGATTGCAAATCTTCTCTAAACTCTACAGATTGCTCTATGTTTGGTAAATCCTTGTTGAATAGAAGATAAATGATGTCTTCAGGTGACATCATGGCTAGTTCACTAATCGGGTATCCACAATAGTGAACTCCTTCAGTAGGAGTTACGAAGGACGTTCTACAAGTTCCAACTGGAACGCCTCTCATACCAATATTGAGGTGGGCAGTAGTCAATTCCAACAACGACTCTTCATCAGCCAAGAATTCACCACCGGACCTAGGGAAAAGCCACCACGGTATAAGGGCGACGCTGTTTTTCGCAACAAAACACCCTTATGGTGTGTTTTAGAACACCTAGTGTTTTTTACTGAAATTACGCTGAAATAAAAATCTATCATCTGCGTTTTGGGGGCCATTCTCTAAAGCCTCTAGTCGCATCTCTGTCATCGATAATTTTCTTGCGAATTGTGTTGCCATCAATGATGAAAGCCTCCTCTGATTCGAGTCCAGGGCAACTATTCACCGTCTTTTCCCATGAGCGCTGTGAGCGCACATTTTCAGCCCAGAATGGGAATGACCTGCATTGTGCTGGCCGTGACTGGTAGACAGTGCATTTCTTGTCTTCATCGAGATAAATACAGATGTCAGTGTAGGGGTCTGAGTTCAAGATGTATCTGCCATCAAGTGTTTGCCTACAATCCCTCTCAAGCCATTCTTCAACTTCCATTTCATGATGTGAAGCTAATGCTTCGGCATCGATAGGACGCAGGTAAACAATACCTCCTGGTTCATCACAGCATTTTCCACAGTCTGGCTGACAAGCAAACGGAACCCCTGACATCCACCAAGGTCGCATCATGCCTCTTCACCTATTGGTGTCAAGACAGTGACAGGAGTAAGCATAGCATAGCTTGGATGCTCTTGCACATTTCCAAGAATTACTTCGATCTCTCCAACTCGGTCAGCGATTTCGATTAACTCTTCAACAGATGCATCTCTGCTTCTATCTGCTAAGTCGAACATTTCTTGTTCTAATTCGGCTAATTTCTTTGATTGCTCTATGTGTTCGTTACTCATTCTCTCGAACATTTGGTCAGTGATTGAATCTATGCTAGAGGTAGTTTCAGCAACTCGAACTTGGTCCAACGCGTCTAGATTGTCATCTCTGTGAACCAAGAATTCATCACTTTCGTCCACAGTCAGCGTGGTTGTTACATGCGGTGTGAGGTTCCTGCTAGTCAGCACTTCATGCAATTCATCCTTTTCCTCAATCGTGAGTTCTGGA
Organism: Euryarchaeota archaeon UBA10; assembly: GCA_002498185.1. Classification (GTDB taxonomy): domain Archaea; phylum Thermoplasmatota; class Poseidoniia; order Poseidoniales; family Poseidoniaceae; genus MGIIa-K1. The sequence goes on along the minus strand of DAGO01000089.1, from coordinate 20,199 downwards.
ACTTCCCAGTCGTCACTTAGTTCAGGAACAGGTACGTTCAATTCGACTCCTGCGACATCTCTTCCAGTGTAAACGTGGTCAAGTGTTTCGCTGATAACTCGAGAAGCAATCTCTTCCAAGTCTTCTCTCTCAGTGAATAATTCTACTTCGGTCATTTCTTGAGGTACTTCTTCGAGAATACTAGTAACATCCTCGCCGGAAATAATTCGCTCTCCAGATTCAACTGCAAGAGCGACTTTCTCAAATGCTGCATCAGTGCTTCGCCAGTCCCCTCCTCCATGCTTGACGATTCTTGCAATCATTGCATCGTCTAAGAGCAGTGCTCTGCCTCCTGCATTACGTCGTAAGTGAGTGATTAGAGAAGCGGAACTAGGTTTCCTAATCCAGACACTCGTAGCGGAACGCATAACTTCCCATAATCTGCGAGCTGGCCATTCATTAGAATCAACTCTAGATGTTGCAATAACTTGTACGCCCATGTTTAGAGCATAGTCAATCATCATTCCAAGTTCTGTTGCAATTCTTTCATCAGCAAGGTGGAGGTCATCGATTGCGATTAGGTTAGCATGCGCAACAGCGTCTTGCCACCCATCAGGCAGTGATTCCCACCCTCTCATTGCCGATGTCGATAACAAGTGTACGTTGCCATCTTGTCTGCGAATCATCGCTTGAACTGAGGCGCTTAAGATGTGGGACTTGCCACATCCTGTGTCCCCAAGAATTAGTAGAGGATTCATCGTGATTCCTGGCTTTTCAATTACCTTTTCACAGGCCATTGATGCACGTGAGTTTTCTTCAACAACATGCCAACTTTTCCAGGTATTATGGTCTGAGAGTTTCTGAACGGGGGGCCACAAAGGCCTGAATGCTAGGTCTTTCATACCGTAATCTGTGAAATTAGTAGAGTATCCTCTCTGGGTATCGAGAACTTCTGCCCATATTGGCCTGCCATCCTTTAGCATGCCAAATGATTCCCCGAGCAATTCTTCTTCTCCTTCCTCAATTTCTTGCCTCTCTCGCATTTCACCGATTCGTTTTGCAGCGATTTGAGAAAGCGAATTTTCTCCTTCATCCAAATCAATACTCGGCTTCCAAGAAGTTGGTTCTCCAAGGATCTGGTCTGCAACAATGTCAAAGGTGGGACGGGTCTTCACTCCAGTTCTGGAAAGGAGGTTTCCTTCTCTGGTATCAATCGCCTCTTTTACTCCCCTAAGTGTGTTCAATTTTGATAACGCCGGTTGTGTTGAAGTGTTATCTCTCCCTAGACTTTCTCTGGCGTTAGCTAGGGCGAGTTGAAGTTTCTCTCGGTGTGAAAGTCTCATTCTGTCTCCTCCTCATTAAATTTCCAAGATTCAAGTTCTTTGTCAATATCCAATTCCTTCTGAGGGACACTAGATGCTTGAGATCTCTTTGCAATGTTGCGCTTGATTTCGACTCCACGTGCTGCTAATGGACTGACAACCTTTCCTTTGGAACCGGCTTTCTTTCCACCTACTGCCTTGGGTCCAAGTTTGGTTTCTGGTAAATTTCTAGATTTCTTTGCGGAATCTTGGCGAGCAGCATCATTCAATTCTGTTGGGATTGTGTTTGGAATCGATGGCATAGCACCTTCTTTGCCAACGCCTATGGCTGTCTTCGGCAGGGACTTTGTCATCGGCAAATCTCCAATGTCTCTGTCGCCTTTAATTGCAGCAAGGCCAGCAAGACCTGCTTCTCTAGCACTCATTACTTTGGCGTGCTTTGACCTACGCCTCTTGACTCGTTGTGGCTTCCTTGGACCCTTTGACTCAACCACTTCAGGAACCTCTTCCACGATTTCTTCTTGTATCGTCTCAGTGATGATTATTTCCTCCTCGACTACCTCAATAGGTATCTCTTCGATAACTTCTACAGGTTCTGGAACAATCTCAACGATTTCCTCGGGGACAAATGATTCTGGAGTGTTTGCTTCCAGATATTCAGTTAGACGAAGCAATTCTTCTTCGGTTGGAGGTGCCATTAATGGGTGGTCCAATAGCGAATCCGGGTCAGCATTCCATGCTGAAATGACGGAGGTTTCCAGGTATGGTGCAGCCCTCGTGAGTTGAGCCGCTTCCGATTTGGTCCATGCGGATTTATCGCATGATATCAACAGACAGTCGTCTTCGTATCTCATCCTGTCACCGAGTTCTCGAACCATCTCGATAACTGGTTTGCTCCCACAAATGTTTGCGAGGTATTCCAAACCATCTAGGAGAAGAACAGCTCTTAGGTTGCCTTCCAAGAAACCATACACTGTGCCCTTTATCGCATCGATGTCAACGAATTGTACTCCTTCTCCTTCCTTCTGCGATAACCAGAGGCTATTCTCTGCTGGTATGTTGAAATTAACCATCAATTCTTCACGGGATTTTCTGCTGATTACCAACAATGGTTTGCCATGATTCTTCAGATTTGATGCGAGTTGGAAAATCATTTCACTTCCATTAGAATGAACACTTCCTGGTTTGAGCGAAGTGCCCATTTCGACATGTCTGTGGACCATTGCTGCTGCTTTGGCCTTGACAAACTCAGGCGCCTCAATAGTTGCTTCAATCGTTGGTAGTTTGCTGGATTTTGTCCACGCATTTTTCCGATTGCTGATATTTTCCCACCATTGTGATGATTTGCTCTCTTCAGGAGTCTCAACAGTAAGTTTGGCCGTCGGATGTAAGTCCAGAATACGTTGAACATCTACATCTTCAATCAACTGAATAAGGCAGTCGAGTTCAGTGCAATCTGCTTCGATCTCAATCAGTGCTTCTACACCTTCAAGAATCGCTTTATCTTCATGGATTGCGGCGCTGACTTCCCCCCTAGTTACGACGACTTGTCCAACTCTCGGCATCTTTTCAGCGGGTGTTCTTTCAGTACGAATGTATCCGCTCGAGTTGAGTTTTACCATCTCATTGACCAAGGTTGCGAGAATGCCTGCACCTCCGCGTCTTTCCTCGATGATATTCCCTCTCGGCAACTCGACCATAGGCACCCCTACGGGGTGGTTCGTAATTCCACCCTTCTTGAATGATGGGGGTAAATCATGCATTATGACGAGGGTTTCATGTCCTAAATGCTCGTGGCGGGATTATGGACGCACCAAAGGGGCTGATTCTTTTCTCGAATACGCCTCTTGGTAAAGAGTTGAACGATTCGACTAAAAACATGAAGATTTCACTTGCTGTGATCAATCTAACATTTGCAATATTAGTGATATATTGGCCCGCTAACTGGCTTCTGATTACGGTTTTGTTGGTTATCATAGATGTGCTACTAATCCGTAGTTTGATCTCTGCTAGTGCTCAGATTCCATTAGCGGTTAACTTGAATCACCCCTTCATGGAATCAGAACCGGTCTCAAAATCAGAAATCATGGTCAAATTTTCGGAAAATTGGATAGAACCTGGTAATCATAGATTGAAGTTAGCCAAAGACTCACTTTCATGCTGGGTTATCCATCGTCAAGACGATGATCTGTCGGTTCTGTCCGTATGGGATACAAATCTGAAAGAATCAGTTCTCAATAAGCACCTCGCCATAATCAATCAAGCAATCTCTCTGAATAATGCGGTCAATGGGTCAAATGATGAATTTGAAGATGCCCGTGAAAGAGAATCACAAGAATCTACTTTGCTCGAAAGAGAGTGGTTACCAGAGGAGGAAATTGACGTACAAGGACCTATCTCTCGTATCTTTGCAAATGAATGAAATCATATTGGAAATATGAACATCACACCGTACCTTCAAATGGTTTATTCTACGCACACGCACTATGGCCGCAGACTCAGTCTGGGACGGAGACATCTCCTCGCTGGATGAATCACAGCGCGATTTGTTGACAGGAGGAGGGCTATCAAAACGATTTTCCAACTTGCCCCTTTGGTTATCTCACCCGTCAAATATAGGCGCATTTTACGGTTTTTTGGTTTCCCTGGCGCTGATTCTTCCTTATGCAATGACCGAAGAATTTTGGTTCCCTCTTTGGTTACTTCATGCTAGCTTGCTAATTTTCGCAACTGCATTCTTGGGAATATTCAGCCGAATTGTTAACGCATTTACCAAACGAATGCCAATTGCAGTAAATAGGAAAGCACTCTATCCAATGCCGTTCATCGGTTTTGCATTAATCACTTTGATTCATACTGATTTACTCTCTAACAATACCTACTCTCAATATTTGTCATGGGGTTTACTTATGATTCCAGGGCCACTTTACATCCATCTTTCATGGGCGCCAAGGTGGAGATTACTTTGCATGATTGAAGATGGTACTAGTCCATTTGCAGAAATGCCGGCAAAACAGTATCTCCGGGAACAGGAATCTGATTCGATAGAATCTGATGACACTGAGCTGATGGAAGTCATCGAAGAGTTTGAATCCGAAGAAGAGTGATTAAATCAATCCGACATCTTTTCCAGCGCTCTCAAATATTCGAAGAACTTCATCTAAGTCATCACGTGTTAGGCCTGCAGACATTTGAGTTCTTACACGTGCTTTGTCCCTTGCAACCATTGGGAAAACAATTGCTCCAGCCATTACACCTTGCTTTAGCATCGCATTTGACAGGCCTTTGGCGACAGAGGATTCGCCACACATTACAGGAATAATAGGGGTGGTTGAAACACCTGTGTCGAAACCAAGAGATTGCATCTCACTTCGGAAATATTCGGTATTTTCCCAGAGCCTTGCGTGATGTTCTGGCTCGTCCATCAATACCTCTACAGCGGCCTTTTGTGCCGCAGCAACACCAGGTGGTTGTGAACCAGATAACAGCCAAGAACGAGAATGATTGAGTGCATGTTTCCTAACGATTTCTTTTCCTGCAAGGATTCCACCTTGAACGCCGAGTGCTTTTGAGAATGAGCCGACTTCAAAGTCTACTCTTCCTTGTAATTTGAAGTGGTCCACGATACCTCTCCCACCATCTCCAAGAACTCCCTCTCCGTGGCAGTCATCAACCATAACCATCGCATTGTACTCTTCAGCAAGTGCAGTCAATTCATCAAGAGGACAGATATCTCCATCCATGGAAAACACTCCATCAACGATGACCAACTTCCTTTCCGCATCTTGATTTTCCTTCAGAACTTGTTCGAATGCACCCATGTCATTGTGAGGGAAAACAGCTCTCTGGGCCTTTGTTAATCTAACTCCGTCGATGATTGAGCCATGGTTTAACTCATCAGAAATTATGATGTCTTGCTTTCCTTGTACCAGTGAAGGAATTAATCCGACATTAGCAGTGTAGCCTGCAGAGTAAATTAGCGAAGATTCAACTCCTTTGAATTCGGCAACTTTGTTTTCTGCCTCCAAGTGAATATCCATAGTTCCGGCTATGGCTCTTACTGAACCACTTCCCGCACCGTACTTTCTTGTGGCTGCGATTGAAGCTTCGACAACCTTCGGATGGGTCGTGAGGTTCAGATAATTGTTAGCAGATAGCATAATTGTAGGCTTGCCGTCCATCGTACAGCGTGGAGTATTTGCGCTTTCGAGAGTTGGTGGTTGCCACAGAAGCGATTGTTCTTCTAGGTGTGCATACCTTTCTTCCATCCAAGATAGATCTCCTGCCATGGCAGTGCCACATGGTTGTTCTACATGTTGTTTTGCTCCGTTGCAAACAGTCATGAATAAGTGGTCGCTGGGCCGGTCAATGCGAATTGATGGCATTGTATCCTCTGGACTTGGAAGAGCGCACATTTTCATGTCTCAACAACATTACCAAGACCAATTTAAGACAATAATTGGAAAAGGAGCATGGCCTGGAACTTTGAACGTCAAAGTCGAAGGAGAATCATTGGTTCAATACAAGAAGCTGCGAGTTAGTGCAGGTTTGGAAGAAGGAGATTCAAGTTCAGTACAATCGCACAGGGTCAAAGGCTTTGACAGAGATGGAGTCTCCTTCGGTGGGGCAACAGCATTTCTAGCAACAATCGAGGCTGAAGGTGCTAGCCATGATTGTGCAGTTTTGATTCCTGATTTGACAAGGCATGAAGATGTCGTGGAAGTTATCGCTGGAGTTTTTCTGAGGGAATCATGTTCACTCGCCGATGGCGATACGGTCAGTATCGTCCTTGAATGAAGTCAAACTGCCTGATTAGTATCTCTTTTTGCTGTTGCCTGCAGAGGTCTTGCCATCTTGAGCTGGTGTGGTCAGGAACAGGTATTGTAGGCTCTGGAGTTTCAATGTCTGGAATCCCTTCCCAAGATACTGACCACAAAATTAGCCAATCGGGGTCTGCTAATCCTAAATCGATCTCAATTTGTGGATTATCTCTTGCTTCAATGACTCGCTCTGTAGTCCGATATCCCGTGATTACTGCTAACATTGCATTTGCGATTCTCCTGACTTGATTCCATACAAATGCTTCTCCAACAATTTCGAATCCAATGATGCGCCCGTCATTTACCCAAGGTTTGCATTCTTCAACTACACGAGTAGTTGTTCGTCCTGGCTCTCTTCTACAGAAATTAGACCAGTCATGCTCTCCCTTGAACAGTGAACACAGTTGGGTGAAGTCTTCTAATTCAGGCTCCACCCAGCCTTCCATGCATTCCATTCTGTACCTATATGTTCGATACAATGCTCTACGGGGACTCCAATCATCCGCAACTTGTCTTGCGTCAACCAATGAGATACTTTCTGGGATCTGATGGCCAACGGCCTTGATGAACCCTGCCTCGCCCATTGCATCCCAGCGTTCTTGCTCTAGGTCGATGAATCCACCATTCAATCTGACATGGACCCCTGAATCTGTACGGCTGGAAAATGCAACAGGCATTCTCTCCTGAGTCCACTTCAATTTCTTTTTGAAAATGTGCATGAATGTACCTTGTACAGTAGGGACATCCGGTTGGACCTGACTGCCGTGAAAACAATCACCATAGTGGCCGAAACGGAAGGCGATACGCGCCTTCCCCATTTGATGCACCTCACTCGTCAGAAGATAGAACTTCGGCAGCGTCTTCAGCAGAGTAACCTAAGCCCCCGACAGCCCAAACTAGTGCCTGTCTTAGCCATGGCTGAATCATTGGGTTGTCTCTTCCTTGGCCGACTCTTTCGATAGCATCTACGATAAGTCTGCTAGCATCGAACAATGTGTCCTCTACAGGAATTTCGTTTAATTCAGCCATCTTTTCTAGACGCTGATATTCTTTGATTGCCATTGGAATTCTGCCACAATCTAGGCAGAAATTAGCGAAAGAAGCAACATATTCTAGGTTCTCTTCATCGAGTTGCATTGCTTTCTTGTAGACCTGCATGATTTTACCAGCAGGAACGTCTTCTTCCATGTCCATGGATAAGCGCATGAATGCAGATTCAGCCCAACCATAATGTGCTACTGCGTTGTCAGGTTCAGCTTCTCTTACTTTGTCAAATAACTCCATAGCTTCGGTAAATTGTCCACTTGATAGGGCCATGCCAGCCTGCTGGATTAGGTCGCTCATGTCACCGGCTTAGAGAACAGGTTTTTGAAACCTATGTGTCAATCTTGAGATTCTGCGATTTGGTCTTTCAGATCGTTAAGAATTCCAGATTGACTGTGTCTTTGGTGCATTTCATTCAGTAACTGCTCGATAGATTTCCAGTTTGTAATGCAAAAGAAAGAGAATCTTGGGTCAGGCAGGTCTATTTTTCTGGTTCTCTGGTATGTTAGGAATGCGAACATCTTCTTGAACCAGCCCCTTGCGACTTGTCCTTCTGCAGTAACACTTTCACCAGAATTGCCTCCTGTAGTTGTGCCTACTGAAACCGACATTGCATCTTCACCAATTCCTAGTTGGCTCCCAGTGTCGCAGATGATTGTGTTGTATCCAAACATCGCACCTAGCATTGTTCTTTGAGTTCTGATCTCGTTGATATTGTCGAAAAGAATCCTTCTTCCATCTCCTGGAATAATTAGGTGTTGTGTGAAAATAACTCTGTGGTTTGTGATTGCGTAGTGGAAACTTCGCTGATAAAATATGGTAAACAGAGTGAACAAAACTGCCCAAAAAATACCGAATAATGAGTAACTGAACTCGTCTAGTGGAATGAATCCAGAATCTTTGTTCATTATCCATGC
>DAGO01000089.1:859-11708 GCA_002498185.1 Euryarchaeota archaeon UBA10 | reverse complement strand
CATTCTGTTAAACCAAGCAACACCTAGCATAACTAGAACGAATCCGATTTCTCCAATGTCTGATAGTTCAATCAAGAAAACCATGGTTTTGACCATGAAATTGTCGTCACTACTGGCATCCCAATCAATGGCAAAGAGTAGGTGTGCTCCAAGAATTATTAGCGAAATAACATACATTGGAACGAACGCAAAGATGGATGGCTTCACATCTTTGAGAATTTCTTCATCACCAGTCAAGCGGAATTTTTCCCTGAGTGAGTTTTGGTTGGATGTTGAATTTTCAGACTCCTCAGTTTCCACTTGGGGACTTCCTTCTTCTGCGGTCTCAGTTGATAGTTCCTCATCGGACATAATAACCTCTCCTAATTAGTATCGGGACATAGTCGATGATGAACCTTACGGCGATTTCATCAGTGAAGTAGCCCCCAAGAGTGTTCTGCATTGCCTCGGATAGCGCCCCAATCTCCGCGGCCTCGAATACCCTGTTCATCGTCAATTTCCAGTTTGGTTACATCCAACGGGTACTCATTGTAGGTCAAATGGGATCTCATTCCCCCCCTGGTTGGTTGGTCGAAAGTCCAATGTGCTCTAGTTACCGCCTTAGCTTCAATTCTGATTTCAGTCACACCATTCCACATGTGTACGTGAAAAGTGGGTAGCCCCAATTCATTGCAGGTTCTTTCAACTCTAACTTCACTGAATCTTTCGCTTCTTTGTCGGCCAACATCATGGAACAGACCTCCCATCGAAAGTGGAAAATGTGTGAAATCTCTTCTTTTCCAATGGCGTGAATCTTTTGCTGTCAAAGTCGGAGAGACATGTGGTACAAACCAGTCAATATAGGAGCCGTCGTCTAGATGCAGCATTCCCCAAAACCAAGGCGGAGATGGTGCTTGAACGCAAACTTTCTGGAAATATGCTGAGCCGTTCACCTTCTTTCCATCAATTGTTCCATCACACAGGGCTCCATGCAATCTAGAGATTCCATATCCCATTCCAAGACCATATTCGGCCTGAGCGACTTTCATGCTTGACATAGCATTATTCCAGGGCTCCATCTTCAAATCGAAATTACCGTGGGCTGTTTCTAGCTTTAGCCAGAATTTGTCTTCTTCAGGGTTAAGTCCCATTGAGTATTCGTTTTCTGTATGCGATGCAACAACACCGCCTTTTTCGTATGGCCAATCGGGATGGTCTTCAGCGATCACGATAATTCGACTTTCTTCCAATACCAACGGCTCAATCATTTTGTAACCATCGTACCACCATGCTGCAACCATTCCATCCATTGCTATACCCCCATCATCATCGAATCCAGGCCTTCCGACCGGTTTCCAAGGATGTCCGTTTACCTCAACGAGAGGGTTGTCTTTAGTTGACCATAGGACCATTAATTGCTTTCCAGCAGGGTTGCCTCCTTCATCATCCAACATGACCAGCCACCACCACCAATCCCAAGTGAGATGGTGAATGGGAGGTAGATTCTGCAATTTCCACAGGCTTGACAAATCGCCCGTGAACTTCGCTGATTCCGACATTAATCCACTTCCTTGCCTTTGAAAATCGACTGCCCGATGAACCAAAACATTGCGCCCTGGAAAACTAAGACCAATGTCGAGATTAGGAATGATAACCAATTGCTAACTCCTAGGTTTGGACTTCCACTGAAAGCAGCCAGAGGTTCAGCGGCTGGTAATGCGACATATGCCATTTCTCCAAGCCAATTTTCTTCTCCATGACCTCCGCCCCAGAGACCGATTTCGATTAGTTGCCAATTATCAGGCCAACTAATGGCTACTCCAGCATCGACAATGATCATTCCCCAACCGATAACTGACATGTATCGAATTGCGGAATCGCCTCCGGTGAAAATTGCAACAAATGCCATTCCTAATTCCCAAGCGGCAAAAATGATGGCTAGAATTACACCATTTTTCCAGATAATTCCAAACCCGCAGAATATTGTCCCATAAACTAGCGATACTAGCATCGTTGCCCATGCAATCGACATCCATACGCCAATGTCAGACCAACGGAAGAAACCCTCTCCCGGTCCTGTAAAGCCAGTGATTAGGCAGAGTATAACACAAACAGAGATAATAAATGGCCAAGTTATTCCAATGTAACCAAGCATTCTGTACAGCAACAATTCTCCTCTAGCTATTGGCTTCGCTAACATGTAATGGATTGTGCCTTCAGACATCTCCTCTCTGATCAATCCAGTAGCCAAGAACAGTGGAAGGAATATCCCTAGGAGATACACAATCCCGAATTTTCCAATACCCAAAATGAATGATCGATGGCCTGCTTCTTTACCATATTTTTCTTCATCAGGGTCTTCATCGACATTTGCGTCAGCATCTACTGTTATCGTTGAATTGAGAGCATCAACAGTGACTAGGATGTCGCATTCCCGGCCATTGTCATTGCCGTCTCTTTGGCTGGAGGTGTCAAGGTTGGTACAATCACCGTCATCGTCATCTCCAACATAATTTTCTCCATCACCCAGAATCTCCCAATTGATATCATCTTCATTTATCCATTTTTCAGGTGGGTCCGGTTCGACCCAATCGGGAAATGATTCAGCTGAATCGGGATTAGTGCCTTCTAGCCGTTCTTGGCCATCGGGGTAACCATCTCCATCTGTGTCAAAGGAATCACCGTCATTGTCAATGGATTCGATTTCAGTGTTCATTGCTTCGATGTAAAATAATAGCATCAAAAACAGTGCGAGTGCGGAAGCAATCATCACAACCCATGTAGAAATTCTCGTGCGATATTGCCGCATTGTGAATTCGGCAATAGCTGTGGATTTACGGTCGAGTTTTGACCAAATCGTATCCATTCTACTGCTCATAGCGCCCCACCTGTAAGGTACATCAAAATCGATTGAAGGTCGTCATCGGGATTGTCAATTGCAGTAACTTTACTACCGCTTTCGACGATTGTACTCGGTAATTTTTTGTGGACTTCGCCCAGATGGCGAGTTTCAATTAGCAATTTAGTAGGGCTTGAAAATGACATACCTGTCACTTCATCAATAGCCAACATACTCTTGGCTAACTTACGTGGCTCATCACATTCTAGCTCTATCTTGTGAGGATGCTGGTCCAGCATTTCTCTGATCGCATGGGAATTACCAAGTGCGAGTATTCGTCCACGATGTAGAATTACAATCTGTTCAGTAATTCTCTCTATTTCATGCAGAATATGGCTAGAAACCAGCACGGTTCTACCCATCGCTCCGAGTTCTTTGATTACGTTCATTATGGTTGTTCTAGCAAGTGGGTCACAGCCTTGCAGAGGCTCGTCAAGAATAATCAATTCAGGGTCGTTAACTAAAGCATGTGCAATTTTCACTCTCTGGCGCATCCCTTTAGAAAATTGACCGATTCTCTTGTGCATTACGTCTCCCAATGATACGAATGAAAGAACCCTCGTTGCCTCTTTGCTGGCTTCTTCTCTGGTCATGCCGTGGAGCCTTGCGAAAGTGGTTACGAAGTCGAAAGCCGTCATCCAATCATACATTTTTTCATGTTCCGGAACAAACCCTACTCTGGAATAAGGCGCAGGATTTTTCCAAGGGTCCGTTCCAAACAGCCTAATCGCTCCAGAGCTAGGTTTGATTTTACCCATCATCAATTTGAACAGAGTTGATTTACCCGCTCCATTCATTCCAAGAATCCCGGTAACTCCGCCCGAAATACCTAGTGAAACGCTGTTCATTGCATTGATTCTACCATAGGATTTTGAAACACGGTCGAACATTATCACAGGAGTATTTTCCACAGGCTTCCATTCTGTGGTTTCTGCAGACCCATGTTGAGATACATCCGGAATCATTCTCTAGTCACCTCCAGAGATGAAACCCGATTTGCTAGCAAATATAATGCTAAACCATTCATTATTACAACTGAAACTAAACTCCACACCCAAGGGTGGTCGTAGGTCATTTCCGTGCCAATTAGAGCTTGGCATACGTGTGCTACAGCATCGTAAGGTGAAATGATGTACAACAGAGATTTGTCAAACAGGGCATTGATAATTGCAGCCATTGAGCGGGTCCCCATCAAAATTGCAATTAGGCCGATTGCAGGGAAGAAACGCCCTCTAGAAATGCTTGACAGTGCTAGGCCGATTGACGTGTATGTGAATGCGAGAATCATTCCACAAACAAACGCTGCTAGGAACATTGGGAATGTGTCGATAATCCACGCCCAACCTTTGCCCATAACTAAGATGTCAACGAAGTAGTATACCGCTAGAGTTCCGTTGATGATGAATAGTAAAATTAAGGCTACTGAAAGGAATTTCATAGCAGCATAGTCGAATCTATTGATGGGTCGAGAGAAGTATAGTGCGCTGGTTCCATGCGACCTATCCTCAGAGATCATTCCTCCAACTAGGAGCGCTGCAACTATTGGATAGTACAGGATATTTCTTGGGAAGAATCCCATTACATGACCATACAAATTGTCACGATTTACTCCCCATATATCGTAAAGAGTTGGTTCACCAATCATACCAAACAGAAGTGCCAATGCTACATCGGTCATTGAAGCAATAATCACGAAGAAAATGAAGAGTTTAGTAGGTAGATTCCAAGGTCTGTGTCCCTTTGAGAATATGCCGAGAATGTGGTGGCGGAGAATCGACCAATTCCTCATCCAACGAGGATTAAGGGTGCCTTCCCACGGCTGGTAGATTTGTTCGAATATTTGGCCTTGAGGTGCTGTAGCAACCTGTGCAGAGCTCGATTCTTCATCACTTGCAGACCATGCAGCCTGCATTTTGGTTTGGCCAGTCACCGGTGTTTCAGCACCGAATGTTTCATCCTTGGATTCTACTGGCTCGAATGGCTCAGAGTTTCCGTTATCCTCTGACATCTAAGCACCTCCCAACAAGTCTTCACTGGTTTTGACATCGTGCCCTAATCTCTCCATGATTACCAAGAATAAATCTTCGAGACTCGCTTCATGGTCATGCATTCTACGCACTTGAGTGCCAATGTCTGCAGCGGCTTGTAAAATCTGGCTGTAGGTTTCATCACCGTTGTGGCCTACTCGCATTACACGACCTTCGCGTCTAACTTTCAGACCTCTGTCAGTTAGAGTTTCTTCCATCTTTCCAGGAGAGCCCCAAACGTGGATTTCTACCTCTTTGTCTATGGCTTTGAGGTCCTCAATTTTGCCCTGAGCCGCAAGTTTTCCCTTGTGTAGTAAAACGATGTTTTCACAGACTCTCTCTACATCATCCATCAAATGTGAGGCCATCAAAACAGATCTTTGTCCCTGGTTAACTGTGGTCTCAAGAGTGTTAAGCATGAATTCTCTAGCCTGAGCATCCAAACCATTACTGGGCTCATCAGCAATAATTAGAGCAGGGTCATGAATTAACGCACAAGCCAACTTCGTTGCTTGTTTCATACCTGTCGAGAAGGTGGCTACTTCGCGGTATCTTTGCTCTCCTAAGCCAACATATTCCAGAGCTTGATGTGCCCTTTGTAGAGCAACATTTGGATTCATTCCAATCAATTCTCCGCTATACCTGACTTGGTGGATAGCATCCATGTTAGGATTCAGAGCATCATATTCTGGCATGTATCCAATTCGCTGCCTAATTTGGTCTCCTTGGGTCCTGATGTCAAATCCTAGAACCTTTCCTTCTCCGGATGTTAATTGAATCAGTCCTAGAATAGTTTTCAGAAATGTAGACTTTCCAGCACCGTTTGGTCCTAGCAGTCCAGTTGAGCCTTTTTCGATTCTTATGTCAAGAGAATCAAGGGCAACATGTGGTCCGTAAGATTTGGTAAGAGCAGTCGATTCGATAATCAAATCCTCTACCATGGTCTAGACAGATGAAGGTGGGCCTTTGAACATGCCCCTTTCAGGGGCAACCTTCCCTTACCTTCACAGCAATTCCTTTTGTGAAGGTTTCAAATTCCGCAGGCGTCGATTGTGAGAGACCGAATGCTAGAAGCTCTCCTGACGAATTCACAATCAAAACAATTTCTCCGGGTCTTGTCCATTCATCGCATGCAGTAACGAAACCATGCATCACGTTCCTGCCGTCTTTGACGAATGGTTCTGCATCACTATCGACAACCACCCATGCTGGCCCCTTGCCTACATGTCGATTCAAATCACTGGATGCGAATCCGGTTGGGATTTTCTCCGTTCTTAGTTGATGCAACTTCTTTGCACCGCTTACTGTCAATGAGATGCCTCCTTCAGCAAGTCTTGGAGAAAACAGATGCTCTCCTTCAGAATTAATGACATTACGGATTCTGCCGGTTCTACTCATCACAAATTTCGAACCTTCGCAAATTGAGATTGCATCAGTTTGTTTGACATTACATAATACGCATAACTTGTCTACAATTTGGCTCTCCTTCTTGTAGTCAGGTTCTCGCTCTGTAGGTTCAATTCCTAGCAACTCGAAAACTCGATTATGCAAATCTTCGGTGTCGGATATGTCGATTGGTATGAGTTTCCTGTCATGAATTCCATAACTTTCTAACTCATTTTGTACCTTAACGAAATCTGGTTTACTATTCCACAACCAATCCGGACCTTCGACATGTGCCCAAGGATTTAGATCTTCAAGATTCCAAGGAATAATTCCAATTGGAGTCTGGATAAATAGTTCGTAGTCAAGCGAACAGATTCTTTCAACTAAATCTCCAATTTTATCTCTCCATGGTGCACTTGTACCGTGGAAAAGAATGACGTCTCCCGATTTCCTTGATTTCCACCTTGAGATAACTTTCCTCCTAGCCATTTCAATGTGAGGTCGATTGAGGGTATCCATTCCTCCCCATGATTCGCCTCCACCTCGTGGTGTGAGTTGGGAGTTTACTAGCCAATCCCAGTTTTCTTCCCATCGACCTTTTTCTTCCCCGACTTCTTTTGACGCAGATACTTCATCCAAAATTAGAGGTTCCATTTTCATTTTTGAGGGATTGGTAGTTAGCCAAAGAAACGCTTCACGAAGGGCGGGGTGCTCGTGGCTTCTTCGCTCTGCAAGTCTCCAAATTGTCCCATCACGTATCGCCTGACGGCATCGTGAAATCTCTTGAATTGTAATTTCCAGATTGTATTTTGATAGTAGAATTGTCCTATCTTCTTTGCTCATTTTTCGAACATCTGCTGGCGAAAAGTGAGTTATTGATGGCATTAGAATCGGCCATTCTTCGAGTTCTGCAATCTTCTCAGTCCCCCAAGGTGTTAGGATTCTCCCATCTCTAGCAAACAGAACATAAGCCGCGGAATCAAACAGGTCTGCCCCCATTGCAATGAGCATTGGGAATAACATCGGGTGACCGCAACCAAACATGTGGACTGGGCGATTGGGTGCTAAATTTGATTTACAGGCAAACATTATTTTAGCCAAATCTTTGTACTTTTGTTGTTCCATAATTGGAACAATTCCTCCAATTGGATGAACACTAAATCCTAATTCGCTCATTCCTTTGGCGCTCTTGGCTCTTAGATCGGGATATAATCCGCCTTGTATGGGCCCATTGAGCATCATTTCATCAGCTGTTTCAACAGAAATCTTGCCTCGGTCAATCGTTTCAATAACAGCACTTTCAACCTCTGAAAACTTCATATCTGGTCTTGTAAAAACATCTAGCATAGTTGCTACATCAACGCCAATATCCTTCTGGAATTGTACAATTTCTTCAACACCAACTTCCACATCACCATAAACATAGGATTGGAATGTTCCAGAATCGGTCATAATCATGCCAGGGTAATCTATCAAAGAATGGACGCCGTTTTCAAGAGCCACATTCTTCAATTTTTCATGCTTCCATATGACATATGAATTGGTGATTAGTGCCTGAATCCCGTATTTGTCCCACATTTCTCGAGGTTCAATTGTTCGAATGTTTGGGTTTATGACCGGGAGTAAGCAGGGAGTTTCAACGATACCGTGTTTTGTGTGTAATTTCCCTAATCTTGCTTGCCCATCACGAATTGTGATTTCGAACTTTCCTTCATCCTTTTCTCTACAAGGTTTAGGATTTTCACGGATTCCATCATGCCATTTCATCAAATCACCCTATACGAAATCGACTTGACCGTGAGCAAGAATGAACTCTCTACCTAAGTCATCAAATGTGTCAAGTAAACTTGCACAGAAACTGATCTTTGCAATTTCATCATCATTTTCCAAATCGTCCTTGACACCTTGTAGAGTGCCGGGGGCTGCTCCACATGACAAGCACGCTCCAGTCAAATCTAGAACCAAATGTAAACCATCCTCTTTTTGCTCAGAGGATGTAACTGCAATACCTCCTCCGTGACCATCCAACGCAGCTCTTACTTGCCCAAGTCGGGCCAGTAGAGCAGGAACTAAATCTTCGATTTCATAGAGTGATGTATTGCGCAATCTTTCATCCAATTCAAGGTCGGAAGATTCAGCGATTCTACGCTGCGCTTCGACTTCCATAGCCGCTGCCGCCTCGCGGCGATACTGCTCTAGAATGTCGTCAT
Organism: Euryarchaeota archaeon UBA10; assembly: GCA_002498185.1. GTDB lineage: Archaea > Thermoplasmatota > Poseidoniia > Poseidoniales > Poseidoniaceae > MGIIa-K1. The sequence continues at coordinate 3,207 of DAGO01000089.1, read as the reverse complement.
CCATGGCAATGCGTCCAGTTTTGTGTTCAAGAACCCTCGCTTTTGAATCCCCAAAGTCCGTACAGTCATTGATAAAGGGGCAACTCTAGCGTGTAAACATGGGAGACGAGATGTTGAGCGTCGAGAACCTCCACGTCAGTGTGGATGACACTGAGATTATCAAGGGTCTTTCCTTGAAAATCAATCTAGGTGAAGTCCATGCTATCATGGGTAGAAACGGTTCTGGAAAGTCAACATTGGCCAATGTAATAATGGGTCATCCTGCTTATGAAATAACATCAGGCGAAATCAAGTTCAAAGGCACTCCTCTTGAAGAACTAGAGGTCTTCGAGAGAGCTCGTGCTGGTATGTTTCTTTCGTTCCAATATCCTTCCTCCATACCCGGAGTTCAGGTAGGAACTTTCCTGAGAAAATCTGTTTCCGCAGTCAGAGGCGATGATGCGCCTAGTGCGAGAGAATTTAGGAAAGAATTGAAGGCGCATATGGAGGCACTAGAGATGGACAAATCCTTCCTATCCCGATATGTAAATGACGGTTTTAGCGGCGGAGAAAAGAAGCGCCTAGAAATCCTCCAGATGCTATTACTAAACCCAACACTTGCTCTGCTCGATGAGACTGATTCTGGACTGGACATAGATGCTCTAAGAGTCGTGGCTGAAGGAATCAACAGCATTACTCCAACAGCAGGTTGCCTTCTGATAACTCACTATCAGAGACTGCTAGACCACGTCGAGCCAGATTATGTTCATGTAATGATTGATGGCAAAATTGTCAAAACAGGTGGTTCAGAATTAGCCGCTGAACTAGAATCCAAGGGTTACGATTGGCTCGAAGCATAGGGGGAGTAGAAATGTCCGGAGATACAGCAAGAGAAGCGGTAGGAGATTACCGCTATGGGTTCCACGACCCTGAGAATGCAACCATTCGTTTCGACAAGGGACTTTCAGAACAGGTTGTCAGAGACATTTCAGAATTGAAAGGAGAGCCTGAATGGATGACTGAGATTCGAGTCAAAGCATATCACCGTTTCATGGAAATGCCAATGCCCTCTTGGGGTAATTGCGACATGCTAAACCAGATAGACTTCGAAGCAGTAACATACTTTTTACGTTCATCAGAGGGGACGGAAAAGAGTTGGGACGATGTTCCTGATGATATCAAGAACACATTTGACAGGCTAGGTATTCCTGAAGCAGAGCAAAAGTGGTTGGGTGGTGTTACTGCTCAATACGAATCCGAAGCAGTGTATCATTCCATTAGAGAAGATTTGGAAGAACAAGGAGTATTGTTCCTAGACATGGACTCAGGATTGAAAGAGCATCCAGAGATCGTGAAGAAATATTTCTGTTCTGTTGTACCTGCTAGCGATAACAAATTCTCAGCTCTCAACACAGCGGTTTGGTCAGGTGGTTCATTCATCTATGTTCCAAAGGGTGTTCATGTAGAGATGCCTGTTCAGGCTTACTTCCGAATTAACGCCAAGAACATGGGACAGTTCGAGCGCACACTAATTATCGCTGATGAAGGGTCGTCAATTCACTATGTGGAAGGATGCACAGCGCCGACTTATTCAACCGAATCCCTGCACTCTGCAGTTGTAGAATTAATCGCAATGGACGGCGCAAAAATTCGTTACTCAACTGTTCAAAATTGGTCGGCCAATGTCTACAACTTAGTCACTAAGAGAGGTATAGCACACTCTAACGCAACCATCGAATGGGTTGACGGTAACATTGGTTCTAAGTTGACAATGAAATATCCTGCCGTGATTCTCAAAGGCGAGGGAGCACACGCAGAAGTGATTTCAGTTGCTTATGCTGGTAAAGGACAGCACCAAGACGCGGGTGCAAAAGTTCACCATCTTGCACCTAATACTACCTCTAACATTCTGTCCAAGTCGATTTCAAAGAATGGAGGGCGCTCTTCATACCGAGGTATGCTTCAAGTCACTCCTAAGGCAAACGGTTGCCGTTCCAAGGTAGTCTGTGATGCCTTAATGCTAGATGCAGACAGTCAATCTGACACATATCCTACCATGGAGGTTGGAAACTCAAGTGCCGATTTAGAGCACGAAGCAAGTGTGTCTAAGGTAAGCAATGACCAGCTATTCTACCTGATGTCTAGAGGACACAGCGAAGAAGAAGCGATGGGTATGATTGTGAATGGATTCTTTGAACCATTCACTCGTGAATTGCCTATGGAATACGCAGTTGAACTCAATCGTCTTCTTGAATTGGAGATGGAGGGTGCAATTGGATGATGCAGTATCCACAAATCAGTATCCCCCCTCGTTCCCAACACCTTTGGCGCTACACTCCTTGGAAGAGGATTCATCCAACCAAAGTTGA
>DAGO01000089.1:0-500 GCA_002498185.1 Euryarchaeota archaeon UBA10 | reverse complement strand
ATTAGGTTCTCATCGGGTGTGGATTCAGAGATGAGTGATAGCGAAGAAATAGCACGTTCTTTTATCCATGCAATCTCAAAGAGTTGCAAGAAAATTGTTCTCAAAGACGAAACACTGGAACTAGATTTGCGCTGTTCAGGACACATCTGTTCAGGTGAATTAAACATAGAATCCTTCGGTACTTCGACACTAATCATCAGGATTTCTGGAGATGCTGGCTGGACAGGATTACGAATCACTGGCTCTGTAGAAGGCACACTCTCAATGGCTACAATCAATGATTTGGCTAGCGATGGTCACTTTTTACGCTGTGAAGATTGGGATGTCGGCAGAGATTCANNTGATCCAATTAGGTTCTCATCGGGCGTGGATTCAGAGATGAATGATAGCGAAGAAATAGCACGTTCTTTTATCCATGCAATCTCAAAGAGTTGCAAGAAAATTGTTCTCAAAGACGAAACACTGGAACTAGATTTACGCTGTTCAGGACACATCTGTTC
>DAGO01000117.1 GCA_002498185.1 Euryarchaeota archaeon UBA10 | reverse complement strand
ATGGGCCATATGCAGCCCTCCCCTTTGATTCGAAAATCCAAGTTAACCAGAATCAAGCGATACGCTCGACTGTTTCTGGAGTGATTCCTTCTTCTGGAGTGACTCTGAAAACCATAATTGACAAGTTTTCAGGCGCATTTCTAAACTTAGAGACGGTCATCGAAGTTTCGAAATCGGAACCAATTGTTCTTACTTTGAAGTCACAAACCATGTCGGCAATAGCAGCCATTTCTTGCTTGATTGCAGGAGTAATAGTGTCCTTTGAAACAGTGACAAACAATATTCCACGGTGGATTTGAGTGTGTGCTTGCATCATACGCAACATTGCAACTACTCTGCTCTGATCTTCTCTTTGCATGAAGAAATCAAGTGAATCAATCACCGCTCTGAAGTAAGGACCCATTGCCATAATTTCGTTAGTCATCTCTGTCAAGAAATCTTGAGTGTCATCATCTACGAACCTAGTTTGAGCTAAACGCTGGATATCTGGTAACTTGAAACCTTCAAGGCGGTAACGGCTGGCAAGCAATTCCTTCTCCAGAACCTTAGCGTTGTATTCTTCACCAAGAGTCCTTACAGCGATATCTGTTGGCCACTTGTACTTGTTGAAAACCCTTGCAATCTCCAATTGACTCTCGTTTGTAGAAATCAAGATTGTATTATCTGGCTCTTCAGCAGGAGATGTCAGTTGCTTTGCAAATAACTCCGAACCTGAACCAGTTTCAGTGAATCCGACCACCAAAAATCCTCTTGGAACACCACCATTCATCGCATTATCGAACTTTGGAACACCAAAGCTTCCTACGCTACCAAAGAATTCCTCATCATCAGGACTGAACTTGATTTGCTTACTCATCTAATAACACCCTCAATGAATTACAACTTGTCCTCTGTCGATTAAATCTGTACAGTACAGGTCAAGGTTGGAAAGAACCGTTGGCGGCACCTGGTCTGGGATATTTAGAATGACAGACAATACTTCTCTTTGTCGGAAAGTGTTGATGAAGGTGTGAAGATATTCTGCCAGCATTCTCTCTTCATTGTAAATCGCTAATGCGTTGACTGAATCAATAAGAACGAAATTTCTCTCATTGTTTGAGATTCTCAAGATGTAAAGAGTTCTCAGCAAGACGCTTTCAAGCATGATTGGGCTGTCAACAAATGTAATATTGTTGTAAGGAACTTCAGTTCCACCCAAAATCCCTGAGGAAACCAAGTCGACGAATTGAATGTTGGAAACATCAACACCGATTGCCTCGAATGCTTCAATAATCTCGACTGCGCCACGAGTAGCACAGATGTAGACCCCTCCCATTTCGAACATCTGCATTAGTGGAATCATTGTTGAGGCAGTAACCATGAATGCATTCGAGTTACCACACCTAACTTGGATTGAGGAGTTTAGAGAGACCTCGGTTAATTGCTCTGCAATTCTTTGATCTAATTCATACATTTTCATGCACCCCATCTGTTAGTTTTGTCGCTTACTGCACCCCATTTCAGCATCGGAGTAAGCATGACTCCAAGCGGTGTTAGTTCAATGGCATGTTTAGCGCGGCTGTGCGAAGTACCTCGCATCTTGACGACTTGTAGGAATCTCAGTAGGTGACCCATTCTCTCAACGTCACCCATGACGATGATTCCGTCAGCAATTGCTTCTTCTACACCAAATGATGACCAATGTGCGTTTTCTGTAGCTGATGTAATTTCAGAAATCAAAATTGTAGTGCAACCTAGAGTCGCCAATTTCTTTCCTAAAGTAAACAAGAAATCTCTAATCAATTGCTCACTCTTAATTTTGTAACAAAGAGTAGTTACAGAATCGATTACTAATCTTGTTACACCAATCGTGTTAACGATGTCGACAATCGCTTTGATTAGTGCGTGAACGTCGTCCAAATCAAACGATGCTTTGTCTAATCCTAGCCAAGAATACAAAACGTCCATATCGAATACGTTGATCAATCCACTGTCGATCATATTCATGTCGAAGAAGGCATATTGACGGATGTTTTCCAACAATTTTACGCTAGGCTCTGTTGCTGTAAAGTGGGCACAAGCCTCTCCTGCCAATGCGCCACGGACTAGGAATTCCATTCCCAAGGTGGTCTTTCCTGAACCACATGTTCCTGCGGCCAAAACTGTTGAACCGTAAGGGATTCCACCTCGCAAGATTTCATCCATTCCATGGATGCCCGTAATACAACGGTCGCGGGTGTAAACTGTTGCAGGTTGCATGGCTAACACACGACCCAATCAATCACACTAAATGAACGATACGCCAAAAACGCTCAGACTTCACCCGGAGTTGGAGAATCTGAAACATTCCATGAAGTCGATTTAGAAGGAGGACCTCCATTCCAAACAATAGTATTGTCAAGAAGGATACCGGATGATGCACTCCATTCGATTTTACAAACTTGAACGCCTTGTCCTTCGTCCTCTTCAGCGAACAACAGTCGCAATCTTCCCGTATTGTCATCTAGGCCACTGACTGAACCAACACCAAGGAAACCGGTAGAACCTAGGTCATACACTACACTTGCATTACCAATTTCTTGTGAGGAAGGGTCTCCACTGAACACAGCAATTTTGCCTCCAGGAATCACGCCTTCTTTGTAGAGATAATCGCTTGACCCTGCAGTTCCACTACGCTCGAAAGACCACCCTTTGAGAGATAATGCAAAACCATTGTAGTTTTGCACTTCAATCCATTCAGGTGCACCACTGGCAGGCCTTGGAGAAATTTCTGTAATTCGCAGAACCTTTGGAGCCTTGCCTCCATCGTGAACTTCAAGACTGACTGAGATCACATCTCCTCCGCTGATGAAGGTGCGGCTTGCAACAGATGATGTGCTTGCAGTGGACCTGTCAGAACCGCCATCGAACAAAACTTGGCCTATTTTTGAGGCATTTGTTGATGATTCAATTTGAATCAACAGTCTAACTTGTAAATCGTCAGAAAGCCCTAGCCCGCCGGTCATGGCTTCTATGCTGACGTTCGATAGAGCTTCAATTCTATCCAAATCAAGTAATCCATTGCTGATTATACCCGGTTGAAGAACACCTTCATACAATTTTGTCACAGGAATCTGATGCCAATCCTTTGTTGCATTTACTTGGTCTCTTACTCCATCGACATAGGGGACATACCATCCCTCTCCGTTGGTTAGTCGGTCTAGGCCGTCTACTGCAGAACGGTCGACTAAATCGGAATATGGGTCGTTGCTGCCTAACTCTAACTGTGCTAAAGACATGAATGCGGTTAGAATCATCAAGAATAAAGTGAATGCAGAGAGGAACTCAACAACTGCAACAACCGCTTCTTCCCCTTGTTTGGGAGATTTACGCGGGTGCTGAATCCCCTGCATGACTGCTGGGGACGGCTCAAGAGTCAAGAGGATGTCGCCCCATTAGTTGTGAATCTCTTCAATTGGGGTTAAAATGGCTCTATACACCGATTGATATTTGAGGGGCGGTTGGCAGGACAACATGATGTCCAGCGCGCATGCTGTATCCAAGCTCCACTCTTCGAAGAAGAGTATTGGCCTAGTAGCGCTAATGGTTTTGTCATCACTTGGTGGAATTTTGTTAGCACCAACTGCTTCAGCATCCGTTAGTGGTGATTACGAAATTACAAACTCTATTTCTCCCCGTCCAGATATTTACATGACCGCTTGGGACCCAGTAAGTATTGAAGTGCAGGTTACAAACACTGGTTTCTTCTACAATCCGGAAAGCCGTTCTATTGAGTGGTTTGTTTGCGAAGGGTTCCAAACCGAAGCCAACTGCTACAATGACAGAGAGGATTACGGAATCGGTTCCATCGAGTCACTAGCTGTCGGCGCATCGATCAATTACACATTCACTCAGTCATTCAATTCCTATGGTGATGAAGGACCCTATACCTTTGTTTATAGATTCATAGATTCTGATACCGTCACATCAAATGATGTTGCAATATTCAACTTTAACCTGGCCCGTAAATTAGTTGATGTCAGTATTGATGAACAGGATCCAATATCTCAATTAGAGAACTTGGCAGAATACAATGGCAAATACATCCTAAACACTGATACTGATTATCAAATGTCCATGGATGGAATTGTAAGTTCCTGTGGCGTTTGTGGATTAGAAGCAGACCTTGGGTGGAAATTATTCGATTCATTTGGCGTCGAGCGTGCTAACTCTTCGACTACCTACACTGATTTACCAAATTGGGGCAAGGTTGCTTTCAACAGAGATTTACCGATACTAAACTTTGATTCCGAGGGCGTTTACACAATGCAATTCGGCATTTTAGATTCGGTCGGAACTCCCTCTGGTGACATGAATTCATTCAATGACTATCAAAGCGTGGAGGTCGTTTTCGATGATACAGTCGACTTGCAGATTTCTTCTATGTTCCCGCTAAGCGCACCTACATCCCCTGAATACTTCTACGGAAACGATAGCGTCGCGGTTACTGTCTCCAATCTAGGAAACCACACTGTTGTAGAGCCATTGGTGAGGTTCACAGTGATGGATTTGGATGAGCAAACCGAATCAGAAGAGGATTGTCTACCGTCAGAGATTATCCCCGGAGATGAATTTACATGTATTTTCGATTTGAATGAAGAGGGCGATAAGAAGTTGAGAGTATTCGTTAGCGAGGCACTCAATGAAGGACTGGATGCTAAACCTTCAGATAACGTTCTAAATGTACAAGCTCAAGTCATCGTTGGTGATATTAATCCGATTATTGAGCAGAGCAATTTCTATGGGACATACAATACAGCAGACAACATCACATTCAGTGCAAGAGTCTCACCTACGGCTGCAGGACCACTGACCTACAAGTGGTATCGTGCAGGAATACAATTGATTGCTGAGGGGCAAGAAGTCACCATACCTGCTAGTGACCTTGGTTTAGGAGACCATTTCGTTCAAATCAGAGCATTTGATTCGTTGAATAACCTAGAATCTGCTACCACTTTGATCACAGTCTTCAACAGTACAGACATTAGCCAAGGCGATTGGATGACCGGGTCTGCTGTAACAAGAACACATGCCAAAGGTGTAGTCGAATATGACTATCCCTTAGCCGGAGTAAATTATGGTCCTGGTGAAGGATTGGAAGCCTTGCTACGATTTTCAATCGACGTTGTGCCCACCACTGAAGAGCCAAGTGCAGGAATGGATTGGATGGAATTCGACATCAATCTGACCAAACTGATTCCTGACAATGTTCCAAGAGAAAGTATTGCAATGCATCAGTTAGTGGGTTACAACCAATTAGACTGGGACCCCCTAGATTCTGGTAATTACTATCAATTAATCAACAATGATACCCTGAGAGTACACATAACTCAGAACATGGATTTACTGCTGGTAGGCGACCTGCCTGCACCTGAAATCAACCTATCTTCGCCAGAACTAACTCTACTGCCAGATGGAAAAATGAAACTGGATTGGAGTGCAACAGGAGACATAGATAATCCATACTTTGGCGGTTGGAAGATATACAGAGTGACCAGCCCAATCACAGCGTCAACTTACTTCCCAGACCCTGCTGTGACAAGTAGCGAATTCGTCTGGAATGGTTTGATGCAAGGAGGATTATCTGCTACCCTAGATGGCACTACTGATTCATGGATTGACGAGAGGGGATTAGAAACCGGAATTTGTTCATCCTACGCAATTATTCCAACTGATAGGACTGGGGAGCCCAATTATCTGAAAGCAAAGGTCAGCCTTGCGAATGGCGCACCAGGCCTAACATGTGGTGATGCGATTGACCCAAGTTCAGAAGTCTCTGGCCTACAAGCAGTTGTTAGCTACAATAACGATACTTCATGTTTTGATTTGTACAATGATTGGTATCGTTGTTATGAAGTCACTTTGAAGTGGACATGGCCAGATAATGAACCAGAAGGCAACATCTCTTGGAACATTTACAGAATTGAACAGAAACCTATCGATGTAGATTTGAGATACATCGAACCTATCGCAACTGGATTAGTTAACGTTCCAGGAGAAGAGGGTACATTCGTACAATCTGGAACAGAATATGACGGCATTGCACCTTACCGCACATACTACTACATTCTAACGCCGCTAGACAGCGTTGGAAATGAGTACACCTTGGCAGACTATCCTTCTCAAAATGTCGAGAGAGTCTACATTGAAGACCAATATTGGCAATACAACGAATATAGGATTCCTGAACCTGAGCCTGAACCAGAACCACCATACGGAGTGGAATGGCTGGGAGACCTTCAGGATTACATGACAATCGAAAATTTCCAAATTGCTGGCATGGTAATGCTACTAACTATAATCATCAATTTCGTTGGACTTCCTTTGATATTGAAGAAGAGAAAGCGGATGAAGAGAGTCATCGCAAGGCGTGCTGCAAATGCCCCTTCAGATTTGGATGATGAGTTCCAAGATTTCTTCAACTGAGAATACAGACCGTCTGTTTTATCTCAAATAGCAAAGTGGGCCGTTTGCTTGCGGCGATCGCATAGCCTGGCCATTGCGTCGGATTGCTAATCCGATGGGTCTTCCCACGGGGGTTCGAATCCCCCTCGCCGCGCTTCAATACGAAGTCACTCCGCTTCAGAGAAATCATGACTTTCTTTCTTGTTGAGCAATGTAGAAAGCCATAGTACTGCAATTCCCAAGCCCCCAGCTAGGATGAACATGATAGCACCAGAGATTCCTGGGCTTGCTATTGCTACTCGCAAAATTACAGTGGACAGGATGAATCCCGTATTTCTCGCTAAATGCGAGAAATCTGTGATGTACTGATAGGATATTAGTAGAATTAGAATATCAGCCATGATTAGAATTGTAAAGAAATCTAAGAAGAAAATTGTTCGATTGGTGGTGCCTTCTCCCTCTAACACATCCAATGTCCATGAAGATAACGAGTAAACTGCTACAAGAATGTAAACAGCAAACAATAGAATAGCGAGGTATTTTTTCTGAAGGATAAAGGTATCCAATTTACTGTTGGCAAAATTACTCTGGCCCTGCTTACCGCCTGCTCTCTTGAACAGTAAGGCTGTACAAAACAAAACTAGGAACGCTATCGATTCTACAGCCAATATGGTGATGCTATCATCGATTGCAGAACTTGTTGAAGCATCGATATCTGACAACCTCTTGAGGATGTCTCTAACAACTAATAGGGTGATAATTTCAAATTGTTTACCTATTGAATTGGTAAAAGACTCGGGTATAGTACGAATTAACTCGTATACTTCGTAGGCTAAAAATATCGAAAAAGGAGTATACAATGAGTCAAGGTATGAATCAAACAATTCGCCAGACTGCTCGCCCAATTCAATAAACCCAAACTGATACAAAATGCAGAGTGCTAGATGTAATAGGAAGCCAAAGATAGCACCTCTAACGCAGAAAAATCGCAACTTCTCGCTAGGCTTTGAACCAAGCAAAATGTCATAGAGATACTCTGTACGCACACCTGTCGGTTATTCCTGAGATTCAAATAAGCGCGTTCAGCGCCTAGCAGATTACTCAGCATTGAGCACTTTGCGATTTTTATTGGAATCTTTCCAATTAACTGCTAACTTGTTGACAAGAGGAACTGCGACAATAAATGCCGCAGTATAATGCCAGATGTATTCATTTGGAACTGCTACTATGTATACAAATGATATGAACATCCATGCAAGGTATCCAAGAGAGCGCATAAACGAGGCAAACGCGAGTGGCATTCTTCCATTTGCATCCAGTTCTTCATTAGGATCTATTTTCCAGACCGATATTGAATACCACAAGGTAAGGAAACCAGAGATAAAGGCCCAAGCTAGCGGCAAACCATATTCTGGCCAGAAACAAGGAACTGAGCCAATAAAGAAGAGCAAAATGCAGTAGAATTTTGATTCCATTAATGTCCGTTCTGCTCCTTTTACATCTGGTAACATGGGAATTCCAACCTTACCATATTCACCACTTCGATACAATGCTAAAGCCCAGAAATGAGGAGGTGTCCACGAGAATATCAGCATAAATAGCATCCACGGAATTGGCGAACCTAGGTCAAACGGATTCATGTTGTTTGGAATATTTACTGAAGCAGCCACAATCCAGCCAATAACTGGTGGAGTCGAACCTGCAATTCCACCAATCACTATGTTCTGAGGAGTCCTCCTTTTCAGCCATATTGTGTAAACGAATACGTAGAATAGAACGGAAAACAATGACCAAAAGGCAGCTTTCCAGTGTAATGGGATGAATACAGCAGACCCCAGCAGGGCCATAACAATTCCAAATATTAGTGCATGATTAGGAGAAATCCAACCATTTGGAATGGGCCTGGTTCTAGTTCTTGACATTCCAGGGTCTATATCACTGTCATATACCATGTTGATTGCATTAGAACCACCAGCGGCCAAGGTACCTCCCAATAATGTCACCAAAGATGCTTGAAGCGTATCCATCCAGGTCCTATCGCCTGGTATCGCATCGCTTCTAACCATTAAATCATGAGCAACAATGGCACAAATTGCGGTAATCTGTAACAATACTACTACTCGCAATTTCATCAATTGCAGATAGATTGTGAACAAGCCTGGCTTCTCATTCATCCTCGGCACCTTCTTCGCTTAATCGCAACAACATCAAGCCGATGGAAGCACTCAAGAAACTTGCAACACCTAAAACTAAGTGCAGCAAAGAAAGACCTTCTGGGAAGTCACCCATTTTTGCATAAACGACGTACAGGCCGCCAACGAATACATTTGCTAGCCAAAATGCTCCAGCAGTGTCGAGGCATTTGGAATAGGCAGCATGAACACCCTGCTCTCGAGCATTTTCTTTGAACTTCATGACGCCGAAAATTAGCGCTAGACCCACGACACCTGCACCGATTCTGTGAACCATTTGAACCAAAATACCGCTGTTGTCTAAACTTGGAAGAATATCGCCTTGACACTTAGGCCAAGCATCAGGGAATCCGATTGAACATCCTTGATTTGCGTTGGGAGAAGATGAAACCCAAGCTCCTAGTATTAGCAACAAAAAGATGGATGCAGTGAGTATTGTATATCGCTTGTACTGACTCTGTTTGAATTCTTCTGGAACTGAGAAAACTTTCCAGTTGGCACCCTCAATTTTCCTCATTGCAAAGAACTGCCACAGAAGTATGTAAACAAAACAACAAGCCAGCCCAAGATGAAGTGCTACGGACCAATCCGCATTATCAAACCGCACGGTTACAGCACCTGCTATGCCTTGGATTGTAAGCAATATTCCTGTGAAGAATGATATTTTGACCAGTGATGAGCCATATTGCTCTCTACGTTTCAATATAATCAGGAAATTGGCCAAAACTGGTATAGCCATAAGGCTCGCTAATACGCGGTGAATCCACTCAATGAATATCTCAAATGTGGTATAACGTTGGTCAGGGCCTCTGCTATCGTATTCTCCAGTCTCATCATACCAAATCCCTTGGTCTTCTTCGGAAACATCAAATCCCCATGTACCAAAACACTGAGGCCAGTCAGGACAAGATTCACCCGCATCATAGATTCTAATCGTACCTCCTACTACTATGATCATCATTGCCATAATCGCAATCGCGAGAGGCAAAGTGGAGGGTCGGCGGAACCATTTGGATTCCATTGATTCTGGGGGGTTAGAGGCTCCCTTTTAACAAACCGGACTTCATGCGCCAAAATATGAGGGCAATACTTGTTGCATGCCTGTTTGCGACGGTTGTATTTTTGCCGGCCCTGTCAAATGCACACGGCATTCAAGGTGCGCACTCTGAAGGCTATGTTGCCGATGTTTTGGTAATCGACCTGAATTGCGAAGAGGAAAACCAAACATGTGTTTCGCGTCCAAGTCACATAATCGAATATTACGGAGCTGATTGGTGTGAAGAATGCCCTGCTGTAGAGGAGCAACTGCGAAATGTCACCGATGATTCCTCTGTCATTCTCAGCCACAGGCCATCCTCTAGCGATGAATTTTGGTTGCAAGCATCAAAAGACAGATTCCTTGAGGTATACGGCTTATGGGGCTATCCTACACTTGCAGTAGATGGCCACTACATTTTTGCAGGACCAACTCAATCAAGAGAATTGAGTTCACTAGTTTCTGAATATGATTCTAATTATTCTGGGATTTCAAATGTCACGCTAATTGACGGAAACATCTCACTTGAGGGCAATTTCACCAATATGTCAATTGATATTTGGACATTGCATGAAGATGAAAACCTAACCAATTTAGTCACTAATCACACAAATTACTCACAATCTAATTCGGTGGACATAAGTGGTGACAAACTTGTGATTGTCCTATCAAAACCGGGCTATATCGCACTGATTTCAGGCTCATCTATGCCTGCAAATGATTACATTCCAGACGGCGGAATTGATTCGATTGGGACCGAAGATGAGTATGTTAGTGGTTCAACCGTGATCATTATCACAATTTTACTGTTGATGATATCGCTCCCAGCAACATACCAATTATTCCAAGTGATGAGGTCTCCAACGCCGCATATGGAAGAAGAATGAATCGCTATCTTGTTGCGTAGGGTTCAAAAACAGGACGATGGTCCCAAACCTCGCACGAACTGTGCATGAGGTGTCAATATGGTCAAGCCAAAGAATCCCCACACCCGCTTTGAACGCGCCAGAATTATCGGAGCCCGTGCTCTACAAATTGGAATGGGCGCTCCACTTAACGCTCCAGAAGATGTCCTACGTGAAGCGTTTAAGGAAGAATTAGTTTCACTGTATGGAATGGAAGAAGCTTCAGTTAGATTCGTTCTAGATCCGCTAAAAATTGCGATGTACGAATACGACAATGAACTAATTCCAATCGATACTGACCCTCACGATTCGTGATTTAGTTCTCAGAGGCATATCCGTAAAATTCCGGGTTGCCGGGATTTTCAATAGCATCTCGCTTTACAAGCATTGTTCTTACAGCCCAAAGGTCTGTGAAGATTCTATACTTCAGGGTCATATCTAGATAATCGACTCCACTAGAACCGCCTGTGCCCATTCTCCGTCCGATCATTCTCTCAACCATTCTAGCATGATGAGAGCGGAATAGTAGCATTGATTCCTCTAAGTCCACCACTGTGTCAATTAATCTTCTAGGCCAGGAAAGAAGAGGTAACTCACGGTATGATTCGATGAAAAGAAGTCCTGCTCTTGCTGCTGAAACAATTCCATCAGGCAACAAGAAATTTCGCGCACCCTCTATTCCAGATTGTATTCTTGGACGAATCATTTCTTCAGAACCATGTCCTATCTCAACCATGTGAGCAATTACTGACTCGCCGTGCTTCTTCATAGATTCTAGATGACCTTCAACAAAATCACGAAGCACATTTTCATCGCCAGATACACCATTAACAGGTGTTCGAGAAAGCCACCTTAGCAAGACTTCATTCAAGGAAGGCATGCTGTCGATACGATTCATTTCTTGCATCACCGAATCACTCAATTTCCCTTCAGAATGCAATTTGCGATTATGCTCCATAGGGTCCATTCCGCCAATCCTTTGCTCAGAATCTAGACCCAGCAGCATCTCTAGTGTTCGCATTTGCCAGCTTTCGAAGCCAGAAGAGGTACCAAGACGGTCTCTGAACGCCAAGAAATCTTGAGGGGCAAGAGTTTCCATAACTTTCCATTGAGAGGCTAGTAAACGGAATATTTCCGAGCAGCGTTCAAGATGGCTTACAATGACAGGTATCTGCTTCTCGTCGACTTCGGGTACATCCATTAGAACCAATACATCTTCCAATTCTCTGTTTATCTGCTTGAACCACAACTCGAATGCTTGATGTGTCACAATGAAATGCATTTCATGATTTGATGGCGCAGGGCTATGACCTTCAGGTCCCGATTGCAATGACAGCAATTCGTCTAGCTGGAGATAGTTTCCGTAGGTCATCCGACTGTTGGGAGTCTTCCCGCTCATATTCAATGCAGAGAAGGCAGGGCTTGAAACCTTGACGGATAGAATTGACTACTTCGCAGACGATTTTTGATAAATATTTCAAAGCAAATTGTATTCTATTTGCGTAATGGATATTAGTAAGACACTGAAGCCGTCGACATGGGCGTAGACATAGGACTTTTGCGGAATTGGCTCGTATCCTATGACCCCGACAACATCACAATTGGTGTGGTCGCATCTCATTCATCGCTTCAAATCCTTCACGGTGCGCGCCAAGAAGGTTTCAGAACTCTAGGCATTGCAGTCGGTGAAAACAGACGCAGATTCTATTCAGCATTTCCTGGAGCAGACCCGGATGAGTGGTTGATGCTTGATAACTATCAAGAGATGCTAGACCACGCTGAATGGTTCAGAGAAAACAATGTGATTATTGTGCCTCATGGTTCATTGGTTGAATACCTTGGTAGTGAGAACTTCAAGAATTTGCAAGTTCCTACTTTCGGAAACCGTGGCATTCTACACTGGGAAAGCAGCAGAGAAAGGCAGAGACAATGGCTTGAACAAGGCGGTTGCTCTATGCCAAAGGTCATTGATGACCCTCATGACATCAACGGTCCTGTAATTGTAAAATATGCAGGTGCTAAAGGCGGAGAAGGATATTTCATCGCTAGAGATTATCGAGATTTCAGAAGAAATGTCAAGTTGGAGGAGGAATACACAATCCAAGAATACGTTCTAGGATGCCGATATTACCTCCACTTCTTCTTTGACCCTACTGCAGATGATGGTTTCCAAGTTCAAGGCCGTGGCTCTAATGCCGGAAAGAACCTTGGAAGACTAGAATTGATGAGCATGGATAGAAGAGATGAATCCAATGTTGATGAGTTCTACAAGTTGGGAAGCCTAAGAGATCTGCGTGAGATGAGCTTAGAGCCTTCATTCGTAGTAACTGGAAACCAGCCTGTAGTAATTCGTGAGAGCCTACTTCCTAGAGCCTTCGAGATGGCAGAAGGAACTGTTGCAGCATCGTTCGAACTTGAGGAAGGTTCCCGTGGGATGATTGGTTCATTCTGCTTAGAAACAATCGTTACAGACAAACTAGAATTCAGAGTCTTCGAGATAAGTGCTAGAATCGTTGCTGGTTCAAATCCATTCGTTGGAGGTTCACCTTACAGTGATATCAACGAGCCTTTCATGTCTACAGGGCGTAGAATCGCTCGCTCAATCAAGAAGGCTATCAAGAACGATTGTCTAGAGCAAATCCTCTCTTGAAATTGATAG
>DAGO01000135.1:3083-3649 GCA_002498185.1 Euryarchaeota archaeon UBA10 | reverse complement strand
CCGTTGTGAACTATTACGATGCGATCACAGACTTGTTGCGCCTCTGCAAGGTGGTGTGTGCTGTAAATTACAGTACCCCCTTCATCACGTAGTTGGCCAACGAGTCGTCGAACTGTGCGAGCACTGGTGACATCTAGGCCTGCAGTTGGCTCATCGAGTAACAAAATATCAGGTCCATGGGCTAGAGCACGCAATAGTGCAGTCTTTTGCCGCATACCTCTGCTGAATCCCTTTGTGTGGCGCGATAGAGCTTCTGTAATATCCAGCATTCCTGCAAAATGATTTACACGATTCCACGCAACTTCATCATCGATACCATAGATTCTTGAATGGTATCGAATATTTTCCCATGCAGTCAATCTGGAATACAAACCAGTGGATTCCGGGACAACTCCTAACTTACTTCTCATCGATGAAACTGGTTTTTCTTGAAACATGATTGTACCTTTACTCGGTTCCATAACCCCCGCCATTAACCTGAGTAGAGTGGTTTTACCGGCACCGTTGCCTCCAACTAATCCAATAACCTGCCCCGATTTAATCTCTAAATCTACATGAGTTAATGC
>DAGO01000135.1:0-2699 GCA_002498185.1 Euryarchaeota archaeon UBA10 | reverse complement strand
TATCCTTAGACATTTGATTTCTGTGCCAATTCGACTAGCACACCACCTGTGCTTTTCGGATGTACAAAAGCGATTAGTGCACCATGTGCCCCACTACGTGGTTCGGCGTCAATCATTGTGACTCCATTGTCAATCAGTAGTTGGATCATTTCTTCCAAGTTCTCCACTCGGAAACATACTTGTTGGACCCCAGGACCTCTTTTAGATAGGAATTTGCCAATGGGGGTATCCTGACCAGTTGGTTCTAGAAGTTCGATTTTTGGGGTCCTAGGGTCATTTGGTGATGTGGAAAAGAAGCGAGTTACAACTCCTTGGTCTTCGACTAATTCATCATCACCTTGTAATAATCCAATAAGATTCCAGAACTTTGATGCTTGGTCTAGGCTCTCGCATGCAATACCGATGTGGTCCAAATAAATCTTCATTCAATCACCTAAAATCCACTTGGGGCCATGTAGGTTCCAAACTCACTCTTCATTGCCGAAATAATCTCCCCAAGCGTGCAGTTTTCTCTCAAAGCCTCAATTACCAATGGGAATAAATTGTCTTCTCCTGCCGATGCAGTTCTTATTGCATCCAATGCTTTTTCAACTGAATTATTATCACGAGAATTTCTTATTTTTGCAAGCTTTTCCTTTTGCTTCTCACCCAACTCGGGGTCGGGTTTTAGCAGAGGTGGCATTTCTTCCTCTTCCAATACACCATGGTTGACTCCGATAATTTTTCTTTCACCAGATTCGACTTTTGTCAAGTGTGCCCATGCAGATTCATGAATCTCTTTTTGTTGAAACCCTGCTTCGATAGCTCGCATAGCACCGCCCATTTTCTCGATTTCGAGAATTTTGTTTTTCGACTGCTGGTAGATCTCCTCAGTTAGCATTTCAACTAGGTGTGAGCCTCCAAGTGGGTCCACAACATTTGCAACACCGCTTTCCTCAGCAATAATTTGTTGAGTACGTAGTGCTACAGTAGCACTGTCTTCTGTTGGAAGACCTAGGGCTTCGTCATAGGAATTTGTATGCAAACTCTGCGTGCCTCCACAAACAGCAGCTAATGCCTGAACGGTTACTCTTGCAATATTGTTGAGTGGTTGCTGTGCAGTAAGCGATACACCTGCAACTTGAGTATGGAATCGCAACATTGCGCTCTTGGGATTCTTTGGCTTGTATCTCTCCGTAATCAGGTCATGCCATAGTTTCCTTGCAGCTCTGAATTTACTAGCCTCTTCGAAGAAATCATTATGGCAATTGAAAAAGAATGACAATCTTGGAGCAAATGTATCAATGTCCAATCCAGTTTCTACCGCAGCTTCAACATAAGCCAATGCATTAGAAATAGTGAATGCTACTTCTTGCACTGCAGTTGAACCAGCCTCTCTTATGTGATATCCTGATATTGAAATCGTGTTCCACAACGGAATATTTTCTGCACAATATTCGAATATGTTAGTAATCAATCTCATCGATTGTTCAGGAGGAAATATGTGAGTGCCTCTTGCAATGTACTCCTTTAGTATATCATTTTGAATAGTTCCGCGGATTTTTTCTTGACTAACGCCGCTTTCTTCCGCTACTACCACATACATAGCAAGCAATACCATTGCTGGAGCATTGATAGTCATTGAAGTGGATACCTTGTCCAATGGTATGCCTGATAGTAATATACGCATGTCGTCTAAACATGAAATCGACACACCTACCTTACCAACCTCGCCTTCGCTCATATCATCGTCCGCATCAAGCCCGAGTTGTGTTGGTAAATCAAATGCGACGGAGAGACCTTTTTGACCACGTTCTAGTAGAAGTTTGAATCTCTCGTTTGTTTCCTCGGCGCTGCTAAAACCAGCATATTGACGCATAGTCCACAATCGAGAACGATACATCGAGTCATGTATGCCTCTTGTGTACGGCGCCTGACCCGATGTATCTGGGCCTGCAATTTTTGGAACCTCGATGCCACCGAGTGTTCGCCAGTCTTCTTTGCGCTGGCTCATATTATTGCCTCGTCTCGATGAGATGTTCTATAATTATTAGCAATTGTTTCTGCTAACAATCAGCAACAGCCATCATCATTACATTCCTTTTTCTCTGGTTTAGGAGTTTCTTCAGGTTCGTCATGCTGAACACCTCCTGGCCCATGGGCATGACCATGCTTGATTTCACTCTCATCAGCAGGTCTAACTTCGACTACCTCGACATTGAAGGTTAGGGATTTTCCTGCCAAAGCGTGATTAAAATCAACTGTGATTTCCTCGCCAATTTCCGTCACTCGAAATGGACCTAAGTCGCTCATCAGTGTCATTCCGATTTCTGGGGTAATACCGCCAAACATTTCGACTGGTACTTTTTGAACTGCATCGGGATTGTGCGGTCCATATGCATCTTCGGCAGACAATGTAAACTCAACTTTGTCACCGGTTTCAGCACCCATCAACTCTCTTTCAAATCCTGGAATCATCTTACTGTGCCCAACTAGGAATGCCAATGGTTCCCTATCTTTACTTGAGTCAAATATTTCTCCTGAATCTGGAAGTGTACCAGTGTAATGGACTCTCGCAACTGTATTTTTGTCAATTTTTGTCATGTTATCATCTCTTAGTTGTGTATCTCTTCACCATTTTTCTGAATTCTTCTGCTACTTCTTCTGGTATGATAAGTTCAGCTTCCTTCTGGTTAATGAATTCAATAGCATCATCTACT
>DAGO01000130.1:12564-12865 GCA_002498185.1 Euryarchaeota archaeon UBA10 | reverse complement strand
CATCTAATCAATTGGCTAGGACAGAAATGGCCAGAGCATTTGGTCAGGCCAAAGAGCGGTAAGAAGTTGCCACGAACTCTCACCAGTCGTGAGTTGACTATGGTAAAGCATGCAGCAGCATGTAGCGAAGACCCACTAGCGAACCTGGTGGTTACAATGATTCTAGACACTGGCCTTCGTGTCAGTGAAATCTGTGATTTGGAACTTTCACAAATCGACTTGCACGATAATTCTGCAATGGTTATCGATGGAAAGGGCGGGAAAGATAGACTAGTGCTATTCACCGATTCAACCGTAGCCA
>DAGO01000130.1:11995-12159 GCA_002498185.1 Euryarchaeota archaeon UBA10 | reverse complement strand
CAATCTAGAAGCGTTCAGCGCCTGATGGATAAGTTAGCAGATGAGGCAGGAATGCCTAGAGGAAGATTGACCCCTCACGTCTTGCGACACAACTTCGCAACCGGGCTGCTTGAGAGAGGGGCTGATTTAGTTAGTATTCAGAGACTACTTGGCCATGCTAGCAT
>DAGO01000130.1:10587-11609 GCA_002498185.1 Euryarchaeota archaeon UBA10 | reverse complement strand
TCTATTGAAGTTGAAGAAGACGAATCATGAGCGCGCTTTCTTGCGCTTCTCGGTTTTCGGAGGTCCACTCCACTCCCTATGACTGGTAACTTTGTTACCTTCATGTCCTTCGATTGGACAGTATTTGCCACTACGGCAACGCGAACAATTACCCTTCGGAGGTAGTTCGACTACCTTACGCAATTTTCCATACTTGCGCCTTGGCATGCAGACCCTTCACAAATGAGGGTCTTACAATATATCGCTGAAAGTTCTCACTTTTTCTTGAACCAAGCCATGTCTTTGACTGAGCGAGGAACCTTCAGGGTGCTTCCCTTTCGACCATCTTTGGACTTCTCAGCCTTGACCTTGTGTTCTCCGGATTTGTTAACCGTCTTTTCTGCGACCTTCTTGCCAGCTGCTGCTGCTTTGGATGCTGCTGCCTTTGTCTTAGATGCTGCTTTCTTAGCAGTGGACTTTGCCTTAGTTGTGGTTTTCTTAGCGGTTGATTTCGCTTTGGAAGCAGCTTTTGCTGCACCTTTCTTTGCGACTGCTGCTAACAATTTCTTGGAAATTGCTGCGCTCAAACCTGCTTTAGCGAGTCCTTTTGAGCCCGCTTTGTTTATTCCTGCAGGGGATTTAATTCCTGCATCGCTGAGTTTCTGTGCTGTTGCTTTTCCTACTCCTGGCAATGCCATTAGAGCAGCGAGAGGGTCCTTCTTCGGCTTAGCGGCCATATCTTCACCTAATCTATGCATGAGGCAGCCATATGATGAACCCTTCTCTTTTCGAAGGGGGAAAATTAAGTCTAAAGGCTGGTGTGAGCGAATTATGCAAGAGAGGTTGGAGGCGCTATCTTCAACTCTTTATGCTCAGGTGAGAGATGCTGGGCCGACTCACGGTTACGATATGGAAGGATACCTCCGTCCTAAGGCACATCCTGCAAATATTGCCACTGTATATCTTGGCGATGTAGCACAAACATTGCTCAAAGTGATGCAAGGAGCCAGCACTCCAGTCATGGACAAGAAGCCGAGTTTTGA
>DAGO01000130.1:9602-10158 GCA_002498185.1 Euryarchaeota archaeon UBA10 | reverse complement strand
TAGAAGGGCCATTGAGTGAGAGAGCGCGGATTGTATTCGACTTAGTTGCCTCTCTACCTCACAAACCATGGGAGTTTTCTCGCAGAGGAAAATTCAGTTCGAAGGTTAGCAGTACGAATGATAACCAAGAGTGTTGGATGGCGCATATTGAAAGAGCGCGCGACGATTTGAGCGAATTGATTGAAACTACTCTGCTTGCCAAAGGAGATTGCGAAGACATCGAGATTGCTAGGAACGCTCTCGCAGACGACAATGCGCCCGCTGTCTTGCGTGCACTGGCACGAATTGAAGCTGAATCTATCGATGTAGAAGTAGAAGATGTCAGTCCGGATGGGATGGTTTTGAAGATTGATGATGAGGCGATTCCGTTCGTCGATTTGTCTTCTGAAGAGGAATAATCACCGCGCGTCGCGTTGATAAAGGGGATAATTGTCGGCGGTCACATGGCAAAGAAAGACGGCGGCGGCATTCAGCAGGCTGCAGGTCTAATTCGATACTTCGATGAAGAATCGGAAGACGCTTGGAAAATCACTCCAAGACAGATATACCTTGCATG
>DAGO01000130.1:8557-9230 GCA_002498185.1 Euryarchaeota archaeon UBA10 | reverse complement strand
ATGGATATGTTCTGATTACCTTAGTGGTTCAATCAAAACAACAGAACCTTCAGTTCTAGCCATTCCTTGTGCAACTTGCATTGCAGTTTCTAGATCCAATGTAGCACCTAGTGTTCTAGGTCCCTCGACTTCATGGACTACTAATCTGTGAGTTAGGTGAGTTAGTGTCTCTTGGCTAATTCGCTCAAAAATCCACTTCTCATCTTCGATTCTAACCATAGCAGGAACGTCGACCAATGGTCCCATTTCGTCGCCAATGGTTCTTGTTCTACCGCTAAGTCCTTGTAAATCTGCTAAAGGCCTCCATGAGCGTTTCTTGACTCTCATTCTGACCTTGCTATCTTGGCTTACGCCTTCTCTAAATGCTCTTCCCATCTGGATCCCCATCCCTAGAGAATTACTTCTCCAAATCGCAATCGAATTTTATCCATTCATAAGAGTTGGGGGGACTTCCCATTCTTTACGCTGCTTTTCGACTACCTTTCTCAAGCACCAAAGGTGAACTAATTGAGATTAGTAAAGCTAGTGAAATTCCTAGCAAAATATTGCTCGTCAAATCGGTCTGGAGACAGATAATCATCGGACTGATTGAAATTCCAAATCTCCAACCCCACGCCTCAGGGCGCGGATGAGCATCAAAGCCTAGCAATGGAAGTAACATTCCAATCAAACC
>DAGO01000130.1:7952-8185 GCA_002498185.1 Euryarchaeota archaeon UBA10 | reverse complement strand
CCATCACCAATTCTATTGACATTAGATACCAAAGCATAGGTGGTTGCGAAGATTAGAATTATACCGATTAGAGTTGAAATTGCCAGCGCATTTGCCCTACCATTTCCGCTTCCAATCTTGGGACTGATTTTGTCCTCGAGGAATGGTAAGAACCCAACAAATAGCATCGAGATAATCACTACGAGAAGGTCGCCACTATCCAATAAATCAGAGCCGATTGAAAGGATTGCAAG
>DAGO01000130.1:6812-7646 GCA_002498185.1 Euryarchaeota archaeon UBA10 | reverse complement strand
GCCGATTGAAAGGATTGCAAGAATGATAATAATTCCAACACTATTCTTCTCATTGAATGAATATGAATTGTGTAATAACTGTGCTAGTAGCACTCCGATGATGATTGACTCGATAATTGCCAGGAGATTCTCTGTGAATGTGAAGGTATGAATTGTCTCCTTTACTCCACCTTCAGGATACATTGTGAGTAACAAAACGAATGTAATTCCCCCGCCAAATCCGTTGAAGTATTTCTTGTGACACCCTTGGTTAATGTGGTACTGAATCATTGCACACATTACTGCAACGATAACTAGAGCCATGCCTCCAGTTTGTTGAATAGATTCGATTGGTGAAAGAATAAATGCGGTCAAAGATAGTACAACTGTAATGCTAGCTAGAAACTTTCCTTTCTCGAATATTGGTGAGATAAACATGGCTAGAGCAGAAAGCAGGGCGAGGGTCGCCATCGTTTCTGCCATGACCCTCCCACATACAACTGACCCATTAGACTTGCACAAGCAACAAGAGTGAGAGACCTGACCCCGCACCATGGTGCGACCAGCCGACGAGCCCCTACTCGAGGAGTTGGCCAGTACCCCATTGTCTGGTTTGTCCCGTAGCTTGGGCATTGATGTCGAGCAGTGGCTTCCGTTTGCATCATCGCCTCTTCCCATGACATGTCGCCTTACTCCAAGAAGGCACGATATGGATTGGACAAGAGAGATGTTGGAGTCAATTGGCGGGAAGAAAATCCCTTGGATGACCGCTTGTGAATCTTGGGTCATGCCATTCTCAAAAAGTGACTATCCGAGTGATGAAGCCAAGAAAATCATGGCTTTACTCCACGAGAC
>DAGO01000130.1:5987-6391 GCA_002498185.1 Euryarchaeota archaeon UBA10 | reverse complement strand
AAGGCAACGCAACTATCTGAAGCAATTCCAAATGGAGTGGTGCTTGCTAATGAGCCATCATCCGGGCGACTGAATCTGCTTGCATCCAATCGAGGAAGACTAGGAATCAGCAACATGCTAATCATGCAACATGATGGAAGGCACATCGGCAGGATGCCAAAGCCCGGTGTGGATGGAGTGGTTGTCGATGCTCCATGCAGTGGGACTGCGACCACGAGAAAGAATCGAGAATTATGGCGTTCATGGACACCAAAGGTAGGACGCAGTCTATTCCAATTACAGTCTGACATTGCGTTTAGAGCTGCACAATTATTGCGACCTGGTGGGCGAATGGTGTATTCCACTTGCTCACTCGACCCAATTGAAAACGAGGCTGTTGTGTGCGATATTTTGCAAAGATGCCC
>DAGO01000130.1:0-5554 GCA_002498185.1 Euryarchaeota archaeon UBA10 | reverse complement strand
AGAAATACCTCGGCTTCCTGGCTTGGCTGAGAATATGCTCAACCCAAGCCAGCGAGGCATGGAAGCACCTGAACTGTCACACACGATTAGAGTTCACCAACACGATAACGACACTGGAGGATTCTATGTTGCATTATTCGAGCACGTAGCTGAAAGAACACCTGAAGGCATCGCTAGGTCGATGATTTTGAAGCGCCAATTGAATCGTGAACCCGAAGAATTGACTCGCAAAAGAAAGAACAAGCACACTACTATTCCTGCATCAGAAGAAACGGTGGATGAAATCTGTTCAATATGGGGCTTGAACAAGGATGATTTCGCTTGGTGGCAAAGAGGAAAAAGAGTTAACCTGTCCAACAAAATGGTGCATGAACGATTATTCGAACCCATTGTTTTCAACAACAAAGGAGACTACTGGCCCGGGAATGATTTCCATCCATTGAGAATCATTCACGTTGGCCAACCAACATTCACCGATAACAAAGGAATTTGGAGAACGAGGCAGGAATCTCTAGAGTTACTCAGGACTCGCCTGAATAATGGAGTTGTAGAAATCGATAGCGAGACTATGATTTCATTACTGAAAGGAAATGCACCGATGCGCGAGGATTTCCCAGTTCCCATCGAGCGCGGTTCTTTCATTCTAAGGTGTGGAGAACACTTGATGCCGGCGTGGGTTGCGGCCAGAGTTTCATTGATGATAGATGAAAAAGAGCGAGAGGTTCTTCGACTAAAACTAGGAATTGAGTTTGAGGAGGAGGAAGAATGAGAGCATTTGCTATCCTCGTCGTCTTACTACTAACTCCTTTAGCAGCTGCAGTATCTGATTTGTCAATATACTCGGAAGCGAAGTACTCGAGTCAAGATGATGCCCCTATCTTAGTAGAATGGTTCCACGGTGCTGATGACGAAAACAAGGTTGAGGAACTTGCACAAATGGATAGAGATGGAGAAATCACTCTGCTTCATTGGCGCACTGGTGCTGATGAAGAAGGAGGGGGCTTGCCGGATGATGATGCTAATTCTAGGCTGATGTACCACAGTTTTGAGCAAACTCCTGCCGTTGCAATAGATGGTTATCCGGAGAATATTTCGGATATCAAATCTGAAATCAAACAGAATGAAGTCGAAATTGATTGGACAATACAATTGATTGGTTCATCGGAAGTAGAATTACTGAACATTACAGCCACCTGGACAAATCCAGAGACGCTGAACGGCGCTACACAATTACACGTATTCATCATCGAAACCAACGCCATTGACTCGAAGGGTCGCGAAGTCCCAAACTTGGTCAGAGATTGGGCGCCTTCATCATCATTCTTATTCTCAAATAATACAACAAATGAATGGAATGAAACAATCAGTCGTGACCATTTAGTCGGCGCAGGAATCGATATTGGAGATGCAAGTTTTGCCGACAAGTACGAGGTTATCCTCGTAATGACTGGTGGCTTTGAAGGAGATAATTCCAATCGCGTACTTTCTATTCAGAGGTCGAAGATGCCAACATATTGGCAATCTGTAGACCAAGGTTCAATTCTAACTCCAGCCGTTCTATTACTGCTGTTGATAGCATGTATTGGGTTCGTTGTAGTCGCAGAAAAGAAGCGAGAGAAAGGCCTCCCACGACTAGAAGGATCCTGGTCGAGCGAAGATGGAGCCATCGAATACAGATTGATTACCGGTTATTCTCTCGACATTGGTGAGCTTACGATGAAGGATGGATGGAGAGCAAATGGTAGAATCAAAAAACAAACCATCGCAGCAAACACCACCCATGAAGGAAAATTAAGAGTTACAGGAAGTGGTGATTTCTCAATGAGCCTAGCGGTAAAGGTAGACCAATTAGGAGATTGGGTTCTCGATTTGAATCTTCCAGAGAAACTGTCGAATGATTGAATACAGAGAGCCTTTCGTTTCGAAATATGGCTTTGGATTCCGTAGACCGAGCAATTGTTGATGCTCTGTGTGAAGATGCTCGTCTATCTCACAGACAACTTGCGCAAAAAGTAGGTGTTGCCCAAGGTACAATCACGAACAGGCTGCGCAAGCTGGAATCGGAAGGAGTCATTCAAGGATATGCGCCTGTATTGAATGCTGATTCGGTTGGCTGGAGTATGACCGTCATGGCTGGACTATGCATTGAGAAAGGAAAAATCATGGATGTGCAAAAGCACATTTCCGCAGACCAAAGAGTGTTTGCAGTGTATGATGTTACTGGCGATTGGGATTCAATGGTTCTAGCGCGCGTCAAAAATCGTGAAGATTTAGACGACCTAACCAAGACCGTTTTCACTCTGAAAGGAATTACTAGATCTTACACTCACGTTGTTTTGAACACCGTAAAAGAATCAGGCGTCTGCCTGCCCGAGGAATGAAGGTAAATCCTCTACACACATGGTATCGGGCTTCATTGCCTTAGATAGTGCTCTGCGTAATTCATCGCACGGCTTGATATCGAGACTAGTCATCGAATCCATGAGTCTTCTTTGGAGTCTTCCTCCGGTTCTATCCCAATCCATCAATACAATACAACTTCCATAATTTTCAACGATGTATACAACCACTCTGTCTACTGTCCATCCTCGATTCAATTTCTCTATCGGACCAGTGAAGCCTAGGTCTCTAAGTGCAACTTCATCGCGCTTACCTTCAACCAAAATCACTTTGCCTTCGGCATTTTCCTCGATACAGGATTCGAGGGCTCTATGTGCCAAAGCATACCTCTGTTCACGATTCAATAAATCCCTCCAGAACGGTGATGATTTGCGCAGAAGAGAGATTGGCAACCTGTACCTTCTTGGCTCTTGCAGTATGGCCCGAAACTACTGAGACGGGGCTTGAAAATATCTTCGAAAGAACATTGCACACAGCATGGTTGGCCTGTCCTTTCTTGGCTTCAGCTCTGACAGCGACTTGAATTCTGTTTCTCCATTCATTGAATCCGACTATCCCCTGGCGCGAGGATGCGGGCTGAACTTCTATGTCGATCAGCACCTCTCCAGAAAGGGTGGATTGGATGGAGGACTCCACGCCCATTATGTTATGCATGGTCCACTTATCATAACAAATCTTCCTAGATAAAATGTCGTCTATACGCAATCAATTAATACGGCCATCTGACCCGTCGGAACATGGGCGCTTCGCGTGAGTTATGGCCTGACGAATACACAGTGTTCAATATTCTGTACGATAAGTTTCTTTTCTGGTCTATCGTGGTAGGATTGTTCACATTCGCATGGCTCCTAATCGCTGTACTGCGCTACAGAGACGGCATTGAGCCAGCGGGCAAAGAAGAACTGAAAGTTGGCACCTTCCCTAAGGAGCGCCACAACTTCGATCTTGAGTTGGCGTGGTTCGTAGGACCTACAATTCTGGTCGTTTGGGTAACAATTCTCGCGTTCGGTTCCATGAACATCGTTTGGGGTGAAGTTCAGAATCTTCAGGAAGAGGAAACATTCACCGTTGAAGTGAATGGACTTCAATGGTATTGGGATTTCTACTACCAGGATAATCTAACGTGGGAAGACATGGGTACTGGACATGATGTTACTTGGGACAATATCACTGGTTTGACTATTGATGCTGGCCCGGGCGCCGCAACTGCAGAAGCAAAATGGTCAATCATGGAAATCAATATTGACGATACTAGGAAGATTACTGAATTCTCAGAAACACTAGATTTGGCAAATAATACTACAATGGATATTATGTTCGACGCTGCTGTTCCACACAGCGTTGAAATTCAAGACGCTGAAGGAAACGTCGTTCACCGATGGCAACACATCCCAGATAGAATCGTCGATGATGATGGCAGAGAGTTATACAGCTACAAAATGAGCGGTAATCTAATCATTCCGTGTGATGAGAATGTTCTCTTCAACATCTTCTCAATGAATCCTCTAAGAGAATCAAACTTCGACCCTACTAACACCTACCAAGGTGTTCAGCACGCATTCTGGTTACAAGAATGGGGTATGAAGGAAGATGCAGTTCCTGGTCTTGACTCTGGAACTTGGATGTATGTTCAGCCCAATGAAGCTGGCGTATTCCCAATCAAGTGTGCCGAATACTGTGGTAAAGAGCACTCGCTAATGTACGGCCAAGTCGAAGTCGTTGCTAGAGAAGGTATGACTTGCGATGCCGACTTTGGAGTCTACTTCGAACATGAGGAGTTGAGACAATGAAGGGAAGAAGCATTGCAGTACTAGCGATTCTTTTGGTCGCTCTCGCTTCAACCACTTCATTTGAAGCCCGCCAAACAGGTATAGTGACAGAAGGTGGATGTGGTTGCCACGGAGGAATGACCTCAAACACTGTAATTACCGTCGACGGCCTTCCTGATGTATTCAACGCATCTGAAGAGTACCTGTTTACATTAACAATTACCAACGACAACGTCCCTGTCGAAAACCCTGACCAAAACGGTGGATTCAGCATGATTCTAACCGGCGGTGGTGTTCTAGAGTCTGTACCAGACATTGATGGAAATACTGCATCTGAAATGGATGGAGGATTAACTCATAATTTAGAGATTAACGATCGCAGAACTTGGGAGTTCAAGTGGACTGCTCCTGCTGATGACACCGCTATTGCCAGCTTCCTAATCTTTGGAAACGCTGTAAATGGAAACGGTGCTGCTGACGCATCTGGCGAAGACCAATGGAACAAACTCGAATTTGATGTTCCAGGAATCAATGCTAACCCAAGTGCACCTAGCGCTGAAGCACTTACTATCCTGATGACTGTCATCGG
Organism: Euryarchaeota archaeon UBA10; assembly: GCA_002498185.1. Taxonomy (GTDB): domain Archaea; phylum Thermoplasmatota; class Poseidoniia; order Poseidoniales; family Poseidoniaceae; genus MGIIa-K1. The sequence goes on along the minus strand of DAGO01000130.1, from coordinate 796 downwards.
ATTGGCACTTGGACTAATCCTAATCGGAAGCATGTGGGTATTCTACACACGCAACCCTGACAACTTCTCAATCGGTAACTTCTGGGCTTACCTCAAGCCATGGTTAACCACAACTGACCACAAGCAAGTTGGTATTCTCTACTTCTTGTACGGATTCTTCTTCTTCCTTGTTGGAGGATTGCTGGCGCTATTATTCCGTATCCAGTTGATGTTCCCTGAGAACGATTTCCTAACTCAAGCGGAATACAACTCGTTCTTCACACTACACGGTACGACTATGATTTTCCTTGCAGCAATGCCAATGATTGCAGGATTCATGAACTACATCTTACCGCTACAGATTGGTGCTAAGGATCTTGCATTCCCAAGAATCAACGCACTTGGATTCTGGATAATTGTAGCTGCTGCTCCTCTAATCTTTACTGGTATATGGAGCGGTGAAGCGGCTGACATTACTTGGGTTATGTATCCACCATACTCTAGCCTAACCGGGCACGCAGGAGGACCGAACCCTGGAACTATTGCTTTCATCGCAGGTATTGCATTACTGGGTGCGTCATCTACACTATCCGGTGTTAACTTCGTCACCACTACATTCACCATGCGTGCAAAGGGTGTTGGCTGGATGAAGATGCCACTGTTCACTTGGTCTGTTCTAATCAGCGTATTCATGCTGTACGTGAGCCTACCTGCGTTCATTATCGGTATCTTCTTCCTGCTATTCGATTCAACGATAGGTACTACCTTCTTCACAGCAGGTGGAGACCCATTACTGTTCCAGCACTTGTTCTGGTTC
>DAGO01000119.1 GCA_002498185.1 Euryarchaeota archaeon UBA10 | reverse complement strand
AAATATCGATGGATTTGAACAACTAGTCGAAGCAATACTTGACAAATCCGACGGGGCGTATGGAGATACACAACAAACACTCGTAATCAGATTCCTTGAAAAGAAGGGATATGAAGTTAACAATGCTGAACTGCGACCAAGAATTGTGGCTGCTGCAGGAGTTATAGGTGCAGAGTTAGGACACATTGCGCCTAGCGAAATCCCTAGATTAGCACCTGGAATCAAAGTAAGCGATACTGAAGTTGATTCAATAATAACCGACTTGAAGAGATTGGCTCAGCAATTCAAAGCAAGCGATAAGGAAGAAGATGCTGATGAGGAAATGGAGTTGGCTGAATCTGTAGCAGATGCTGCTCAAAGAGTCACAACCATGCGAGAAAGAATCGATGGAGTCGATGACTTGCTTGCTAGATTGAAGCTTTCTCACGATTAACGAGATGCATAGAAACCTTGGATAACCTTGGTAACAGTATCAATATCACGAATATCTCTATTCAATAAGTCTGCTAGAATTTGCTCTCGCTGCTTGACATGCTGTTCGAACTGAGCAGGAGTGATTCCTGCGGCAGTACAAATGGTCTCTCTCATCTTAGAAGGAATTCCAGTCTCTTCGATTTGATCAGTCGCTGCATTGTATTTCCATATTGCATTTAGACGTGGTTTGTCACCTTCCATTCCTGCAACTTCAGCGACCTCAGTGATTTTTCTAGCGGTTTTTCCATTAACATACAATCTAGCTTGGATGATAATCAAATCAAGTCCTGTAAGCATGATTGGAGGGACATTCATTGGAGGGTTAATCATCCTTGTAATTGTCTCCATAGCAGTATTTGCGTGCAAAGAACCGAAGGAGCCGTCGTGGCCAGTATTCATAGCGGTTAGCAAGGTTGCAGCCTCACTGGAACGGACTTCACCCACAATGATTCTGTCAGGGCGCATTCTCAGGCTTGATTTTAGACAATCGTTCATGTCAACTTCAGGAGTTCCGTCCGGCCTTTCTCGGCGAGTTTCCATTCGCAGCCAGTGGTCGTGGTAGACTTGCAATTCAGCAGTATCTTCTACAGTCAACAAACGCTTGTGCCATGGGATATACATTCCTAAGCAATTCAATGTCGTAGTTTTACCAGAACCTGTTCCTCCTGCAATAACGAAGTTTGCAGGCCTGCTATCTAATCCTTCAATCCAAACCCACATCATTGCCGCTAAGCGCACATTTACTGTTCCGAATTTGATCAAATCAATCATTGTCAGAGGGTCTTCACGGAATTTACGAATCGTTAGAGTTGGTCCGTCTGGTGAAACAGGTGGTATTGTTCCGTTTACACGGCTACCATCTGGCAATCTACCATCGAAAATCGGAACCATTCCTGGGCCATCTCCGAGTGGAACTGAAGTAAATGCTGCAATATTCTTGGCGATTTCAATTCCTTGTTGGTCATCTACCCAAACATTTGTTCTACACATTCCATGGTCCCTGTGGGCAACTTTTACGCATTGTGCACCTCCGTTATACATCACTTCTTCCAGATTATCATCTTCTAGAAGTACAGCTAGATTGCCGTAAGGGTTGGGTTCTACTCCACCGTCTACGTGATACATTGGAGAAGGGTGGTTTGACTCCATGTAAACTGTTACTCTTCCATATTGCTCGAGAATTTTTTCCATATTCTAACCTCCAATTACTAAGACTCCTACGTGATAAATCGACATCGAAACAGCCATCCAGAGTGGAGCCCACCACAATGCTGAACGCATCCTGCCAAGCATTCTACCGCTAACTGCAATGGCTACAAGCGAGGCTGCTCCAAAGAATAGTGTGAATGAAGAGTTGAAAGAATCAAGTTGAAACCCTTGGGTTCTAGGTGCGAATAGACCGACAATAAATGCAATCAGGAATGGCAAACCAACTGATACGAACATGATAATCAGAATCGACCTACCCATCAAATCAGACTCTCTGCGATTCATCAAATCATTCAATCTCTCATAGTCTCTAGACATATCAGCAAGGATATTTTGTAAAGGAGCGTCTTGTTCTATAGCGGTAGACATCAAGTGCATAACTCTCTGAACCTGTGAGGAGCGAGATTTAGTTGCAAAGTTCGCAAGAGCTGAATCAAATGAAGATGCATGGCTTTCAGATAGTGTTTCTTTCAGTAACTTACCTAGAGTTCCTGTGTTTCTATCAGCCTCAGCCATCATAGCTTGTTGGAGACCAAGTCCAGCGCCAAGAGAATCGGATAGTGCTTCAAGCATCGCAGGTAAATCGTTCTCGATACTTCTTCTTCTGACTCTTTCTAGGATTGGAGGAATCCCTCCTATCGCGCATGCTACACCTAATGTGATGATGAAAAGTAACAACGGGTCATTTCTAAACATCTCCAGGATTCCGAATAACATAGATCACAACCCCGGGTCTTTAGTGTGGGCTTTTAGCCCAATCATTGCCATACCTAGCAAAGTCAAGAATAGTCCTACATTTACAATGCTCATAATCATCCCTTGGTCCATAGGACCGAACAATTCCTCCGCATCTTCCATCAATTGAGGTGCGATTCCGAGTATTGAAAGAATGATTGGCCCAATCATTCCAATAGACAGTAGTGTTTCTGGAACACCGCCTAATTCTTCGATGTATTCTTTTACATTCTCTGTTCGACTTTCTTCCATCCTTTCTCCTTGTTTCCTTAGAGTCTCAATGATGTCGGTGTTTTGAGTCACGTTGTTGAGCATGGTATTGATGACCCTTTTGTAGCCATCAGTCTCTGCTTTTTTGAGCAATGCACGAAGTTCTTTTTCTAATGGACGGCCTTTGTTGATGTTATCCATCAAATCGGCAAAGTCCTTGGAAATAATACCATATCCGCCTTGGGAAATAGAATGGATTGCTGCTTCTAATCCTACTCCTGAGCCCATTAGAACATCCAAAGTTCTGATTACATACAGAACTTCTCTGGACTCATCTAATGAACGCATTCAATCACCTCAGCGTATATCTTCAATCAACTCGAAACGGTAAATTTTCTCTGAACCGTCGTATTCGATTTTACCAAATACACATTTTACATCTCTTTCTTCGAACGGGTCGTGAATATATGGTTGGCCAGAGCGGAACATTTTCAGGATTTTTTTGTATTCTTCAAAATCCATTTCGCCACGTACCGTGTAGATAGCTGATTCGGCTCCTTCATCAACTAAGTCATCGCCCTCGCCACCATGCAGTACTGTTCGAGTAATTCTACGAGTTATTGCTACGCTAATATCTGCGTTAGGTAATCTCAACCAGTCTGAACTTGATGTACCGCTTGCGGGGCGAATAAAGAAATCTGTTCCTGCCATAGGCTCACCTGTGAACCAATGAGAACGCGAATGGGACTTGAACCTGTTGGAGTATTCAACTCAATTCGTAATCTTAAACCATCCAAAGCGCGGCTCATGAACAGAGCCTTCCTCAGTTAATTCATCCAAAGATGATTCAGAAGCATCCCTATCATGGCCTCGAGCGGCAGCATTAGAGAGTAGTGTATCGAAATCAACGCCTTCTCCTTGATCTAATCTGGAGATTAAATCAAGTAATACTTTCTTCAAATCAACCTCTCCTTCAGCGCTGCTTTCCTCTTCTGTAGAGGACTCAGTCTCTTCGACATCTAGACTCTTCTGAGATTGAGGGACCGCTGGTTTCGACATTGAAGGAACCTTATCTTCAGCGATATCCAGTGAATTCATGATATTGAGTCGATATGTCTCCAAATCGATTTCTCCATAATGCTCGTTAGCAAGAAGGATGCCTTCACGCATCTCTTCTGGGATTCCTCCGGCTGCTAATGCTTCCGAGTTTTTCTCTAGCGATGAGGATTTTTCGTGCATGTCAATTCTCTCAAGCATACCTTCAGATGCTTCAACAAGCCAGTTTCGATAGCTTTCTCGAGTAATTACAGCTGCTTCTTCTGGCCTCAAACTTGTATAGACTGCGCCTTCATCATTTTGGAAATAACGTGCTTTTGCTGTCATCAAAATCATGATTGTTTCACCACCTTCAATTCTCGAAGATAATTGAATGGTTAATTCTCTCATAGACTCAGGTGCATAATCTCCTACTGAAAAGAAATGCAAACCAGATGGGTCCCTCAATTGACCCTGCCATAGAGTAGAGCCATTGGAGGTTTCTCGTGGGTCTAACCTCTCGAGCATACCAGCAACTACCACGCGGTTCACTTTCGCTCCAAGTTTAGTTATCACAAATAGTGGATCAAATTCTCCAGAACCTTGTTGACTCAATGTGGAATCGCTAAACTCTGAGGCTAGCATATGCCAGGCAGGCTGTCTTCTTGCTCTTCTTGCTGGCTGCATCAAATCACCCCCCACTTTGCTCTTAATTCGGTTGCAGCAAGAACCGAATCTACCTCGACCAATTCCACTTCATCAGATAGTAACATCGCTCCTTGCTCATCGACAATAGTCCTACCATTCGCCTTCAACTTCTTTCCAAGTAATAATTCTCTAAGTTCTTGGACAAAGGCCATTGTTCCATTTTCAACAATGTGCGACGATATTTTGTCTTGCTTCATTCCGATCAATGATTCAGATGCTGATTTATTGACAATTAACGAAATTGTAGATTTGCCGTCATCCAGAACCATTCGTAGTCTTACGTCATCAACTCCCTCATAAGATGAGCATGAAGCAAGTGAACATTGCCCATCCCTTAGAACTCTACGACATTCGCTACATCTACTGATTATCCCGGAATCTTCTCTAATTGAAATCACAGTGCCAGTGGTAGAAATCCCAACTCTGCTAGCACCAGATGACAAGTCCTTGAGCTCCACATCAACGACATTGTTTGCTAGGTCGATATCGTCACCCCAAGGCGCTGCTGCTAAGACTTCTATCTGTGATTCATTGTCGACTGTAATGTCAGGGATTCCTTGCCAAGCCCTTACTCTGACTCCTTTGAGTCTTACAACCACAGGTGTTGATTCGAAATCAAACGGAGGCTCGGACCAGATTGAACAACGGCATTTACCCGTTGGGTCGGCAACATCACCAGACCAAACGCTCTTTGCTTCACCATCTCTACCTTGGAAATCACGCTTAATCATCTTCTGGATTTCCAAGACGATTTCCACATCTCTTGACCCGTCTCTTAGGTCTTCGATTCGACTTACTGAGCGAGCAACTAAATCTTCGGCAGACGCGAAATTTGAATCATGGAATATCTCAATTTTGGAAGAACTTCCAATATTGATTTCAGGAGTATCTCTGAATACCCTAATTTGGGCATTTTCTATTTTCAATAATGACCCAATCTCATGTTCGAATGGTTCCCAAGATAAGAACCCAATAGCACCGCTATCATCCGCAACTCTACCTCTAACTACGTCTATAGAACCAGAGCCATCTTTGCGATGGATAACATCTTTACGAGATGCAAGCAATCTACCAACTACCGTTACAGAACCCTCAGATTTTATTGAGTTAATATCAACAGGTTCTCCTGGTGTTGTTATTGTACGCACACCCTCTCTCAGGACCACTACCCTACTAGCTTGGTTCACATTGATACTCATTCTTCCTTGGTATTCGTTAACTGAAACTCCTTCAAGGCGTACGACTGCACCTGGTGCAATGTTTGGATTGTTTCCCCAATCCTTGTATTCCCATCTAGTGCGATTTCCACCTTCCGACCAAGGTTGGTCTTCAATCAAACCATATGGTACTATTTTTTCTTCACCGCGAACCATCGTAGTTCTGGGATTGTGAGTAACTATTTCCACTTCAATTTCGACATTACGATCATCTGCAGATAAGTCAGATAGTCTCTCTACCTTCTTTATTGGCAATGATTGTCTTTGAGAGGCAGATGATTGTTGATTGGATTGCACTGGTGCGCCAGTATCTGATTGGAAACGACGTAGAACAGAGCGCATAGCATCTTCAGGAGGAATTAGGAAATCCTTCTCATATCTTGCAAAGGCTTCTGCGACCTTTTCAGGGTCCGCTTCTGGAACTTGCTTGATGACTTCCGAAACATGTGCTTCATAGTCAGACATTAGAAACACCTCGACGGTCCAATTCAATTTCTGGCCCGTCATAGGACGGGTGTTCGGGCTTTCGTGCTGGTTGGTTGAGTTTTGTTGACACTCCCTTTCACCTCCGTGGAGTTGAATGTTCAATGGAGACGGTTCTTGAAGATGTCTGCCAGATTCGCAAACTAATGAATGTGAATCTATCAAGCAGGATTAATCCTCAAACCGTCCAACATCAGAACATCTGGGACATGCATTGAGCCGGTGCTGTATGAACCCTTGCGTTTTGAGGTATCTCCAAGAATTACTCTTCCAGAAAGTGCTTTGGCCATATTTCCAGAGAATCCTGCCTGTGAAAGTGCGCCGATTATCTCTCCACCTTCAACTCGCAAGATTGTTGAAGTAGTTACCGAAAAATCACCGCTGGTTGGATTAGCTGTATGTGCACCCATAACGCTGTGCACAATGTAACCTTCTTCCATTTCCTCAACTAGTCTATCTCTGGAATGAGTCTTGGAATTGGAGGACAGAATCAGATCGCTACAACCACATATCGGTGGGGCTGTATGCCCGCCTCTGGATGCGGAACCCGTTGTCTGGGCCTCGGAAACCTTACCTTCTGACACCAATTTAGCTGCATCTCTAGTCGACCACAACTCTCCAGTCAATCTACCAGCATCCACAACTGTTTGAGTCTGGCTTGGAACACCCTCATCATCACGAGAGCCAGAAGACATTCCGCCTTCCATCAACCCATCATCGACCAAAGAGAGGTGGTCTGCCATGACAATTTCATTCATCTTTCCAGACCAGAAAGATTCACCTCGTGCCAATCTTTCTCCTTTGATTGCAGAAGGAACTACGACTGAGAATAAAGGCGAAAAACCGTCAGAAGTCATCAGAACAGGGCAATCTTCAGTGTCTCCACCATCTATCTTTTGTCTTGTAATTTGAGACCAGTGGACGGCTTTGTCCACACAGGCTGTCAAATCTTTGAGTAAGCCTCGAGAAGATTCCCCCTCGTATGAAGAAGTTAAATGGTCGTCCTCATCAATCGAGACATGGATTCCAACTCCGTGCGAAGTGTACAATCCACCACTTTCAATTCCTGAGCTCGTTACAATCGCACCTGCTCCAGCACCAACACCAATTCCGCCGCCGACTGCAACTGCTCTTGAATCCAATTCTGTAACTCTAGTAAGTACTTGGTCACCTTGTTCTAGTAAATCCTCTGGACCCATATCTAAGATTGCCTTATCTTTCATCCCAGATACAGTGGATGCGGATTGATTTCCAGGTAATTCAAAACCTTCGATAGAAGGTGATTTTCTTGCAATGGAAAGTGCTTGCTGAATTGCTCTTTCTGCTGACGAGGGGTCTACAAGATGTGCGAATCCATATCTGCCGTCTTCTACTATCCTGATTCCGAATCCGCCTTCACCGCCGCCCGACGCCATTGATATCTTTCCAGCTTCAATGTCTAGAGAATTTCCATATCCTTGGGACGCGAAAATTTCCCATTCTGCAATGCCAGCACTTTCACAAGCAACCCCTATCTTTTGCGCTGAATCCATCAAACGCTCAACTGCATCATCAGGAATCATATCATCCCACCAGTGCTTCCTTAATTCGCATCAATGGTCCACCGTCTCCAACAGGTACAGTCTGACCTTTGCCACAGAATCCCGGTGCTCCAAGATATGCGTCACGGGTCAATCCGTCAACGTTCTTCAAAATCTCAAGTGTCATTCCGGAAACACTGACGTCTCGAACTGGACGGGATAGTGAACCATTCTCAATAATCCAAGCTTCCTGTGCTGCAAATTGGAACGAGCCTCTACCGGTGTCTACTTGGCCGCCTCTGCTTCCACAAGCATATACTCCGAATTCAATATCTTCAATCAATTCATCTAGGTCTTGATGAGTTCCTCCTTGAATGACAGTATTCGACATTCTCACAAGTGGGTGGTGCAATCCATCTTGAGCCCGGGCGCCACCATTCGGATCTAGGTCATATCTGTGTGCAGTCTCACGGTGGTTAAGGTATTCAGTGAGTACACCATTTACAATCAGATTCTTTGGACGAGTATCCACTCCCTCATCATCTATTGGATAACAGCCGTATCCACCACGCATTGTTGGGTCATCGACCACAGTGCATATTTCTGATCCGATTGTTTCTCCCAAGCGTCCTTCTAAGCAAGAATCTCCTGCTGCTACCAAATCGGCTTCGCAGGGGTGACCCAGCGCTTCGTGAATGTATACTCCAGTCAAATCTCTATCTGCTACCAGCGGCATTTTACCAGACGGTGCTCTTTCAGCACCTAACAACCTGAGCGCGGA
>DAGO01000079.1:35642-67913 GCA_002498185.1 Euryarchaeota archaeon UBA10 | reverse complement strand
AGCCAACGACTAGTCCTCCACAAAACATGCAGACGGTTGCATCCGTCATGGTTCGAATCCAATTCATTGTAATCAGTTTCGTCTGATCAAATCATTGGTTTGAACATTTCCTTCTGCATCAATGATTAGAGGCTGTCCTTCTTGCCAATCAGGGCAGTTGTCTGAAACCCAAGTTCGTGTTGCCCATTCGCAGATGTCATATCCTCCAGATAGAATGCCGGAGCGCTTGATGTATCCTACTTTGACAATATCCTTGTCTTTGGAGAGTACGTTTCCGAGTTGCTGACTAGTAGTGCCGTGTCTCATGGTGCTGTTAATGTGCTCCAAAATTTCAGCCGTGTTGCGTGGGCGGTCACCCAGGAACTTCTTGATTTTCTCACGTATTCTTACTGTTTTCATATGCAATCTCCTCTTCGTCATCCGACCGTTTCCCGGTCTCGGGTGGGCCGTTAAACAGGAGGAGCGAAGCAGCCCATATAACCGTTCTCCCCCCGAAGGCCTTGAAGTTACATCAACTAACGCAGATTTTGCACAAAAAAGTGGTTTCATTGTTAAACCGAGTGTATATTTTCAATTCTCCAGTGGAAATATGTAACAATATGTAACAAAATAATGTAATGTAAGTAAGAATATTCATATGGAGCCAGCATTTCGACAGTATTGGTGACAATGGTGCGTAGTAATCGTATTCGATCTACATACCAAAGGAGAGTTCTGGATTGGCTAGCTGATGGCGGTGGGACAGTCACAGAGGTATCTCACGCTCTATCTATCAGAGTACCTCACGCATCTGCAGCACTCAAGCAATTGAGAGAATCGGGCGACGTAGTGCGAGATGATGCTAGTTTACGCGGTTCGAGATACCGTCTATCCTCTAAGGGATTGAACCGTTTAGAAGCGGACGGATTAGCTAGGTTGAACGAATTGGTAAGGTGGCCACCGCCTCCTGGAGCAGCAGGAATTGTACTTGGCCGAGAAGGCTCGATGCTGCTACTTGGTTACGCCTCTAGACCTGCAGGGCCACTACTTGGGCTACCAGAAAGACCGATGGATGAGGAAAGTGGAGTTCTCATTGATTCCAATGGAAATGGAGGGGAGTCTAACAATTGGCGTTGGGCCGTTCAGAGAGGCGATGGTCCAGTATGGTGGGATATCGAAACTATGCGCAAAAGCACGGCACCTAATGAGCCAAGCCCGATGACACTGAACGCTTGGATGGAGAGGCCGAAAGTAATCGGAATTGTTCGAGCAAGACTACTGGATGAGGACAGTCCGTGGCCGCTAGGCGTGGGGAGTTGGTTTTCTCCACTACCGTCTGGATTTTGGCCAGATTTGCCTCAAGCCCTGCGAGATGGCGAAGTATCGATTGGCCACGCAGGTAATTCAGGACCACTAGTCTCTCCCAGAGGCGGGATACATGCCAAATTAGGTAGGAGAATTGATCGCTCATTGATTGCAAATAGTATCGGAAATAATGCACTAGTCATTGCCGATGGTGACTTGATAGGTTTGCCATTGACTGATTTGCCTTATGCAATTCTCAGACATTGGTTGAAACTCAATCATCCCAGATTATCTCCAATGTCAATTGAAGAAAGGTTCAGCAAATTAGTCTCAGACATTAAATCTAATTCATCAAATTCTCTAACCCGTAAAGTGTTGAATGATTTCCCTGGAAGAAAATGGTCTGAACAATTCAACGATTTAATCGACACACGTTCCATTTCAGAACGTGGTGGAGAAGCAGCATTACTATTCTCTCTAGAAGAAGGCGAGATGCCTATCGTTGTCGATTGGCGTTGGGGTCATGTGAAGTCCCTTGATAGGTTGGTCAACGATAGTAGATGCAGAATAATTATCGGAGAATCGGTTGACTTGGATTTACCATTCAAACTTACATCAGGAAATGGACAAGGTAAATTCAATCTCGAGATGCAAGGCAGGTTGAGGTTACCAATTTCAGTTGCACACGAGGCTAAAATGCCTGTAGATTGGACGCCGCCTCAGTCGCCTGAAGAGATTGTTCGTGGCAAATCAGTCACAGTTAGAAACGCTGAAAACGAGTTAGAAGCGCTCTGGCTTGCAATTCAATTAGAAAGTGGGGACGACGTTTGGGCTGACAAGCACGAAACACAGTATCCCTTGGCATCATGGATAGCAACTACAGAGAGCAACCACTCTGCTAGGTGGAGAAGAATTGGAGGTATACTCGACCCTAAGTGGGCGGATTTAGCGAATTTGAGCGAATTTGACAATTCAGATTTAGCAGATTTAGCCACAGTGGACGATTCTGCATTGTCCATTCTGATTAAGAGGATAAGGGCTAATCCCTTTGCAACTCTCTCAACTCGAATCACTGAGCCATCGGTTGCGACTGCGATTTTACTCAGTAGAGAATGGATTGAGGAAATGCCCGATGTTACCGATTTATGGCTGAGTCAGCCATTGAGGGCCGGAGATGTATTGAGGCATAATTGGAACGAGCCTGAAATTTCTCGGTTGGTTGAAGCTTGTACGCACCACAAGATGCTGTTTGAGAATCAGAATTTAGACCGGGAAGGAATGTTGGCAATAATGGAAGACGTTCATCACTCGTTGTGGAAATTAAAGGCGCCCTCGTGGTTGTCAGTATGTCTGTCATCTTCAATGGGAAGGGCCGCTCTTTCAATGCTTGATTTACCATGGCCGGCGATACTTTGGGATCAAGGTCTCAAATCGGACGAACTTGTATTGGTTCACCACATGCCAGAGGGTATCGGCAAAGATTCACTACTGGATGTTTTGGATGGAATTTCTGCATTTGAGCAAGGGATGAATCCTCCAATAGGCAGAAGTCACCCATTTGCGTGCTGGTTATTCCAGAAAACGGTTCCAATCATTCCTATTGAAACCGAACACAATTTAGATGTCCATATAGAGTTACACCGACGGCTTCAACAATGATGAGTCTCGAGAACATATCGACCGCACATGCAACATCGCAGGGAGGGCGTGCTGCCCGATGAACTGTGATACCAATGATTGCGGTCATGTGCCATCGACGAAGACCAGGGTGACTTTCGGGAATGACCTCTGATGCAAACCGATGGACTATGTGGTCGGTAATGGGTCCTCGCTGGACGAGAGAGTGAGAGTGAGACAACCAACCGGCTGCACAGACGCCCTGACCCTGGGTCAAGCCTCCGAGGAGACAATGACAGGGGCTGTTACGGGTCGGGGCACACCTTTCTTGCGATTCATTGAATAGCCATCCAAACTCAGTTAGGCACATGGCGAAGTTGGAGCGCTGCTTAGTTGGCGGCACTTTCGACAGATTTCACCAAGGTCACAAATCTTTACTTAATGCGGCACTGGATTCCGCAGAATTGGTCGAAGTTTGGATCACAAATGACGCCATGTCGGCGGCAAAATCTCCTATTTTACAATCCTTTGAAGATAGAAGAGAGGCTATTATCGCATGGGCAGATGAAAGAATCACAACCCATGAACTAGAGGACAATTACGGCCCTGCACCTAGTCGCAAAGATTGTGACAGCATCATCTGTACTCCTGAAACATTGGGAAATTGTCAGAGAATTAATGAAATTCGACTTGCAAATGGATTACTGCCTCTAGAAATTATTGAGGTACAGCACAGCTTAGATGAAGTAGGTGGAATTATCTCTAGTTCTAGAATCAGAGCAGGTTTGATCGATTGTGATGGGAAGCAATGGTTGAGCGGGGAGCAGTCAAATCAAACACATCACTTCCACCGAGGATTAGATGCGGAGTTGAAAGAGCCTAGCGGAGATTTGTTTACAGGACCTGAAGATTCACCAGAAGTTGCGATGTCCGCAGCAATGGAAAGTATTGCACCAGGTGGTATCGTTGCTGTTGGAGATGTTTGCGTAGCAACATTGCTAGAGATGGGTGTAGTGGCGGATATTGCAATTATCGACGGGATGACCAAGCGCGTAGAGTTAGATGAGAAAGTCAATTTGAGCGATTTTGATGTGTTGCTTAACGCCGATAATCCAGCAGGACAGATTACTCCATCCTTAATTGATGCAATTCGGTCTGCGCTACAAAATGACCAAACAACTTGTATTCAAGTCGAAGGAGAAGAAGACTTGGCCCCGATAATCGTCCATTTACTGGCACCTCTAGGAACCAATATCGTATATGGTCAGCCAAATACTGGAGTTGTTTTACGCATAACAACATTGGACGCCAAGGAAGAATGCAGAGGATTGCTTTCTAGATTTGAGGTGAGGGATTGACTCTGGTTTCGGTAGCCGTTTGCGTCAGAGATGGCGTTGAATGGATTGACGGTTGTATGGAATCTCTAGTTAACCAAACCCATTCACCATTGGAAATTATTCTGGTAGATGATGGCTCGATTGATGGCGGTAAGCAGAAAGCTGAGGAATGGTCGAATCATGATTTGGTAACAGTCATCACCCAAGATGCTCTTGGCCTATCGGCGGGTAGGATGGCTGCATTAGAGGCATCGAAAGGTGAATGGTTCGCAATTACTGATATCGATGTAAGGCCAGAAGCGGATTGGATACAGCGAATGTTGGAATCCTCAGACTCTAGAGGAGGGGAAGAAGTAGTTGCAGTCACTGGAAGAACAATTTTCGGTCGCTCAGATGACGTAATTTCCAAGATCAGGTCTATCGAAATCGAATCAAAGTACCGTTCACGACCACGCCGTACCAAACTAGCTAACGGTCCATGTTCTATGTTCCACAGGGAGAAGTTATTGGATATTGGCGGGTTTGACCCTTCGTGGTATCATGCAGAGGACATGGAGGTTTCACTGAAGTTAGTTCAGGAAGGAGGTACCATTGTCTACACGCCAGAGGCGGTTGTTAATCACGTTCCGGAAACAGGCCTGCGTAGATTCTTGAATAAGAGAAAGAGAGATGCCAGAGCCCACGTTAGAATACATCGTCGATACAAGGGAATAAGACATGATTTCATTGGTTCGTCTTGGATTGTTCTTTGGATGATTCCGTTGATGATGCTCGGAGGATTTGGATTGTTTGAGTACATCAACAACCTGCTCTCTTATGACCAGGTCAATCCTGAATCCTTGTATTATTCACTTTCACGAGAGGTACTATTGATTTCAATAGTACCATTATTTTGGATAATATCATTTTTCAGAAGCGATTTACCTAAGAGAAAACCCTACGCCACATTCGTACTTATTTCATGGTCATTTGTACTATGGCAAGGAATCCTGTTAGGATACCTAGATGCTTTGTTAGGTCGAAATGGACACTAAATCACTCTTCATATTCAACAGATGAAAGCATTCGCAAAACAAGACCAGTTCCCATTAGTGCGATGGCTATTGAGTATACTCCAGGGTCAATCCACGCCATGTGCGCGATTCCCCAATAGAAGTAGAATACAATGCTTGCAAGCACAGACCATGTTCCCAAAATAAGTGCCCAACCAGACTCAAAATCTAGTAAATCGTAGTACCAATCATTGGTTACAATGCCCTTAGCCCATTCTGCAGGGTCGCCGTTTCCGATTAGTCCTCGTGCACCTAGGAAAGTCATTCCTCCAACAATTGCCATGAATATGGCATCACTTGCTACGAATGCAGCAGCACCGTCCTTGTTACCGAATGCATCATTGGTGTACTCGAATGTCAGAAGGCCTCCCCAAGAGACGCGATAGGTAGGGTGAATTATTCCCATTATGTTTAGAACTGCAAGCATTAGTCCTAGCAATCCTAGCCAGAAATACCATGACGCAAGAGTGCTGGATGGATTTAACAGAATTGTGCCCAGATTGCCCTGTGCATTATCTCCGTCATCGCTCATGGGCTGGGCGACCTTAGACGCGGTTAAGAGTCTTGCCAAAGTCAGCAAACAGTCAATTCACAGTTCAAAGCTGTGTTTGATGGCGATATTTAGCAGAGAAAACCTCATTCAAAGCAGGTTCTGCTTTGGACATAACATCGCAAGGGTCAATGTTAGTTGGAATGCATGAATTGATTTCCTTGCTTCGGCCATATCTCCCTCTAGAGATTGTCTTCGCAGTGATTAATCCGAGCATATCGAGATTCGAGATGATGCCGGAAACTCTCCTTGATGTGAGGAATTGCTGTCCTACATTTGTGCAAGCCTGCTTGTAGATATGGTACACTTCACCAGTTTGCATATTTCTTAGCCCATTTTTCTCATTGATTAGGACAGATGCTAGAACCAATTTTTGTTGAGTGGGTAGTGTGCGGATTACAGGAGTAACTTGGTCTGACTCGATTTGAGCCTGTGCTATTCGAACATGGTTTTGCTCTACTAGGTCTAAGCCTTCTTGCTCTGCCTTTTCAGTTGAAACTCGAAGCAAGTCAAGAGCACATCTTGCATCTCCGTGTTCCTGTGCTGCAAGTGCCGCACACAATTCGATAACTCCAGCACCGATTGCATCAGAATTTATTCCAACTTCAGCTCTAGAGCGCAAAATATCTTGCAACTGTTCAGCATTGTATGGATTGAATACTATGTCTTGTTGGCCAAGACGACTTCTAACTCTGGGGTCTAGGAAATCTGTGAACTTCAAATCGTTTGAGATTCCAATTACACAAGCCCGAGCATCTTTCAATTCAGCATTCAAGTTTGTTAGGTTGTACAGAAGGTCGTCACCGGCTTTCTTTACCAAATGGTCGATTTCATCCAAAACCAGGACATATACTCCGCCGCGAGCATTCATTCTCTTTACCACTTCAGAGAATACCCGATCGGTAGGCCAACCTGTGAACGGGATTTCTTCTCTCTCATAATCCTCTAAAAGCGCATTGCCTAGGTGAGATAGGACTCGGTATTGAGTGTCAATTTGTCTACAATTAACCATCACAGGGTGAACCATCCTACCAATGGATTCACCCTTGCTCTGAAGTTGGTCACATACATAGCGAGTTACGGCAGTTTTACCTGCACCAGTCACTCCATAGAGAATCATGTTCGAAGGTATGTGACCTTTCAAGGCTTCAACCAGATTGAATGAAAGTTGGTCTCTTTCAAGGTCGCGGTGTGGTAAGGTCTCAGGCTGGTATGTGTGGCGCAGTACTTCTTTTTGCACGAACAGAGTTTTCTGATTGAGAATACCATCGAAAATATTTCTCGTCAAAAAATAACACCTCTCCATTTTTGCTTTGTTTGTTGCCTACCCGCGCCCCACCATGCGTGATGCCTACGGGGAGTCCGAGTCCACCATATAAGGCTAATCCCGAACTAGGTGGTAAAGACCTAGATTTGCTTACTAAATCGATTTCAATTGGAGGTATAAAAAGGGAAGCATAATTTTACGCTTTATGTTATAAAAAGAACATACTGTGCCGCACAATTTTGACTAGCTCGCCGAAATAAAAAATATTTATCGCCGAGAAGAAAAAACTCAGTTTTTCAAAAAATATTTTGTTCAAAATAAATTTGAAACGGGAAAATTGAGAATTGGATTTGATTTTGTTCAAGATCAAATTTCTTATTTTCGCTCGAAAATCAACAAACTGAAAAAATACATAGAAAATAATGTTATTTTAATAGCATTTTATTCTAACAAATTGAACCTTCACTATCAAGTGCAAAAAGCATGCCATCTTCTCCATGAATCACATTTTCAGGAAATTCTGGGACTTCTTTAGTCAAAATTTTGTAATCAGAATCGATGTATGTGTGGGTCAGAATCAATTGTGTATTGGGACACTTTTCTGCTAATCTAACAATATCACTTGGTTTGTGATGCTCATCAGTTTCAACCCATTCTGGAACTCCCATTTCTACTACTGCAAAACTGCACTTCGCTATTCTGTTCCACAATTCTTCACAAGGTCCTGAATCACCTGAATGTAGCATGGACCAACCCTGGTCATTGGTCAGCATCCATCCATGAGGCTCTACCATTGGCTCGTGATAGACTTCGAATCTCTCCATACTCCATCCTTCGATATTTGGAGTGTCTACCCATTCAATGCTGTTTAGCATTTCATCTAGAGAGCCAGGATACGCCAGTTTACACAGTTCTGTTAGTCTCTCTCTTACAATACTGGAACCAGCTACAGTGAGAGGGCGTTCTCCTCCCCTGTCGGAGATGTATTTTCTCTCTAGGAGGAAGAACGGGAAACCGAAGACATGGTCTCCATGAACATGAGTAATCAGAATTGTATCGATATCTGCTGGACTAATACCAGCATTTCTCAGACTAGCTAGTGCGGTCGGAGGACAGTCTACGATGATGTGTTTGTCGATTAGAAGGAATGAATGCATCCTGCCTGAAGGCAAGAATGCATTGCCACTTCCGAGCAACTGAACATCGACCATTGTTCGCTGCAAGTGCTTCAAGTCTAAGACATCATCGCACCTAACATTCATCTATCCCTTACAGGTGCGGGCAAACATCGGTTGGTTACTATGTCTAATTGGAGCGCAAAAAACCCATACATGACCAAGATAACTGAGTGCTATATCCTAAATGGTGAGGGCTCTAGGAAAGAAACACGCCACGTTGTATTTGATTTGGGCGATTCTGGTCTTGACTACAAGGTAGGGGATGCTCTTGGAGTACTCGCAGAAAATCCTGCTAACACTGTTGATTTGTTAATCGAGACTGCAGGATGGGCACAAGATCACATGGTTACAACCCACAATGGCGAGAGAACACTTTGGGAAGCACTGAAGAAGGATTTTGAAATTCACAGAGTCAACAAGAAATTCGTGAAGTCGCTAACTGAAAAAGTCAGTTCTAATGGAATGAGAATCACTGTAAAGATGATTGAAAGATACCGAGAATCCGTCGCTGGACAAGGCTCCGATTGGATGAGTGGAGATTCGGCCATGGAAAGTGAACTTCTGCCTTCCATCCCTGGTGATGACCCTGCTGGTCGTGCAGAGAACCTAGCTACCGATGCAGATGCAATGGAAGATTACATCTGGTCTCGAGACTACATCGATGTATTGAATGACTTCGATGTAAGTTACACTCCTGAAGAGTTCATTGAATTGATTGACAAGTTGAAGCCAAGACTGTATTCAATCGCAAGCAGCCACGATGCTCATCCAGGATTCGTCGAGTTAACTGTTGGAATTGTAAGATACTCTCACCACGGTAGAGACAGAGGTGGATTGTGTACAATTTACATGGCTGATGAAGTTAAAGTAAACAAGACAGATGTTGGTGTATTCATGTCGCCAACCAAGTCATTCGTTCTGCCCGAAGACAAATCTACGGACATTATCATGGTGGGGCCGGGAACAGGTATCGCTCCTTTCCGTGCATTCATGGAACAGAGAGTCCACGATGGTGGAACTGGAAAGAACTGGCTATTCTTTGGAGACCAATCCTCCAAGACTGAATTCTATTACAAGGATGAAATCGAGAATTGGCTAGATGAAGGACATATGTACAGATTCACAACTGCTTGGTCAAGAGACCAAGAAGAGAAAATCTACGTTCAGCATAGGCTCAAAGAGCACGGAGCAGAAGTGTGGGAGTGGTTCGAGCGTGGAGCTTACTTCTACATCTGTGGCGACAAGCAATACATGGCAAAGGATGTACACCGTGCGCTAATCGACATTGCGATTGAGCACGGTGGAATGTCTGAAGCAGATGCTACCCACTTCATCGAGAAGACAATGATGAAGGAACAGAAGCGTTACTTGAGAGACGTCTACTGATCTGCATCTCCTTCGGATGGTGTAGGAACCGCTACTGCGGGGATTCCTTTTTCTCGTGCACGATTTATCATGATCGTAGTCCATTTTGATTTCGGCCCAGGGAATGCAACTAGATGAGTAGCATGTTCCAGCATTTTGTCACCCAGTGTAGGTGCAGCTTCAGGACGTCCAGAATCCTCGAGTCCGCTACGAGGTTCATTCCAAGCTTCGGTGAAAATTGCCATTGGTATCGCTTGATTGTTAGCCCACCTCTCGACCAAGTAATCAACTCCACTGGCTCCTCCGATGATTATCAAATCAGGATAATCATTCCATTTTATCCATTGTTCTAGCTGTTCTTCAATCCATTCGTAATTGTAGAATCTAGAGTTTCCACAAATTACCAAATTGATTACTTTGCCATCCTGATTCAAGTCTCTACCTGCCAACCTCTCGACAGTGGATGCTCCCGTGTCAACATCGTCGGCCATATTGTTCAATTGTTTGGGTATCCTATAAGAAGAACGGCAAATCGTTCCTAAGTTCGGCGGAAAAAGGTAGTTTGTTTCCATTTTTCGGCGTAAAAAATCGCATTTATCGAACCCAAACCAACCGCTTTCATCTTAGAATAGTTAGGTTTGGGGTCTAACATGGCATTCAAGCGTGTGCTAATTGCGAACCGTGGAGAAATCGCTTTGAGGATTCTAAGAACACTCAGGGACATGGGTATTGAGGCTGCAATTATTCACGGCAGAGAAGACCGATTATCTCTACCCGTTAGAATGGCTGACATTGCTTATCCAATAATGAGGTCAAATCCATTGGATTCTTACCTTGATATCGAGGCTGTTGTACAGGCTGCTAAGGACCTTGAATGCGACGCAGTCCACCCAGGATACGGGTTCCTAGCAGAGAATGCACATTTCGTCAAGCGTTTGGAGGAAGAGGGAATTACGTTCATCGGACCAGCTTCGCATGTCATTACTTTACTAGGTGACAAAATCGAAGCCCGTGCGGCTATGGAAGCCGCAGGCCTACCTACTGCAAAGGGTAGTAGCGAACCGATTTCCTCTGCAGAAGTTGCCAGTGAATTAGCTGATGAAATCGGCTATCCGGTAATCATCAAGGCAGCCGCAGGTGGCGGTGGAATCGGAATGCAAATCGTTCATGCAGCGAACGAGTTTGAAGGTGCACTCAAACTATGTCAGGGCCGTGCAAAATCAGCGTTTGGCGATGATAGAGTATTTGTTGAGAAATACATCGAAGGTGCACAACACGTCGAGTTCCAAGTCCTAGCAGATGGAGAAAAGGCGATTCACTTTGGTGAAAGATTCTGTTCAATTCAGCGTCGCCACCAGAAACTGGTCGAAGAAGGTCCTTGGCTAACCGACGAAAAGAGAGCAGAAGTTGGAGCATTGGTTTGTGCAGGTGCAGAATCAGTGGGCTACAAAGGTCTAGCAACATTCGAGTTCTTACGAGACAAGAATGGAGATTTCTACTTCTTAGAAGTGAATCCAAGGGTACAGGTTGAGCATACCGTTACAGAATTGATTACCGGATACAATCTCGTAGAATTAGGAATTAGAGTTGCTCAGGGAGAAAGCCTACCTCTAACTCAAGATGATATTACAATCAGAGGCCACGCAATACAATGTAGGCTCAATGCAGAAGACACCACCAATTTCGTTCCATCTCCAGGCAGGTTGTGGGAATGCCACTTCCCATCTGGATTCGGAATCAGGTGTGATACACATGCACACCCGGGTTATGAAATGCCGGGATGTTTCGACAGTCTACTTGCAAAGCTACTCGCTTGGGGGCCGGATAGAGATTCAGCAATCCGTAGAATGAGAACAGCATTAGATGAAACCATAATCACTGGTGTGGACCATCTAATTCCACTACATCGCAGAATAATGGATGAGAAGGATTTCCTTGCAGGGGATATTACAATCGCCTACATCGATGAGCACCAAGACTTGTTGGGATGATTCTATGGATGTACTAATCGTTGGCAGCCTAGCCTACGATTCTCTTGAAACCCCTATGGGTTCACGAGAAGATGAACTGGGTGGTTCAGCGTCGTACGGAGGCTTCTCGGCAGCCTTTCACAATCGCAAGAATGGCGGCAACGGTGTCGCATTGGTCGGTGTTGTCGGTCAGGATTTCAAATCAGAGCACCTTGAATGGTACCGAAATTCCGGATTGGAAATTAGCGGAATTGAAGAAAACGAAGGAGAAACATTCCGCTGGAAAGGCTCCTATCATGGGGATATGGCTGAAGCCGTCACACACGAGACTCATCTCAATGTGTTCGAGAGTTTCCAACCTAAAGTTCCCGAAGAACAAACCTCCCCCAAAGTGCTGATGTGTGCCAATTTGCACCCAAGTCTACAATCTTCTGTAATATCCCAAACTAATGTTGGAAGAGTTTCGATTTTGGATTCAATGAATCTCTGGATCGACATTGCAAACCAAGAGTTGCGTGATGTTATGACAAAGGTCGATATCTTAATTCTGAATGATGCAGAAGTAAAGATGCTCGCTGGTGATGATAACTTGATTCGAGCAGCAGAGAGCGTTCTGGAGATGAAGCAAGGAGGAATCTTGGTCGTCAAGCGCGGCGAACATGGAGTCTTAGCCATGCATCCAGAAGGAATTATCTCGATGCCATCATATCCGACCAGGCAATTAACAGACCCAACGGGTTGTGGTGATTCTTTCGCAGGTGCAATGGCTCAGTACCTTACTCAAAATTCAGGCGAAGTTAGTCGAAATGAACTTGCTGAATCATTAGTTCATGCTACTGTAACAGCCTCATTTACAATAGAAAACTTCGGAACAGAAAGGATTCGTAATCTTTCGAATGAGGAATACGAAATTCGACTTTCCGAATATAGACGCATCACAAACACCTCTTGATTGCAGTATGCTCAAGAACACCCCCTAACTCGCAGTACCATGACAGTGCTGAATATCGCAATGATTGGCAGCGATGACTTGGCTAAAGCTGTGGCCAAAGCCACTGACCAGCGCGACGTCCATACTTACGTTCACAAAGAATCGGGAGCAGACGGCCCACGTATTCTTTCGATAATTAGGCCAGCAAAAATGCCAGAAAGAATCCGCCCATTCTTCAACTCGTTGTGTGCAGCTCGTGTTGGTTTGCTCGAAGTTACTGGAATCGATGCCACGTTTGGTGAGGTTTTGGTTGGTTTTGCAGCAGCTGGAATTAGTAAGGGAATTTACGTAATCAACCCTCCTCAAGGCGAGTGGATAGATGAAGACCAAGTGAAAGCATTTATCGCTCAGGCAGGCCTTTCATCATGGGAGCAGTGTAGCGATGACGGAATCGAATTAAGGGGCGCATTATACGGTTTAATGGACGAAATTTCCAGTGATCTGGAATCGGCAAAACAAGAACCCCTAGTTGTCCCAATCGACCAGCATTTCAATGTGAAGGGGATCGGATTGGTCGCTATTGGATATGTCCAATCAGGCTCAGTTTCTGTCCATGACGAATTACATCTCCTTCCAGCAGAAGGCCCTGGAACCGTCAAGAGCTTACAGGTTATGGACGATGATGTTGAGCAAGCAGTTGCAGGAGATAGAGTTGGAATTGCCTTGCGCAATACCAAGGAAGAGCATCTCACAGGTGGTTCTCTAGTCATTCATCCTGCTGTTGAAGATAAGAACAAAGGAATCTCAATTCCTCTATGTCTTGACAAGCATGAAAAAAGTTCAGTCGAACTCAGTATTTCCCCATTCCAAAAGAGAGTTCTTGCAGTGGGTGATGTTGTCCATGCCAGCGTTGATTTGCAATTCGTAGTAGGAAGGGTAGAATCGATTGATTCAGGACTTGAGGTGGCATGGGACTCGCCTCTATTCATCCGCAAAGAAAACCCACCAGTTGTCCTTCTTGCTCAACTCGATTCGAAGCCTAGAATCATGGGTAGCGCAAAGTTGACTCGGCTTTCGTAAATCACCTCGAAGAACGACCCCTCCATAGGAGGGGAAAACGGTGGGTTCATAACCTCGGGATTAACTTCGGCGGTTCGGGATGCTTATGGACACGAGGCCAGAGGGGCTCGGTGTCAATGGAGCGGGGATAAAATTCCGCTCGTTGTCACTGGGGGGAGTTCGCGGCAAGGTCAGGACGACCTTAAACGAGAACCAGGTCTCATTTGAATCCCGAAACGGACATGCTCTTGACATCCGTTTGGATGCTATCAAAAGAGTCCAACATCATGACACTACATTAGTGCCGGGATGGCTTGCAGTCGTCGGTTTAATTTTCATCTGGGTTGCTTGGAGAGGAGTTACTGGTAAGTTGCAGGCCCTTCTGGGGGCGGCTGGCTTAGTGCTTTCAGCAGCCCATTACATCACAAAGCAACCGACTCTAATTATCGATACAAACGCAGAAGATTGCCACGTAGTGTACGGAGCAGATTTGACAATTATGCGATTGTGTGCATTGATTCAGCGTATCCAAAACGGCATGACTTTGGAGGAAGCTAAAGCAAGCGTCGATAATATGGTTAGTGATTCTGACTATCCTCGCTCAATTAATAGCGATGAACTAGAAGTGATTCCAGAACCGGTTGAAGTATTCCCTTCTGCCGTAATTTCTCACTTCATAGATTCGATGGATGAGGAAGAAGTTTTCGATGCTGAAGTAGTCAGCCCAGCGATTGCGATTGATGATTTGGACATACCAATTTGGGAAGATGAGCCTGAAATCCAATCACAAATGGAACTACAGATTTCAGAGGGGCTTCTAGCTCGCTCAAAGTCCAATTTATTCACTCAAAGAAACCAAGTCATGCAAAATGGTTGGCAACAACCAGCGAATCAGCCGGTTTACAATCAAGTTCACAGGACTGCCCCGACAGGCCTACCATCCTACGAAATGATTCACCAGCATAACATGCAGCCTGCTTACTCAAACCCGTTACCTCAACAACCTACGCCGCCGCCAACCGAATTTTTGCCTTCATTTGTGGGGGCAAGCGGCGTTCACGTACCAAACGCAGGGCCAGAATCATTCTCATCTCCAGACACCCCATTGCAGCCAGTTGTAGAAGAAGAGCAACCCTCTCTTGTGGCGTCTGCTCGCAGAGAGGTTCCACTCGAAGCGGAAATCATCCCTGAAGAGGTCAAATCTCCAAGAGACCTTTATCCAAACATGACTAAGTTGGTTGCTAAACCTAAGAATCGTCGAATCAAGGTTCGTAAAAACAGCACTAGAGCGCTACGCGGTAGGTCTGTAATCGCTGAATTAATCAGTCCAACAATTGGTAGGGCTAGTAAAATATCGAAGAGATTTTTGCGAAAGCGACCAAAAGGCCGTACTGCAGATGCCATCCGTTTACAGGCTGAAAACAGTCGTCAATCCCAGGTCGCAGAATCCATTCAGAATCTAGCTAAGAGCAATGGTGGCGACGTCAGCGATGAAGAAGTAGACAGAATGATGGAACACATTAGTCCGAAACCAGAGATTCCTTCAAGTTTCAAAGACTTAGTTAGTTCAGATACTAAGAGCCCAGAGGATGTAGCCTCAATTCCAAGAATTGATGATTGATCACTTGTTTTTTCTAGAAAGCATGTGCTCTCTAATTCCCTTTGCCGTCTCCCAATCAGCCTTTTCTTCATCTGTTTCAGCACTGAATTGGGGGATTGGAATAGGGCGCATCATCGAGTCGATTGCAATCATGAAGAAATAACCCTGACAAATTTCGGTCTTTGTCCAATCAGATTTGCTCATTGCCCAAGCGGTTACCTTCGCACAAGCGGTTCTGTTTGAAGTGAAAACAACTTTTCCAGTTACTTCAATTAAATCTCCCTGTTTTGCTGGTGCCTTGAACTCTAAAGTATCAATCGAAATCGTCACGAATTCTCTGTGTGCGAATTTTGCACACACTATGCCTGCAGCCTTATCCATTAGCGATAGTAGTCGACCACCAAACAATGTGTTGTATGAATTGGTATCCTGAGGAAAGACTTCCTCAATCAGGGTTACAGGTTCTGTACTATACGGCTCCATTGGTAACTGCTGTTGGCATCAACTCCTTGAATCCATGTACTAATTCCCCATATTATGCTAAGATTTGATGAGGTATAGGATTCGCCACCCAACTATGGCCGGCGTTTGTGTTGCTCTAGTAAGCGGGGGTATTGACTCCCCCGTCGCTGTAGCACGCATGCTAATGCAAGGTTGGAAAATATTCCCGGTTCATGCATCTCAGGAACCAATAACGGGTCCGGAAGCAGAAGAGAAAACTATTGCATTACTACGATATTTGTTAGATAGCGATGGTAAGCTTGGAGAACTTGCTAGGGAAAATTTAGACCGCGACTTGATTGTAGTTCCTGTTGCCGAAAAGCTCGCTCTATTTACCGAGAAGTGGAACCACACTGAATATTTCATTCACATGAAACGATTGTACAATTCTATTGCAACAATCAGAGGAGAGGAAATTGATGCAACTCATTTACTGACAGGCGAGAACTTGGGGCAAGTGTCCAGTCAAACTCTAGGCAATTTGGGAGGGGTCGAAATAGCCAGTTCACTTCTTCCATTACGTCCTCTTTTGGCATTTGATAAGGTTACGATTATGTCCATGGCAAGGAATATTGGGACACTAGAAATCAGTGAAGGGCCAGAAGTTTGTGACGCACTAGGTCCAAGTAAGCCAAGCACGGTTGCTAACAAGGAATGGTTGGAACGCTCTGAAGAGAGAGTCGGTGGCTTGCAGCACATCGC
The DNA here is from genome assembly GCA_002498185.1 of Euryarchaeota archaeon UBA10. Lineage (GTDB taxonomy): Archaea > Thermoplasmatota > Poseidoniia > Poseidoniales > Poseidoniaceae > MGIIa-K1. Next base: position 51,500 of record DAGO01000079.1, on the reverse strand, counting down.
TTCTGACTGTTATTCTAAGTTTAGAGTAGTGAAACTTTGACATCAAACGGGTCCCCCCCTTAAGGGGGGAACCCGAATAGACACTTCCCCGTCGGTCTTTTATGCCCGATTTGATTGGGGCAGGAAAGAGGGTGGCCCCATGACAGACAAAAAGAGTGCAATTACCGCTTTGGTTTTCACAGGTATTATGCTGATTGCTCCTATTGCAGGCGCAGCAAATGTGACTACATTTAGCGGCGGAGATAGCGAAGTAACCGTTGAAGTTCGAGACGGACCAGACTACACAAACATCGTAGATGGAACCGTGACAATACCTTCAGGTGACACGGTTACAAGCGCATCAGTGAAAGTTTCCACAGATATGGCTACCCATGAAACATACACTACAATCAATTCTGAAACATCTCAATATGTATGGGATCCGGTCTACAACAATCAGCAAACCGAGTTCTCAACCCTAGCAGATTTCACATACCATGAAGACACAATAAGTCTAGTCAGCGGTGGTTTCTCCACCGACTTTGAGAGAACAGGCTCTGGATTCATGGATGTTTCACAACCAGTCGCAGATGGCACAGGTTGGCAGCACGGCACTCTCGCTGATGGATTTGTTTTGAATGAAAACTGTAACACTGGAAATGATTGTTGGGGTACAAATATGTACGATTTCGACAATGATTACACCACTGATGACCAAGGTTCAGGATTCTCATACAGCATGATAACTCCAGAAATGGAAGTTGACCCAGGGTCATTCATCGCTCGCTTCTCAAGCTGGCACGGAATGCACTGGTCTCAAACCAACCCAGGTGCTAATCCAACCAACACTTACTACGACTGTGGATATGTAATGGTCAGGAACTCATCCTCTCCTTCATTCCCTCCACCCGAAGTAGGTTGGAGTTACATTCCATTCGATATGACCAACTCAACCGGAGTCAGTTACGCAAACGGACTGTATCCAATCGGTAGTGGAAACGGAAAGATTCAGAATTGTGACAGTCTTACTGGCACAGACTATGCACTTGGTGGAGAATCAACTCACCCTACTCAGAACCCTAACGGCTGGTCAACACTAGCAGTCAACCTGAATGAGCACATCCACAAGTATGTCCAACTCAAGTTCGTCTTGAGTCACAACAGCGGTGCAGGTGTGCCACAAAACACAACCATGCCTGGTTGGTTCATCGATGACTTCCGCCTTGGAGACCCATTGCCTCAGTCCGGTTCAATGACTGTCAAGGGCTTCACACCCAAGCAATCTCCTAACCCAGGATTCCCTGACGGCTACGGAGTTCTAACCCTAGAACAAGAAACAACTCCAACCAACTCACTGACTGTTTCAGTTCTGCGTGCGGGAACAACTGAAATCGCACTAGACAGAGATGGAAACCAAATGACTGGTTTAGTAGGTCCAATCATCGAATTATGGGGCGTTGATGCTTCAGAATATCCAGTTATCGACCTCCGTTTCGATTTCGATACAGGACAGTATAGGCTATCCACAGCAGTATTGCACGGATTGAGCATAGGTACTAGAATCGGTACTGGAATGAACGATACTGATGTTGTTCAAAGTCCGATGATATCCAATGGTGTATGGCAATCTCCTGGTGGAGATATACCGCTATTCTACAATCCGACGATTGCAGATAACTCATTCACTCCGACCTTGTATACCTCAAAATTCTCTCAGCCTATTGTGGGCGTAACACCGGTAGTGGTCGATGATTGTATGGAATCTCCAAAGATCGAAGTTATTCTAAGGGATAACACCAATCACAACTTGACTGTAGGCCAGAAATGGATTCCTACAGACCCAATTTTCGGATTCTCATCCATTGTATCTTACAGCAACACCTGTGGCTTGTCTGAACTATGGTTCGACCTAGAATTCGGTCACAGCGCAACTGGCGTATCTATCGATATCGCAAACGATGGAGACATTGAATGGGCAATGGATGAACCAGCATTCGGTGCATTCGGTCGCCAGACCGAATTCTGGGCTGGTTCATCGCTAGGCGTCAATTACGCAATGGATGAAGCCACAATTACTCTGAATACAAACGGTGAGGCAACTGGCGGTGGTTTCATGCTACCTATCGGTGCTGATGTCAAGGTAGCAGACGTCATTATGTCAGACAACACTGCTGGTGGCTTTGATTTGTCATTAACTGCAAGTGGTCAAGAAGTTTCATTGGGAACGGTACCTAATCAATCTGTGATTGCGCATGAGACAATGTTCCCGATGTTTGCATTCAAGGATGCTATTACGTCTTTGATGAATAATCCACTTCTGCAAGCATCACACATCGATGAATATGGAAACGAGTGGGCCACATTCCGCTTCTCGGTATCAAATCAAAATGCAGCTAGTGGAACTCATGTCAAGGTAAGTGACTTGGACATCATCTATGATTGGGAAACATCTCTTGGTGGTTCCAGCAATTTCGATAGAGAGTTGAACCAAGGTATCGCTCTTGGAACAGGTGCTCAAGTCGATGTACCATTGGCAGTTTCAGCACATTCCGGCGGAGGTGTCATGCTTTCAGACCTATCGATTACCACTGCAACAGGTTACGATTCAACTCTAAGTCTAACAGGTAGTCCTGAAGGGCTGTATCCAAATGGTGACATCATTGAAGCTGTTTCAACCCACAGTGTTTCTCAATCAACAGGTGCGGCTTTCGCAGAATCCAGACTAAGAATGGAATCTTCAAGCGGAGTTGTTGAACTTGCATTCTCTGAACTATCACTGTTCACTGAAGCACACGACCCAGACAACTTGGTCACAATGGAGTCTTCGTCATACAACTGGGCTGGAGATGAAATTACTGTAACATGGAGATTCAGAATTAACACCGCATGGGAAGACACAGCAGAATTGCGTCTGTATGCAAGCCTTGTTGCAGATAACGGGGTCAATGGACTTCCTGGTGCTATCGTTCTGGCACCTGCTAGCGGAAACGCAATCGAGAACGATGCAATGGTCTCAGCATTTGAGTTGAGAAACAATGCAGGAGACGTACAAAACCTAGCATCTGCAAGTTCTAACCAGAACATCAACTTAGTTGGCAGCATCAGACTCGAAGGACTGGATGTTGCTCCTGACCCGACCTCTTACAACATGTCTCTACAACGCTGGGATGTCCAGACTGTGAATGGAACAGTTGTCTCAGAGTGGGTCGAAGTAACGAACACCACTGGGGTCATTGGCGGCGACTTCGATTGGGCGATTAACTTGGGAGCGACAGCTGCTGGCCAAGCGACATATCGATTCATGATTGATGGATACGAAGGAGGAGACACACTATGTCCTCCAGCACCAATCGTTTCAGATTCCGATTGTGCTATTCCATTCAATTTGTCAATCGATACATATTCTCCTACTTTGGTCAATATTTCAGTATTGAAGGCTGCTAACTTCGACCAGACAATTTGGACCAACTGGAGAAGCCTAGTTGACGATACATGGGTACTGCCAAGCGCTCAACAGAAGGTCAGAGTTCTAGCACAGGATATCCCTACTCCTCCAAGTAGCCTAGACATGTACTACTGGGTCGAGTATGACCACGACACTGACATGGACGGAATTGCAGACCCTGATGAGTACGTAGTTCTAACATTGTACAGCGACGGTAATGCGCCTACCGCAAATTACACTGGAACATTCAGTGATGATGCAAACAAGGGTCAAGACCCACCGGGCAAGGTCAGTATCTACATCGAAGGTACAGACCTTGGAGGTAACTCAATTGCTGCTGGTGTACCTGGATTCGAGAACGACCTGGTCACTTATGTATCAATGGATGCAAAGACTCCTAACATCAGGAACTTCTTCATCGAAGATTCCAACGGAGAGCGCTTGCACAACCCAAGCGAAGGTGCACCATTCTACCAAGGGCCTTGGAACATGACAATGTATGCTGGAAACCAGTACCACTTGATTGTTGAAGCAACCGATGAGAATGGTTGGAGAGATATCAACTACTTCGAAATCGACCTTGGTGCTCAAGATATGGTGGTATATTACTCACCAAGAAATGAGACAGCATGGACTTCTTCAACAGATATCGAAATCATTGAAGCAGGTAATGGCAGCGATGGTCCTCAGGTTCTGCGTATGGATGGAGGTCGACTAATCGACCCATTCGAAGACGAGTTCTACCTCGACCTACCGATTAGAATGAATTGGGACATCATCGGTATTGGTGGTGGAACAATGATTCCTCAGCTAAGAATCAAGGATATGGATAGGGATCCATCAATAATGAGTGAATCCGGTGGACGCCACAAGCAGCGCTGGGTCTACAGCGATGGTATTCAGTTGGACTTCCGAAGCGGAATTACTCCTGCATTCACAGACTTGTCTTACCCATACTCACAGGATGTTCAAGTTGCATTCGTATTCCCTGGTGACACAATCTCCATGGAAGGACAGTATGCATACATTGACGGAATTAACTTCGGTGTCTATGTTCTGCCTGAAGGCGAATTCACTCTAGAAGTAACTCGCCAAGAAGCAATGATGGACGGTAGCAAGGGTTACTTTGCATACCCTGCTGGTGGTGCAGATGGTTCCAAGACAGATGGACCTACCTTGCACACAATCGATGGCGGTGCATTCAACATCAACATCACAGCACCTCCTCTGAACAATGAGTACACATACACATTCAGATTGGTTAACCTACCTGATGGTGCGACGGATTCTACTGCAAATATTTGTGATGGAAACAGCGCTTTCGGATGTGCATCATTCAAGATCAAGGTTGATGCAAGCAAGCCAGAAATCGATGACGATTCATGGACTGCAAGCTCTGGAATCAATGGAGAAGTTCTCGGCAACACAATGCCATCATCAACAATGCACTGTATCGATGTTGAAGCGGTAATCGAAGAGAACGCTGCTCTACTTGCTGGTGAAGTCAACCTAATGTGGTCCTTCTACTCTGATGCTGATTCAAACCTAACTTGGCCTGTATATGGCCAGAGATTCGGTGTAGAGGCGCAGTCTCATCCATTGGATCTGAAGATTCAAGGTGGCGATTACTTGGTCAGCGCAGAATGTGTCGACCTATGGCCAGACCCACAAGACCCAACGCAAGCACAGATTACCACTGTAGACCTTGTAATGTGGATTGAGGGAAGAGATTCTGCAGGTTGGGATATTGAAGGCGGCGGACCGAACATTGTAGGCGGAATAAGTTCCATCTATTCGAGCAACCCTGTACACAACTCACAGTACAGATTGGTCCACGAACAAGCCAAGTTCAATGTCATCGACGTTCGAATGACGCCGAAGAATCCAGAAGTCGGACAAGTTCCTGAACTCGAAATTTCAATTCAGAACATCGGTACAAAGGATGGGAACATCACACTTGAGGTCCAGTCCGTGAAGGATGGTGGATTCCCAACAACTGAATTGACATGGACAACCGAAGAGATTGCTCAAGGTACAATGGCGAATATTTTCGTTAACGACCTGGAAGTGTTCGGAACACCAACTAGTGGAATGTACTTCTTAATCGTGGATTCAGAATCCAATGAAGTCCTATGGAATGGCTCAGAGAACTCTAAGTCATTCAACGTAGCAGAAGCTTCTGATGATGAAGGGTTCTTATCTGGTTCAGGTATGTTGATTGTTATTGGATTAGGTACGCTGATTCTAATTCTGTTAGTTGTAGTCGTGGTACTTGCTAGAAGAGATTCCGGTGATGGAACATACGAGTATGAATACGAGTATGATGAAGAAGCCGAGAAATCCTACGCTGAAGTGCCTAGAGCAGGTCCTCCTTCGGCAGGACCGCCTCCAGCAGCGAATGTAGATCCAGCAATGGCTGCAGCAATGGCAGAGTTCCCACAATGGGACCAAGCGACAATCCAAGGCTACTTTGACCAAGGTTGGGACATTGACAGTCTACGTGATTGGGTCAACAATAATCAGTGATTCAAGATGAATCTTGACTGGAATGACATACATTGGGAAGACCCCGATGGCGGCACAATTGTGCTCCACGGAGTTTTACCTACTGTTGTTCTACCCAACGGAATGAGGCCGCGCATCAGTTGGCACGGCCTTGGAATAATGGGGTCTAGTGAGGAAATCGAGGTCTGGGCAGAGGAAGAAAAATCAGAAGTCGAAGACCCTGGAATCAACCTCGATAGCGCTATACTAAACGGCGGTCTAGACGGTCTGTATCTCGAGATGCTAGCATATGGAGTCGAAGGATTACAGGTTGGGAAATTCCCAGACCCAGAGCCTAGAAGGTTGCACAAAGCTGCGGTTAATCATGACCGTGCAGTATTCTTTGCAGAACCGGATATGGATGATGATGGTTGGGCGGACTTCCTTGGTAAGGAAGCCAAAGCAATGACTAGACCGCTAAAATTGGCTAGGATTGTTTTTACATCTAGAAGATGGCGAAAAGGTATCAAAAAGATGCGTAAACATGTTGTCGAACAACCTTCCCGTGAGCCGGATGGCTTGCAAGCAGCGAGCGCATTAGCAGCAACCTGGTGGAAGTTGAATCGGGAGAATTCTGAAGAAGAACTTAATCGAGCCAAGGACCTAAGGTTCGCAGGAAGATTGCGTGGAGGTCTAGCAAGTCTTCGTGAAACACATGGCGATGACGCAGTGCTGCTTGTACCGATACAACAGGCATGGAGAAGTTCTATGCTAACGGCTTTGGAAACGTTGCCTTATGCAGAGAGTTCTTCAGATGGCGCCCCATCGGAGAACGAGGAGGAGTGATTATGGTCGGCTCTAGTAGCATCGAAGTTCGAGTAGAAAATCTACTTGTTCGCTTCACTCCAACTCCTCGTGTAGATCTGGAAGAAGCCGTTGAGAGACTTGGGGGAGTCGTTAATGGCGATGTCATTATCAAAATGCTCGATAAGCCCAGAGCGACTCTGATTATCGACAGTGAAGGAAGGATTGTTGTTCACGGCACACATCGAATTGAAGCGGCCAGAGCGGCTGCGAAAGAAATGATGTTGCGAATGGGAAGAGATGATTCTGGAATGGTTACAGAACTGGGCCCAATCATCGCCTCTTTTGATTTTGGTGAACCAATTCCAATTGAAAATATCCGTATGAATCTTGGAAGTGGAACATCTTCAATGGACGAAAGGCTAGGCTGCCTAAGGTTAGAAGACACTCGACATGACTTGGAATTGCTAATTTGGCCAACCGGTAGATGTGTAGCACTAAATGCTCGCCACCCTAACATGGTTACAATGTCAGCAGTACATTGGAAGTCTAAGTTTGCAGACAAGAAATCGTTCAAGGCGTGATTTCGATGGATTGGAATGGACCAATCCTAGACGACCATTTCCATCTTAATCGGAATGGCAGATTTTTGGATGCAGCAAGGGATTTTTTGCGAGTAGGTGGGACTGATTTAGTTCTCGTCCACTGTCCCGATTTCGCATCTCCACCAGTGACTAGGGATGGTCATTCTGAAGCTTATGCGAATACAATTGCAATGGCAGAACAAGTTCGTGAATTGGGACTAGGAGTCCGTGTTATTTTGGGGCCACATCCTGCAGCATTCGCTCACCAATTCGAGTCTTTAGGCGATAGGGCCGAGGAGAATTATTGGGATAGCATTGAAACTGCTCTGCATTATGTTCACGAAGGCCTGGCCCATGGAATTGGAGAAGTCGGAAGGCCTCATTGGCCGGTTTCAGATGAAATTTGGCAGCGCTCAAACACGTTGCTTTTGGAAACCATGCAGTTGGCAGCCAAGGAGAACATTCCTTTGCAACTACACGTAGAAGGGGAATCAGATGAGACCTATGGTGAGTTGGCTCGAATGGCAGACAAAGCGGGACTTGCAAGGGAGAAATTAGTCAGACATTACGCACCTCCAAGGGTAGATGAGTCATACACTCATGGTCTAACTCCTAGTGTTTTAGCGGGCAGTGGATCAATTGAGGAATTGATGAATACCTTCGAATCATCATCTCACGGATTTATGCTGGAGACCGATTACATGGACGACCCCAGAAGACCGGGTGCTGTTCTCGGGCCAAAGACTGTACCAAAGCGCACTCGGCAATTATTAGCAGCCGGATTAGATGAGGACATCCTTTACAATTGCCACAAAGATTTGCCAGACAGAATATACGGTAGTCAGTGATTCATCGCCCAAAGAGTTCATGACTATCCCTCCCTTCGGGAGGGACGATGCAAACCGTAACTAGGGTGTTTTTAGTGTCCATTCTAGTGTTATGTTTGTTCACTCCGATGAATACACAAGCGCAACTAACACCTGTTGGCGTAGAGGTTGAGTGTAACGAATCCACAATAAAAATCAATGTTCACCCAGAACAAAACGCACCGGTTTCAGTCACATGTACCGTGACAAATACAGGATCATTTCCTCAAAATGTAGATTTAGACAGCAATTTAGACGGGAATGATTTCTCATTATCCTTGTCTGAGTCTTCGGTTGAACTCGGTGCTGGAGAAGACGCAACCTTCATGGCGACATTTTCCGCATCGCCTAGAATTGAAGTTTTGAGTGAAGATTACAACATTACTGCAACAGTTACCAGTGTTACAATCGGAAGTGACCCATTCACGATACCGCTTGGACAAGCAGGCTCAACATCTGAAACCGGCGGTTCTGTAAGCTCATTACCTTACTCAAGAATGGACTTGGAAGTCTCGAATCCTTCCACTAGAAACATCGAAGCAGGCGGAGAAGCAACGCTTCAATTCACCATTTTCAACGATGGTAACAGAGTCGACAATTTGGAAGTTGAAATCCTAAATCTTCAGCAGATTGAAGATGCAGGATTCAAATTTGTTTCTGACCCATTTTTCCGTGCAACCGTGAACCCGGGTGCATCCTCTGACCAAGGAACAATTATCCTTGAGGCGCCATCAGATTCATCTGAGGAAATTTCGATTCAAGTTGAGTTGCGAGCATATTCGAAACTAGACACTGAAGCCGAAGCAAGCGAAGTTTCGGTTAGGGTTGTAGTCGCAGCTTCTAGCGGTGGTGGAGGGTCAATTGGCCTAGATTCAATGGATCAAGACAGCATTGCAATGATTGCAATGGGCGGCGGCGGTTTAGTCGGAGTAATTCTACTACTGGTAATCATCTCCAGACTAACCAAGAAAGCAGGTAAGCAAAAGATTGCTGCAAAGGAAGCCAAGAAGGCTGCCAAGGCTGAAAAGAAGGCTAACAAAGCGGCAAGAAGGATGATGAAAAAGGCAGGGATTCCTGAAGAGCAAATTGAAGACGAGTTTGAAGATGATTTGGACTTCGACGACCTTGACGATATGGACGATTTCGATTTTGAAGATTTGTGAAGCAAATCGAGTTCGAAAATTCACTGCGATAATCGACTTTTAGCCCTTATTTCCTATGGCAACAGTCATAGGCGTCATGGCAAGGGAAACACCTACCCTAAGGGTAGGTGCTAATCATGCTTGGTTTACAAGGTAAAGTTGCATTTGTTTTCGGAGTGGCCAGTGAAGACTCAATCGCTTGGGCAATTTGCCAAAGTTTGGCCGAAGCAGGGGTGACTCTGTACTTGGGTTATCAGAAGCGTTTCATGTCACGAGTATTCCAACTCAAAGACAAACTCCCAGCAATAGCCGGTTTCTATCCTCTAGACGTCGCTTCTGATGCGGATACCAAGGAATTCTTCGATGCTTTCAGCAAAGAAAATCCCGGGCTAAAAGCAGACATTCTGATTCACGCTATCGGATTTGCACCAAGGGAATGCTTTGACCGACCGATCCTTTTCGTCGACGATGAGAGCATCAATACTGCTTACACAATCTCTGCTAACTCTTTGCAAAGATGCTTGAAGTTCGCATTGCCACACCTAAATCCTGGCTCATCAACAATCACATTGACCTACGCTGCATCAACAAGGCACGTTCCTTCTTACGGAATAATGAGCATGGCAAAAGCAGCTCTAGAGTGCTGGACTAGAGAATTAGCGTGCCACTTAGGCCCAGAAGGACACCGTGTCAATTCCATCTCCAGTGGGCCCATTCGAACCATTGCAGCAAGCGGAATTCCTGGATTCGATAATATCCTCGACCACGTTGCAGCAAACTCACCACTTCGCAGAAATGTAACCCAGTCTGACGTCGCAGGTTGCACTACTTGGCTGGCCAGCCCACTTTCAGCGGGAGTGACGGGACAGTGTATCCATGTTGATGCTGGATATTCGATAACGATGGTCCCATCGAGCATTATGGGGGAGTAATCAGATGACGATTACCACTGCAGACGGAAAACAAGTAGACGGATTGAATCAATCTCCATTCGAGCCGATTGCGGTTATTGGAATGGCAGCACTGATGCCAGATGCAACCTCCATCGAGGAGTTTTGGCAGAACATAATCGATGCTCATGTCTCGATTAAGGAAGTCTCGAAAGACCGCTGGGATCCAGATATTTACTGGGAAAACGGCGCACCTGGGAATGTCAGCGAAGGTAAGACGTACTCCAAAATTGGAGGATTTGTAGACGGCTATGAGTTCGATTGGCGCAGATGGAGGCAGCCCCCGGGGACTCTACCTCAAATCGACCCATGCCAGTTGTGGGCGGTCACGGTTTCCGCAGATGCAATCGATAACGCAGGTTATGGCGAAGGCGGAAAAACGCTCGATAGAGCTCGCACAGGCGTGATTTTTGCTAATGCACTGGGCGGTGAGAATCGTTCTGAATCAAACATTCGAGTATTCAGTGCCGAAATGAGAAAAATCGCTATCGACAATGGCGTAACTCCTGAGCAAGCAGACGCTATGGTGGAGAAAATCTGCGAAGGCACTCCACGCATTGATGAGGACACTATGCCGGGAGAATTAGCAAATGTAGTCAGCGGCCGAGTCGCTAATTTGCTTGATTTACAAGGTCCAAATTATTCCACAGATGCAGCATGTGCATCTTCGATGGCGGCATTGCTAGATGCATGCCGTCTACTCCAAACACGTCAAGTCGACACTATGCTAGCCGGAGCGACCGACCGCTGCATGGAGGCACCAACCTATGCTAAGTTCAGTGCGATTGGCGCTCTTTCTCCCACTCATTCAACTCCATTCGATGCAAGAGCAAACGGATTCGTAATGGGTGAAGGAGCAGGTGTACTTCTTCTCAAGAGATTGTCCGATGCAATCGATGACGGTGATGATATCAAGGCGGTTATTCGTGGAGTCGGAGGCTCTTCTGATGGCAGAGGCAAGGGAATCACCGCACCGAGTCAGAGAGGACAGGTTCAAGCTGTAAGCAGAGCCTATGCGCAAGCAGGATATGAGCCATCAACCGTTGAGTTGGTTGAGGCTCACGGCACATCAACGAAGGTGGGTGACGCAACAGAATTATCGACACTTTCCCTGCTTTGGACCGGTCTCGATGGCGGAGATCACATCGCTGTTGGTTCAGTGAAAAGCCAGATTGGTCACTTGAAGGCTGCAGCAGGAATTGCTGGAATAATGAAGGCATGTAACGCGGTTTACCACGCTACAATCCCGCCGAGCGCAGGTTTCGAAACGCCTAATCCTACCGTAGAATGGGGCGAAATTCCATTCTTCGTTCCAACCAAAGCATTGGATTGGCCTAAACCAGAAACCAATCCACGTAGAGCAGGTATCTCCGCATTCGGTTTCGGTGGAACAAATTTCCACGTAACATTGGAAGAGTATGTTCCTGATTATCACGCTGATTTGGTATCGGAGTGGGATGGAAGATGGGATGCATATGCTGGAACAGCAACGACTTCATCTTCTAAACCAACAATGACACATGAAGAACTCAAAGCGATTGAAGGCGGCCTACTATTGCTGTCTGGTGACTCTGTTGAAACCGTCAAATCCAAATTGGCCGGAATTACATTTTCGGGAAGTAATTTCGACGATGACCCAAAAGGAATGCGTCTTTCATTCACACTACCTGAACACTGGTCCTATGATACCAGCGATTCGCTAAGAATGGCGATTACAGCGACTAGTTGGGCTGAGTTCAACAAGCGTAAGGACTTGGCACTCAAGGCGATGGACGACCCTGGGAAATGGGGCTTCTTGATGAGTCAAGGCATTCTAATTAGCAACGACCCTGCACTTCCAAGCGAAGCAAAAGTCGCTCACATGTATCCCGGGCAAGGTAGTCAATATGTTGGCATGACCAATGATTTGAATTCAAGATATACGGGAGTTGGCGAAGTTTGGAACAAGGCTGACATCACTATGGTTGATGTCCTAGATGGAGAAACCCTGTCATCATTCGTTCTGAGAGAAAATCTCAGTGATGAAGAAAAGAAAGAGGCTGAGCACAAGCTCAAGCAAACCGAGTATACACAGCCAGCAATGCTTACTGCGGATTTAGCAATAGAAGCCGCACTGAATGCTCACGGACACAAGCCAGACATGGTTGCTGGACACAGCCTAGGCGAATATGCTGCATTGATGAGTGCAGGAATCCTAGACATGGATGGCGCTTTGAGAGCCGCAGCCGCCCGTGGTACTGAAATGGGCAGCGTCGAAATTGATGACAAGGGATTGATGGCTAGCGTCACCGCTCCTTACGAGAGAATTGCTGAGATTATCGAGGAAGTTGATGGCTATGTTATCGCTGCGAACAAGAACTCTCCAAAGATGACAGTTATCGCTGGAGAAACAGAACCTGTCAAGGCGGCGATGTCCCGTTTCGAGGCAGAAGGATTCCAGACAGTAGCCTTGGCAACAAGCCATGCATTCCATTCGAGAATCGTTGCGCCGGCAAACGAACCGCTACGAAGATTCCTTGAGAATCTCGACGTTAAATGGCCAAAGATTCCGATTACGAGCAACGTAGATGGTGGCTGGTATCCTATGGATGATGGCGGCGATTCTAAGGCCGCAGCACTCTCAAAATTGGCACCGCAAATGGCATCCAGTGTTGAGTGGACAACTCAAGTCAATTCGATGTATGACGCAGGTGCGAGAATATTCTTGGAAGTTGGACCGAAAAGAGCGCTTACAGTTTTCGCATCGCAAATCCTCGAAGGTAGGCCTGCCCTACCTGTGATGACTAACCATCCTAAGGCTGGAGGAATTGCGACCTTCTTGTCTGCTCTAGGAACTCTTGCTCTTGCGGGAAGGCCACCGCAGTGGCCGGGAAGAGATAGCCCTCACTTGACCGAGGCTTTCCGAGCAGGCCCTATTGAAGCATCTAGCTCAGTATCTAAGCCTACAACTCCTCTAAGAGAAAGAAGTAAACCTCTACCCTCAAAGGGTGGAGAAGTTGTTACTAAGACCGTTGTAAAGTCCAGCGACACATACGTTGACCCAGATGCAGCAAAGAAAGCCTTAGTCGGTGAATTGATTGCCGCTCAAACAGGGTATCCAGCGAAATTCTGTCAAGGCAATGTCGACATGCGTGCTGTTTTGGGAATGAGCGACCAACAGGTGCAAGATGTCATCACGACAGTTCATGCTAGATGTAGCACAGACCCTGATTGGGATATTACAGTGGCAAAGACTCCGGGGGATATCACTCGATGGATTACATCCGCCCCGATTACAGGAGCCAAGTCAAGAGCCACAAAATTGGATGATAGAGACGATGATCCATTCGTAATCACTGGTATCTCTCTCGGCTTACCAGGTGGAGAGAGGGTTTTCGATGAGGGCAATTTCGAGAAATTAGTTCGAGGCGAGACCTGCATTAGCGAAGTCAGCGATGAGTACAAGCAACGTTTGCTTGACAAGAATATCGTGCGACTAATCAAAGGAAGAGATGGCAGCGTAGGAATGGATGCAGCTAAGGAATTTGGCGACATACCTCAACTTGCAGGAGTAATGTCAGCCTTTGACCCTGAAGAAGAATTTGGAATCGAAGCAAAGATTGCAGCCGCTTGGGATATCACAACTCAATTGGCATGTGCAGCAGGTCTAATCGCATTGAAAGATGCAGGAATCCCTCTTACTCCGGTCGAGCAGGTCGGTAAAGGCGGACTGCGCCTAATTAGGTCGTGGCAAATGCCTTCGGTTTACCGAGACAGAACCGGGATTGTATTCGCTTCTTGTTTCGCAGGACATCAAATGGCAGCAAAGCATGCTAAGGTGGATGGCGACGATGGAGAAGGTCGATTTGACAGAAGGTATCTGTTCCAGATTTTGAATATGGGTCATTCCCAATTCGCACAGCATGTAGGTATTCGTGGGCCGAACACCACAATCAACCTAGCATGCGCTTCAGCAACTGCAGCATTCGGTGTCGCTGAAGATTGGCTTGCTAACGACCGTTGTGATAGAGTTGTAATCATCTCTGCTGATGATGTGACAGGAGACGACCTATGGGAGTGGATTGGCTCAGGATTCGCTGCTAGTGGAGCTGCCGCAACCAGCAATGTTGTCGAAGATACAGCACTCCCATTTGACAAGAGAAGAAATGGATTGATTCTGGGAATGGGTGCAGCAGCGTTCGTAGTTGAGAGAAAGTCAGAATCTGATGCTAGAGGCGTTCAGCCTATGGCAGAGATACTCGGCACTAAGATTTCCAACTCAGCATATCATGGGACTAGACTTGATGTAGACCATGTGGCTAAAACAGTGAATGAATTCGTAACTGAAATCGAGCAGAGATGGGGCTTAGATAGACATCAAATAGCTCCAAGTACAGTGTTCTTCTCTCACGAAACCTACACTCCGGCAAGAGGAGGTTCAGCTCAAGCAGAGGTCAAAGCATTGCGCGAGACCTTCGGTGCAAGTACAGATTCTCTTGTAATCGCCAATACCAAAGGATTCACAGGACATCCAATGGGTGTCGGAATTGAAGATGCATCGATGTTCTACGGTTTGTTGACGGGTAGAATACCTCCAATTGCAAATCACAAAGAGGTAGATCCAGAACTTGGTAACCTCAACCTCTCGAAGGGAGGAGATTATTCTGAATTGAGGTATGGAATGCGATTCGCAGCAGGATTTGGAAGTCAAATTGGACTTTCATTTGTTAGAAAGTTCGAATTTTCTGGAGATAGAATCGACAAACAAAAACTCCTTGCTTGGAATCAGTCATTAGCAGGAACAGCAAATCTCGAATTACGTGTACTCAAGAACAAGCTTGTGGCATATGTTGATGGAGAAAACAACCTCCACGGTGGAATCCAAGGTGAGGAATACGCGGTTCCTAGCGCTGAAGCAACCAAGGCTGCTCCAGTAATCGTTGAGCAAGCTCCAGAGCCTGAACCGGCACCTGAGCCAGCCCCAGCCCCTGCTAGCCAACCGGCGCCAACGCCAGCCCCAGCAGGCGATACAACTCAGATTGTAATCGATGTAGTAGTGAACCATACTGGGTATCCTGCTGACTTCGTCGAACTAGACCAGGACCTAGAAGGCGAATTGGGAATTGATACAGTAAAGCAAGCAGAAATCATGGCAGATATCCGTGCTAAATTCGGTTTACCTGTTGACGAGGATTTCGTTCTATCAGATTATCCAACGTTGAATCACATGATTGCTTACATTCACAAGATGCAAGGAGGCGCTCCTGCTGTTGTAGAAGCGCCAGCCGAGGTTGCAGCACCAGAACCGGTAGCTACACCAGAGCCTGAGCCTGCGCCGGTTGCAGCACCTGCTACTACAGTAGAAGCCCCAAGCGGTGGCGCAGAGGATATTCAGCCAAGGCTAATCGGTGTCGTCGTCAAACATACAGGCTATCCTGAAGATTTCATTGAGATGGACCAGGACCTCGAGGGCGAATTGGGAATTGATACCGTAAAGCAAGCGGAAATCATGGGTGATGTACGAGAAATATTCTCACTGCCTGTCGATGAGGACTTCGTTCTATCAGAGCATCCAACCCTCAACCACTTCGTAGCATATATTCAGAAAATGACTGGCGGAGTTGT
>DAGO01000079.1:34954-35221 GCA_002498185.1 Euryarchaeota archaeon UBA10 | reverse complement strand
TGTAACCGATAGCGGTGACATTCAGCCTAAACTAATCGGCGTTGTAGTCAAGCACACAGGATATCCTGAGGATTTCATTGAAATGGACCAAGACCTCGAAGGTGAATTGGGAATTGACACGGTTAAGCAAGCGGAAATCATGGGTGATGTGCGAGAAATATTCTCACTACCTGTCGATGAAGACTTCGTATTGTCAGACCACCCTACTCTCAATCACTTCGTCTCATACATTGTCAAGATGAAGGGAGGAGGCTCAGAAGCGGCACC
>DAGO01000079.1:33326-34617 GCA_002498185.1 Euryarchaeota archaeon UBA10 | reverse complement strand
CGCCTGCAGCACCTGTAGCAGCCGCACCTGTTCCACAGGTAACATCCACTTCTTCGACAACTCGTCGATGGCAAGTGGAAGTAGAGCCCTGCCCTGCTATGGCAGAAGGCCTACCGATTGGGGGAACAATCGTAATCACTCAAGATTCGTGGGGCGTAGCAGACGCCTTGGCTCAAAGGCTTGCTGACAAGGGATTGTCTGTAGCAAAGGTTGGATTTGAATTCGGAGCTAAGGCGGTTACTGAGCAAGAAGAATTGTCGGGTCATACCTACAGAGCAGACCCAGGAAGTGAAGAGCAGATTGCAGAAATCTGCTCAAGAATTTCTGGTGTTGGAGGAATCATTCACTTAGCGCCACTATCTCTTACAGGCAGCTCTTGGGAATCTGATGGTGCATCTAATCAAGTCAACCTCGCTGCACAATCGTGGTTTGGCCTACTGAAGGGCTTAGACTCTCAGTTAGCAGTAATTTCCTCAGGAATTGTAGGCAGTGTAACAGCATTAGACGGTAGACACGGTAACCGTGGCGAGAGATTCAACTCACTAGCATGCGGCGCAAGTGGAGTCACCAAATCTTACGCATTCGAGCGAGAAAACCTGAGGTGCAGAGCATTAGACTTGCACCCAGAACTAATCATCGATGCGGCTGCAGCTGCGGAAATCATCGAAAACGACCTATTCAGCGCAGGCGGCGAAGTCGAAATTGGAATCGATAGAGACGGCCGAAGATGGACACTGGTTTGTTTTGCAGAGGATCTAGTCGATGAGACCAAACCTCTCGAATCTGATGATGTTTGGTTGGTCAGCGGCGGTGGTTCTGGTGTGACTGCGGCATCAATCATAGGCGTAGCTAATGCAAGTCAAGGGGCTGGCGCAACATTCCTATTACTAGGCCGCAGCAGTCTTGCTGAAGAGACATCTTCATGGCTAGATTGGTCTGAAGAGCAACTTAATGCTCGCAAGATGGAATTGCGTGAAACCCTGATGGCTGAATCTGAAAGCGGCAAGATAACCATGGTTGAATGGAATAATGCTTGGACTAAACTGACCAGAAGCATGGACATCTATCGAACAATTAGCGAAATTGAGGCAACAGGCAACCACGCTGAGTATCACTCCGCGAATGTAACCGATGCTGAAGCCATCAGTTCAGCAGTAGGCGGCCGCTCAGTGACAGGAATTGTTCACGGAGCTGGCCTAGAAGAATCCAAACTGGTTGCAGATAAATCCTGGAGCACATTCGACTTGATTGTCAGAGTCAAGGTCGACGGCTGGAAAGCACTGACTTCAGC
>DAGO01000079.1:32426-32956 GCA_002498185.1 Euryarchaeota archaeon UBA10 | reverse complement strand
TTCGGTAACGGCGGACAAACCGATTACGCAGCGGCCAACTCGATATTGGACGCTGAGATGGCACGAATGACCGCTAACTCGGAGTGCAGAGCCGTTGCTATTGGCTGGACAGGATGGCGTGACGTAGGTATGGCAACTCGAGGTTCAATCGAAGCAGTATTCGAATCCGCAGGAATCGAGACTCTAGCGGTTGATGTTGGTGTAGAGATATTCGTTGGTGAAGCCTTAGCAGGCGGAAAGCGAAGAGTGCTAGGCTGTGGCTCTCTCGGACTAATGGACCGCTATGATTCGTTTAGAGAGGCTCCGTTGAAGTTACCTGCACAGATGGCTGCATCTATCGCAGACCCTCGCAGATTCCCTCTGATTGACAAACTGGTTTCCTTAGATGAAGGTAAATCTCTTGTCTCACAATGTACGCTTTCGGTACAAGACCATCCATTCTTGAGCGACCACGCGATTGATGGTGTGCCATATCATCCAGGCGTAATGGCGATGGAGATGTTTGCAGAGAACTCTCTTCTATTGATTCC
>DAGO01000079.1:31702-32006 GCA_002498185.1 Euryarchaeota archaeon UBA10 | reverse complement strand
TCAAGAGTGAAGGCGATTTAAAGTGGGTACACTGCCGCTTAGTCTCTGATTTGGTCAATTCCAAGGGTGAGGTATTTGGTGAGCCTAGAATGCATCATGAAGCGAAGGTAAGATTGGTTTCATCTAGCGATGATATGGGCGACTTCCTACAAAGTGAAGTCGAATCATTGCCAGCGATTGGAACTCCACCTGATGGTGAGTTACAACACCATTCCAGTTTCATCTACCTAAGATACTTCCATGGCCCTAGATTCCAGTCACACGGAGGAGTACTGCGAGGAATTGAGGGTGGAGTTGATGGAAT
>DAGO01000079.1:21320-31305 GCA_002498185.1 Euryarchaeota archaeon UBA10 | reverse complement strand
TTACCTATGTTGATTGAAGCAGGATTCCAAAATGCAGGATTAGCAGCTATGGAAAGCGATGGCTTCTCAAGTCTACCAATCGGAATTGAATGGTCGACCATGCTGCGAGTTCCGGATGCAGATGAGAGACTACGTGTCCGTTCTGTGAAGGTTGCAAGCGAAGATGCAGGAGTAACAGTTCACGATGTAGTAGTAGTTGGAGACGATGATGCACCTGTATTATCGCTCAAGGGATTGAGACTCAAGGCGATGGGCGAAGTCCCTGAAGACCAAAGATTCAGCCTGTCGAGGTGAGATGATGGAAGTAATGGATCCAATTGAGGGTCCTCGGATGCTACTTGCTAGAATGGCAATTCAGGATTGCAAGAGCATATTCGCTGAAGATATTCCTAGAGCAACAGCGAAAAGACTTGCAGACCACAATTCAGGGCGCCTCCTTCTGGAGAAGTGTCTGGAGCACTGGGGAATTCCTCTCGACTTGATTGAAGTCCTTCGCACAGAGCATCGAGCACCATACTTGTCATGGATAAACGGAGTATGGAGAAATGAGCCTCTTCCGGGAATAAGCATCGGTCATTGCGAGAATTGGGCAGTATGTGCGCTCATCGAGCCGGGCTATTGGATTGGCATAGATGCAGAGAGAAAAGATAGAGAAATTCAGACCAACGCTTTCGACATGATGGCCAAGGGTGGTGAATTAGATTTTCTAATTGGAAATTCAAAAATGGCAATTGAAACTTGGACCGCAAAAGAAGCGGTTCAAAAGGCCGAAAAACTCGGAATGCACCTTAATCCAAGAGACATTGATTTAACCGAATATAATGTTGAATCATTCATCCACGATGACCTGATGGTTTCAGTCTCATATCGTAAAGCTGGAGAAAATCCCAAGACCGCTGAAGATGATTTACTCGATGCTACTGCAGAAGCGATGAAGCAGAATCCAGACTTCAGCGTCGGGTGTAAAACGGTCAGAAATAATCTGTAACACAAAATACACCCTTTGATTAATGATGAACATCAGGTGATAACATGGACAAGGGATTGTGGAAGTGGATTTCGTCCTCAGCCATCGTTGCGTCCATGTGTTGCCTTCCATCTGTCGTCATGGTGATGTTCGGCTTAGCATCAGTATCAACCGCTGCCGCGCTCTCAGACACTCTGTATTGGGGCAAGGACGGTTACTGGTGGTTCAGGCCAACTATGCTGATTATTGCAGGCATTCTTGTATCTGCAGGTCTAGTTTCATACTTCAGGAATCAAGGTGTCTGTACCCTTGATGATGTGAAAAGAGAGCGAAGGAAAGTGATCAATACCTCTTTGCTTGCATTCACCGTAGCAATCCTTGGATACCTATTCTTCAACTATGTAGTCCTAGAAATCCTCGGTATTGCAGTCGGTCTTCCTTGGGAAGATGACGCCTTCTGGAA
The DNA here is from genome assembly GCA_002498185.1 of Euryarchaeota archaeon UBA10. Classification (GTDB taxonomy): domain Archaea; phylum Thermoplasmatota; class Poseidoniia; order Poseidoniales; family Poseidoniaceae; genus MGIIa-K1. The sequence goes on along the minus strand of DAGO01000079.1, from coordinate 29,875 downwards.
CTAGTAGTAAGCTACCCAGACGTAGATTCCAGTAAGAATAGACATTGGCACTAGGTAGTACAATACTCGTAGAATAATGGGGCTCTTCTTCTTGTCATCGAGGAATTTATTGTCCTCAACTATGGCTTGTCCCGCAGCAGCAATTAGCTCCCCTACTGCTGCATCTACCATTCTATCACATCTCATTCATGTTACGAATCTCAGGAGTTTGGTCTGCGATGATGAACTCAAGCATTGCAGCCCACATTACGAACTCCATACTCCTCTCAAGTTCCTCCTGGCCACCGACTTCCTCAATCATGTTGTCTAAGGTGTCTGTTGGGGAGTGGTATGCTGAATAGTCTTCATCATACGCTCCCAAATGGAAAATCGTTTGAGCTCCCAATTCACGGAATGTAACGTGGTCTGAGCGACCAAATGTGTCTTCGTGTACATCGAATACTAGGTCTGCATGCTCATCCCAGTGCTGGTCACAACCAGCCCCATAAGTGCCATCGATTCTCAAGTCCATAGGCGCTTTCAGGACATTTCTGTGAACATGCTCTAGAACGGTAGTTATCTGCACGTCTTGGACATCTGGGTCCAAATCAGGTCCAGACCATGCATGGTAAGGGAATGGGTCGCCTACGCCGTTCTTGTGGGCAGGCCAAGACATACCCATCATATCCATGTTGATGTAGAACTCCAACTCTTTGTCGTGAGGTAGACAATAATCACATTGGTTGTTTGCGAAAGCATTGGAGCCACGAAGCCCTTCTTCTTCACTTGACCAGAGGGCTAGGAAAGTATCACAATCGAATGTTAGGTCTGCGAATGCACGTGCATAGAGCAGCATTGCCACAGTTCCTGCAGTGTTGTCGTATGCGCCTTCATATGTACCGCCACCAGGTGGACCGCCAGGTGGTGCGATATCCATGTGTCCGCCCATTCCTTGAACGCAGTTATCGTTTCGGCCTTGTTTCCAAGCTACTACATTCAAACTTTCAGGCTGAGCTAGGTTGCCGTGGTCTGTTACTCTCAAGAGGTGTGTTTCATAGCCAAGCCCTTCGAATTGACCTTTGAAATATTCAGCCGCACGCTCATAGAATCCATTTCCTGCACCCATCCAGCGATTGACATATCCTCCGCATTTTGTGGTGTCAGTACACACACTGGTGATGTAATCGGTTTGCTTGAACCAATCTTCACCGTTCACAATTGGCATGCCCTCTGTTGTTGGCACTTTGATAATCTCAGTCCGTCCATCATCAGCCATGAATGTAATATTCACTTCAGTAACATATGGAGTTGTGAGAATCTGCCCATACACAGTGTTATCTTCAACCATTACACTGTGACTCTTGACATAAGTACCGTTGATGAAAATCAATACATCCGCTTCTGTAGAAATCGCATTGCCTTCTCCCTCAAGGGTAAAGTCATGCCATTCGCCTGAGCGGATAACAGCGTCTTCTGGGTCTACGAAATCAATCTGGAACGAATCTGCAGGAACAATTTCCTTAACCTCTTCATCTCCAAAGCATCCTGCAAGAGGAGCAATGACGAACAGAGTTGTGAGGACCAGCGCAGATATTCGACGACTCATGCGCTTCGCGCATATCGCAAACCACTTCAACATATGGTCGTCATGAACTCAAGTTCAAGCAACACGCCAAGCACTGAAAGCTCTTCCAATCCCTCTGAAATGCTAAATTGATAGAATTTGGAGTGCGGATAGCGTGAGGAGTAATTGCTTACAGTTACGACTAGCTGTCGCATGCTGGATGTGATGAGATTCAGAGTGCGGATAGCGGGAATCGAACCCACGACATGAGGTTGGAAACCTCAGGTGATAACCACTTCACCATATCCGCGTAGTAAACCATCCGAGGGCGTCTTATTCTTAGCCAATTCGGTCTCAATTAGGTGGGAATCTTCCCGGACGGTCATGCTCATCCATCACAAATGCGCTTGCCATTCTTTGCTGCAGGTGTCGTCTTCTTTCCGCTTTCTTCTTGCGCGCATTTCGCCTTGCATTCATCGCTAGGAACAGTGCTAGAAGAATCGCTACGCCGACGGCGATTATTTCCTGAATATGTGGCACATCCTTCGCTTTGTCTAAAATCTCATCAAAAGAATCACCATCATCGGAATTGATCGCTTTGATTTGAATCGAAGTGAATGCCATTGACGATGAAGCGCCTGGCTCTGATGCTTCGATAACAGAACTTATGTCGCCCTTCTCTAGCATATATCCAGAGAATGCTACCGATTGAGTTCCATTACCCGGTATTACGAGAACATGCACTCTCACTCCGGCATCAATTGCATTGAGAGGTTTCCATTCCATGCGAACAGTTAGGTCGTTTTGGATTAGATTAGTTACAGAACAAGTGAAGGTCAGACTTGAGTCTAAGGCCAAATCAATCTTGAATTCTGAGGGGTCACACTCAAGCAATACTTCTGCTGTATTTCTCTGCGGGTCATTTGGCCAGTGGTCTGCTAATTCAGCACCGGGTGAATTGTTGTCTCCATATCCATCACCGTCTGTGTCCTGATATTGTGAGCGTCGGTCAGGGAATGCATCTCCTGAATTAGACCATCCATCTTGGTCATTATCTGGGCAGCCAATCAAATCATAAATTGCATTACCAGCCTCATTTGGACAGTTGTCCCCATTGGTTCCAGCTAAGTTGTCGCCATAGCCATCTCCGTCAGAATCCAGCCATTGCGAGGAATCATCCGGCAAGAAATCGCTGTTATCGCCCCAAGAATCTCCGTCCGTATCGACACATCCTATTGTACCGTTAGTCGAAGTTCCTGGAGTGGCCGGGCAGAAATCGATATTGTTTCCAAATCCGTCAGCGTCATCGTCGACCCATTCAGTTCCATCACTTGGGAATACATCGATTGAATCTGCCCAAGTATCACCGTCTGAGTCTAGGCAACCTAGAATGGTAGATGTACTGTTACCGAATACATTCGGACAAGCATCCGGATTTGTTCCATTTGCGTTATCGCCGAAACCATCCATGTCTGTATCATTCCACTGGGTAGGGTCGATCGGGAATGAATCGTCACCATCTGCCCATGTATCTTGGTCTGCATCGAAGCAACCGAGTGAACCATTGGTTGAGGTACCAGGAGTGTAGACACAATCGTCTTCAGCGTCATCATAACCATCACCATCGGAATCCAGGTATCGAGTAGGGTCTAGTGGGAAGTCATCGTTGATATCGGAGTACCCGTCACCATCAGTGTCGACACAACCTAACCTGTCGATAGTCGAGTTTCCATAAGTGAGAGGGCAATCGTCAGCGTTATTTCCGGTTGCGTTATCTCCGAATCCGTCACCGTCTTGGTCTGAGTGTTGAGTGTCATCGCTAGGGAAGTCATCAATCGAGTCAGCCCATCCATCACCATCTGCATCTGGGCATCCTAGGACTCCGCCTTGAGTTGAATTACCTGCTTCGGTAGGACATGAATCTGGATTGGTGCCTCCAATATTGTCCCCATAACCATCACCGTCAACATCGTGCCATTGAGATGAATCATTTACGAATCGGTCTTCTCCGTTCGACCATCCGTCGTCGTCATCATCAGGGCAACCTAGTGTGCCGTTTTGCCATGAATCACCAGGAGTATTCGGACAATCATCAGCTAACGTTCCACTTGGATTGTCTCCAAATCCATCGCCGTCAGTATCATTCCATTGTGTTCCGTCACTTGGGAACGCATCGTGTTCTACGGTTCTTCCATCACCATCTGCATCTAGACAACCTACGAGTATCCATGTCGAGTTGCCCGCAAAGTTAGGACAGTCATCCTCGTTATCTGCAAATCCATCGCCATCGGTGTCGACAGACCTGGATGGGTCGCTAGGCCAAGGATCATTGTCATCTGAAACCCCGTCACCATCTGTGTCTACGCAACCCTGTCTGTCTATGGTTGAGTCGCCCCATACAGTAGGACAGTCGTCCCAATTGGTTGCAGGGTTGGCATTGTCATAGTAGCCATCACCATCTGTGTCCAGCCACTGTGTATCGTCATTGAGCAAAGCATCGTTTAGGTCGGACTGTCCATCGCCATCCTCATCCAAACAGCCATTTCTGTCCAATGTGGAATTACCCCACGTTGATGCGCATGCATCTGCGCCTTGGAATACTGTCCATCCTCCGTCAGGGTCTGACCATGAATCGGAATCTGAATCCGGACATCCATATCTATCTGAACTCGAGGTTCCTACAACCGAAGTGCACGAGTCTGGGTTGATGCCTCCTGGGTTGTCCCCGAAGTTGTCACCGTCAGAATCTGCCCATTGTGTGCCTTCGTTAGGGAATGCATCACCGACATTCGACCATCCGTCACCGTCACCATCAGGGCACCCTGTCTTGTCTTGAGTTGAGGTTCCTGCAGTATTTGGGCAATCGTCGATAGTGTCGATGTATCCGTCGCCATCAGCGTCAGCAGAGAGATTGATCATCGAATAAGGTGCATCGATAACCATTGAGAAGTGTTGAGGCCCTGTTGGAATATTTGTTCCGTTGACATGTATTTCCCACTGTCCTGCTGCGGGAGATGAAATCGTTGTTCCAATCAGATTGTCTAGGTTGTTACCGTATTCGACCCAATTCCCGCTAGGGTCCTTGACTGCGAAATCGATGTCATTGACTAGGTTTGTAGATGCTGAGGGGGTACTTGGTGGGTCGGTCCATGACACCATCACTTTGAGGTCAGGTGCTCCACTTGGAACCGTGAATTTCCAACTTCTAGAATCTCCAGTGTTGACAGATTCATTGTCTACCCATGATGTATTCACTGCTCGGTCTAGGTCTAGCAGACCCCATCCTTCGTGATTGTTAGGCGCAGTTTCACCAGCTCCATTGGTCGATGAACCATACTGTCCAGTCATGTCGTGAGCGCTCACTGCGATGATTCCCTTAACCAGTGCACTGGTAGGATTGGTATGATTCAAATTGTCCATCAGGTGTTGGTATAGCAGCGCAGATGCACCCGCAGTAATCGGTGTAGCCATGCTGGTTCCACCCATGTATGTGTAATCGGAATTGGTGTGTGCCATCCATCCAGTGCTAGTTGTGGACCTACTCTTCGCTGAGAGAATGAATGTTCCCGGTGCGGAAACATCAGGCTTCAATCGACCATCATCTACAGGACCTCGGCTTGAGAATGCAGCCATTCCTTCGCTATTGTTAGCAATCTTGTCAGAATTGATTGGATTGGTAGGATAATCCCCTGGCCACCAACTTCCCCACTGGGCACTGATTTGGGAGCCTCGGTCATTTTCTGATGCACCAACCGTTAGCACGTTCTTGCTGGTCGCAGGCGACCCCATGCTGTCGTGGTCGATTTCTCCATTACTGTTCGCATCAGTTCCGGAGTTACCTGCAGCGAATAGAATCAGCATTCCACTGTGGTTTCTTGCTGAGTAATCAGTTTGCATTGAACTGGTTGTATATTGTCCTGCGACTGAGGAACCCCAAGAATTTGTGTGGATGTGTGAGCCATTATCCGCAGCATCATCGAACATGTATCTCAGGTCGTCAGGAATGCCCATCAATGTGTAATCGTCACTGTAACCGTAGTTATTCTCTACAAACGTAGTCCAGTCTGTCCATACTTCGGTTGCTTGCATGTACAGCCTTGCTTCAGGTGCGATACCTGTAATCGCACCAGAGGATTGGGTTCCATCTCCCAAGACAGAACCAGCAACGTGGGTGCCGTGACCAGAGTCTAGGTCAGACGCACCATCGTTGTAAGGTGCGTTAGCTAGATGCTGAGAGGTGGATGGGATTCCGTACGCGTGGATCCCAACAATGTGGTCTTTGAAATCAGGGTGCATGTTTGTATTATTCACTCCATTGTCAAGCCCTGTATCGGAGACTGCAACGATAATTCCAGTTCCATCTAATGCATTCCATGCTGAATCAATTCCAGCCATTTGGGTAGCATTCCATAGGACATTCGCTCCGACAATTTCGTCTGCAACATCGTTCAGAATCACCTTCTCGAACCTTGGCTCAAGCCATTCAACTTCGGACTGCTCGGCTAGCCAGTTTACGCCACTGGTTCGAACTTCGACGGTTGCCCATCTCCAACTGTGAGAATGAACCTCGATGTCACTTCGCTCGTAGATGCCTTCAGGCAGGCTGTCTCCAGACAGAACTACGTTGATTATTCCCATTCCTTCAGTGATGAACCAAGACTCCATCTCGCCTTTCAGTGAGGGCATTAGATGAGGGTGTAATTTTGCTGACGGAGGCATTTTGACCATTCCGTTGACCTCCAGCTTTGCTAATTCCGAAGGAGTGTGTCCACTCAATTCACAGTGGAATGCAGAGTCCGGTAAGAAAGACCAGCACTCAACACCAGCATTTGCCAAATCATTTACCCAGTTAGAGGGCACAGGGTATTCACGTGTGAGTATCCAAAATCCATGTTGAGGGATGTTTGGAATCTCTTCGATTGGTATAGAATCGATATCCCCATTCGCTAATCCAATACTCTCTCCTTGCCCGGTTTGAGGTTGCCAAGCAGCAACCGAACTGAACGAGGATAAAATCAGCAAGCCGACAAGGGCCATAGCACGCATGTTACTATGTTGCACAGAGTAGGGGATGAATGTTATGATTTTACGCACCTTCATAATGTCAAGGCTTAACGCCCAATATATGGGAGCAGGCAATCCTAGGGCAGCACAGTATGACCATCTAACTCCAGAAGAGTTGAATGCTTCCAAAGTTGATATTTTGGGTAAGCAAATTTGGAGGATTATACCATACGGTATGAATTACAAAAAGCGAGCGCTGACTGGTATTTTGGCTAACGGCATGGCAAGATTTGCTGACCTACTTCCATTCGTTTTCATTGGATTCGCAGTCGACTACTATGCAGGTAATGACACAGAAGGAACATTTGGAAGCATGAGAGATCTGCTCGATGACACGATTTTTCCACTGATTACCGATAATCTCGCAATAGGTTATGGTATTCTCATTTTCTTGGGCTTTGCCAGCCTTGCTGTGTTCCAAGGTATCAGCGAATACTGTTGGCAAACCCTTGGTTACAAAGTTCAACACGACCTCAGGCTTGACGCAACAAAGTCACTAATCGACATGGAAGCATCGTACTATGATTTGCGACAAACTGGTCAACTGATGAGCGTTCTTTCAGCCGATGTAAATCAATTAGAAGACGTGATTAGCGATGCATCAACTTCGATTATCCGAATCATCGTAACATTTGGTACAGCATTTTTGATTCTGGTATTGATGAGTTGGAAGTTGGCAGCGGTTCTATTTACTCCACTTGTGCTAATTATACCACTAGTTTACTTATTTTCAACTCGTGTTCAGAGAAAGTATCGCCAGCAAAGAGAATCAACTGGGGACATTACAGCGGTTCTTGAGAACATAATTTCTGGTATCTCGGTCGTTCAGGCATACAATGCTCAGGACTGGGAAGCAAACCGTGTTGATGAAGAATCAACCGCTTACAGAGACCAAGCAATCGGAGCGAGTAGAGACCGAAACCGCTTCCTGCCAGGTTTGTATGGAATTGCCGGAATAGCGTTTGGTTTGCTGGTTACCGTAGGTGGCTACCTAACCAAGTCCGGAGATATCACCACCGGACAATTGGTAACTTTCCTATTGATTTCGACAAGGATGACTATGCCTATGTTCATCTTTGGTATGCTTGTCAACCAATTACAGAAGGGTGAAGCTAGCGCAAGAAGAGTGTTCGCTTTGGTCGACCTAGAGCCTACCATTACCGACAAGAAAGACGCAAAAGAGTTGGACGGAGCAATTACTTCCATCGAATTCGAAAATGTACACTTCACTTATCCAGGGACCTCAACTAAGGTACTCGCAGGTATTTCATTCAAAGTTAGTGCAGGGGAGTTCCTAGGTGTAATGGGCCACACAGGGGCGGGAAAAACCACTATTCTGAAGTTGTTAATGCGTTACTATGAGCCTCAAGAGGGGCGAGTCCTAGTCAATGGTATCGATGTCCAAGATTTGACGCTTGATTCAGTTCGTGCAGGCATGGGATTCGTAAGCCAAGAGCCTTTCCTGTTCTTCGGAACTTTGAAACAAAACGTTGCATACAACAGAGAATCTAACGATGAAGAGATAATGAAAGCTCTAGAATTAGCAGGCGCTGCTGAATTCGTAAATGATTTCGAGGACGGATTAGAAACTATGGTTGGCGACAGAGGAACCATGCTTTCAGGTGGCCAGAGAGCAAGAGTTTCGCTTGCAAGGGCACTGCTAAAGAATCCAAGTTTGCTGGTTTTGGATGAGGCATCGAGCGCATTAGATGCTGAAACAGAAAAGAGAATCCAAGAGAACCTAATCGCAAGCGGAGGTAGTAGAACTACTATTGCCGTTGCACACCGATTGTCCACAATTCGCAACGCAGAGGAGATTATCTCCATGGTTGATGGTGCAATTGTTGAGAGAGGAACACATGATGATCTACTCGCAAACAACGGTGTCTATGCTAGCCAATGGCAGATTCAGACTGGACAGCGCTGATTAAGCACGGTCCTCTACACG
>DAGO01000079.1:18582-20946 GCA_002498185.1 Euryarchaeota archaeon UBA10 | reverse complement strand
ATGACCATTGATACGAGTAAGAATAGCGGGAAACCCACAACGATTGCCCACACCGAAAGCGAGAAGTTGAGCAAGGTTACTTCTTCAAAAATCTCTGCGATAATGATTATCGCGATTACCATTACCACTCTGATGATTGTAAGCCAACTACGAATCAGCATCCAGATTTCTCTGGCGTCATTCGTACCATCTGGCGCATCAACTCTCTCACGAAACGTCTGCGCCATATCAGGCCCTAACTCTTGGACTGAATAAAATTAGTCAAGCGGTACGGATTCTATCGTCTATCTGCTCGCCTACACCAGCACTACCGCCAGTCTTTCGAATCTCTTTCCACGCTTTGTTGACGCCTGCACCGTATGCCCAATGCGCTAAGAAAACGAATAGTGGTGCGAAGAATACTGTTCCAATACTTCGATGTGGGCTGGTTCCAATGGCTGCTCCAAGCCATGATATGCCGATATAAACGCCTGCTAGTCCCAATGGGATGTGGAATGCAATTCGAGAAATGTCCCAGTCTCCGCTTAGTGTGAACCATGTCTCAGCAGCAGCGCCACCAGTAGCAGCTCCGAAGATTACACTGATTGCAGCAGCGACTACAATCCATGGGAAGAATCCGATAGCAGTGTGTGACCATTCTGCGATTTCCGGCCAGCGCTTGTTAGCAACCATTCGAGTGTAGCCATAATTTCGCATCTGCTTCATGTATGGTCTGAATGGTCTGCGGCGTCTGTGTGGCATTACATTTTCAGGGTCGATGAACAACTTGTGTCCAGCACGCTGAATCTTTGCATCAAGTACGACATCCTCTGCGCCGATGCATCCATCTTCGAAGAATCCAACTTCTCTTAGATTGGCCATTCTGTGTGCACAGTTCACACCAGGGTTGTGGGTGATTGGAACCAACTTTCCTTTGGGCTGAGCGCCATATCTAGTTCCAGCAGTCATGAATTTGGTACAGAATGCAACATCGGCACACTTAGCGCCGAATGGGTCTTCATCAGGCGCAAAGTTAGGTCCGCCCACAGCGCCAACTTCAGGGTTATCGAACCATCGAACCAGTTTCTCAACCCAGTCCAGCGGAGGGATAGTGTCGTCATCAGTGAATAGAACAAGGTCGTGGTCCATTCGCTCTAGAGCATAATTGCAGGCGTTTGCACGGTTGCGAGAGGGGTCATCTATCCAGGTCGCACCATACTTTTCGCAGACCTCTTTGGTGTGGTCCTTGGACTTCGAATCAGAAATTACAATTTCGAAATCAGGATATGTCTGTTTTGAGAGTCTTTCTAAGACGATATCCAACTCGTCAGCGTTGTTGATTGTAGGAATCAACACTGCGACTTTGAAGGGTTCGCCGTCCTCTTTGAGCAGCGGTGAAACATCTGCCATATTTCGTCCACATATCACCCCTTCATCAAACCATCTCATCCATATGCGCACAGAAAATTTCACCCCAAAGCCGCGCGTTTTAGCAGTTTGTTGATTAGAAGGTTCATAAGCCTCCCAAGTCGCAAACATTGCATTGGGGTGCTCTCATGTTGAACGTCACAGCCCGTCAGGAACTAATGTCGACCATTGTAGAAATACTCGGAGTCGTCGTTGAAGAGGCAAGACTAGATTTTGGAGAAGATGGATTAGCGGTTAGGGTTGTAGACCCTTCACACGTTGCTATGATCAAGATGGATGTCGACAGCGCAGCTTTCGATACTTGGGAAGTCGATGAAACAAAACTAGGGCTTGAAATGAGAAAAATGAATCAATTCATTTCTGTAGGTGGCGCAGGCGACATGGTCGAGTTGACATACAGTGAAGACTCTGGTCAAGCAACAATATTGATTGGTAGAATCGAATTGAACTTGCGCCCTCTAGACAACTCAACTCTGAACCCTCCAAATGTTCCCTCCTTGGAGTTGCCATGTGGAGTAACAATCAGTGGAACTGAACTTTCTCAAGCACTACGTGCATCTAGGCTAGCTGGCGATTTAGTCAACCTGTCACTAACAGACTCAACATTCACTGTTGATGTCAAGGGTCCAACAGATTCGATTAAGCTGGATTTCACTGCTGATGATTTGATGGCAATTGATTGCAAAGAGCCAGCACGTTCTCAGTACTCTCTAACCTACTTGACCCCGCTAGCAAAGATTTTCCAGAAGATTGACAATGTCAATTTGAGATTCGGTGAAAACTTCCCACTCAAGTTAACTTTCGACTTTGCAGATGGCGCAGGTCACGTCGAGTACTTCTTGGCTCCAAGAGTCGAAGGCGACTACTGAATCTGATTCGCCGATTTGAGTCCAATCGAATTATTCGGTTGAAGCAATTGTGTTTGGATTTCTTAAATATTCAATCTGATTAGTCACT
>DAGO01000079.1:13474-18179 GCA_002498185.1 Euryarchaeota archaeon UBA10 | reverse complement strand
TCTAACTCTTATGCTGTTTCTGCAGATGACTCTGAAACAGATGAATGCTGGGTTATTGTGAAAGAAATTACGAATGGATTCATGAAGATGAAGATATGGTCGCAAACCACTCTAGAGAGTCTAATCTTTCCTATGATTCACAGTGCAGATTGATCGAGAGAACAGATACAACTTCTGACATGCTAGAACACAAATTAATTCACTTGGAACAACATTATTGATGACACAAGCTCTTCACCAGAATCTGGTTCTTCAGAAGACGATTCGACATCTAACATGTGGCTGATTTTGCTAATAATAATCCTGATTTTAGCGACGGCATACTTAGTTGTCACGCGCAGTAAAGTCGATGCAGTAAGAACGCTTACAGACATTGATACTGACAAGATAATCAAAGAAATCTTAGAGGAAGAATAGCCTTCCAAAACTAAGTGAATTAATTTGTGACATAGTAGAGGCAGTGATTGTCCTCTAGTCCGTGGAGATCGATTTGTTCTTCGATGTTTAGTCCAGCGTCCTCGAGTTGTGTTCGGACCTGTCTGAATACCTCTCTTTCACCGCCTTCGCTGAACCTTTCTGAGGCGGCCTTTAGCGATAGCAAACCCTTGCCTCCAGGCTTTAGGAATCGCTTTACTGCCTTGATGAAAATATCAGCTTGGCCTGCTTGTGATACATCTTGCAGTAACCAATCAACTTTGTTGGACACCATTATCCCCCACGCAGCATGCTTTCGAGCATCGCCAAGAACAGGAACTAGCCCCGGTCGTAGTGTGGAGAGATGAACTAAATCTCTCAAACACCGAGGGGATAGGTCGACAGCAATTATTCTTCCACCCTTTTCGTTATTCGCACCACATACGTGGTCATGAAGGTGTGAAATCGAGGTGCCATGCCCTGCGCCGAGGTAGAGACAGGTATCTCCTTCATCGGGTAGTAGTTCGTATTGGGTATTCCTAGCACGAGAAAGCCCTGCTCCTAATTTTGAACGAGTAGGGTCCCATCTGCGGTATTCTTCTCCTCGGAATTTGCGTAGTGATTCGCCATACTGAGAACGCTTTGGAACAGCGTTAAGAGTCCAAATTGAGCGACCATCAATCATGACTGCCCAGGAAAGACGGCGCTTCTTTGCCATGAGCTCACCCTTGTCGTGGCTTCGAGTTTTCACTTCGGATAACTTCGACTCTGGCAGCAACTGCATCTACTGCTTCTTGACTCCAAACCTCGCCACCGTATGCGTCACATCTTGCTGCAATACTTGCTTTTGCTGCAACTGTTCTCGCTATTTTCCCTCTCACCCATCTTGGTGAACGTGAGATCCATGGGTGCATGAAAATGTGGCCGTGCTTAGGAGATGGTGCGCCGGTTTTCAGGTGATTGAAGAACGCCTTCTCGGCTCCTAAGATTTGCATTGTGCCGGCTGGTAATCTTGCTAGGCGTGCTCTACCATGCGCTTCTACACACAATCGAGCTGCTAGAATCGGACCCAATAATGCAGATAGTGAAGGTAGGTGAGAAGTTGCTAGTTCCCGTACTACATTCTCCATCCTATCTAAGCGTCCTTTGATTTCTCTAACACTTACTGCCCAATCTTTCAGACTATCCCATTCAGCATCAGTAGGGCCTTCAGGCGGCATTCCAATGTCTAGAGTTCCTGCTAGTCCTTCGAGGTTATCGGCTTCAACCACGTTCTTTGCCAGTGCACTTCTGTCTCGCTCAAATCGAGCTTCTGGTAAGAAGAGACCAACCCACTCGACCAATCTACCTTCGATTGTAACATATGCTGCACGCAATTCGTCAGATGCTTTCAGAATGTGCTCTAGGCGGCGGTCGGGATCACCTGCGGCGGCATCAACGCCTCGCTTTGAAAGTAGGATAGCAGCTTTGTCAAGGCTCTCTAGTGCTTCTTGGCTTGGCAATGGCCAAGCGGCATCTGGTAAGTCATCATGTCCATGAATCAAAGGTTTGGCTTCAGGGAATCTTTCCAGCAATCTCTCTGCTTCAGGAGTTAATGCCTCATGTGCAATCATATCCATCCTTGAGCAAACCGCATTTGTGTCGTGCCAACCATCCCACTCTTCTGAATCAAGAATGTTGCAATTTGAGTCGGCAACTGCGGCAGCCCTCCAGTCATACCATAGCCACATATGGTAGTCCAGCAGAACCCCCTTGATGAAACAATTGATGCTTTAATAGAACAAATGTTGATATAATGAGTGTGTTAGTATATTCCTATGTTCTGCCCGAAATGTGGTACATTATCGTTCCCTACCCCAGATGGAACAATCAATTGTCCTAATTACAAGTGCGGATATGTCGGTCCAGCGAATCTCAAAGTGAAGGGATCCGATGGAAAAGAAGTCGATTTGTCAAAAGCCACATCTTCTACCAAGGCAGAGACTCGAGTATACGAGGTAATCAAGGACTCTGATGAGATGAAAGGGGTCTTGACAGTCGGGGATTACATGTGCCCTAAGTGCGATGGAGTTGAAGTATACTCATACCTCGAACAAACCCGTTCCTCTGATGAACCAGAAACCAGGATGTTAACATGCAAAAATTGCGGTCATGGCTGGCGAGAGTACTGAGTGATGATACATGCAAATCAGAGTATTCCTGGCTTGCTTGCTATTGCTTCTACCAGGTTGCTTTGCAGATGAAGAAGGACCGGACTTCAATGGCAAGGACTTAGGCAAAATGGATGTCTACAAGTTCACTCTCAGCGACCAGAATCAATCCGATTTTTCATTGGAAGATTTGGAAGGGCAAGTCGTAGTCTTAGCTTTCGTCTACACTCGCTGTGACGATGTTTGCTTACTGATTGCAAACAATTTGAAAGTAGTAAAGTCTGAACTGACTGAAGAAGAATTGGAGAAGGTATCTTTCGTTTCAGTAACCATAGATTGGCGTCATGATTCACCTGAAGTGTTGGGCGATTGGGCTGAAGAGAAGGGCCTAGATTGGCCGCACTTGACCGATTGGAACTCAGATGAGATCCACAATACATACGAAGAGTATGAAGTCACACCATATGACGATGAAACCTATCAAGACATACACCTACAGCCAGTCTACATCTTGGATACTAACCTAGACGGAAGAGTAGTTTGGTCCGAGTATGATTGGCCAATCGATTTATTTGTCGAAGACCTCCGAACAGTCATTGATTTGGAGTGAATGAGATGTCTGTTTCTCAGTGGCTAATGATGGTGGGCTGCTTATTATTCATTGCAGGCGGCGTTTTCACATTTATCGAGAGCCGGAATTGGCGAGTATCTGTGGCAATGATTCTCCTAGGTATTGCTAATGGCCTACTACTCTGGGAGGCTTCGCAATGAGATTGCAAGCGATTTTCTTGACCTTGTTGCTGATGCTGCCGGGTTGCTTGTTTGATGACGAGGAAGAAGTGATCAAGTTCAACGGTCGAGACCTAGAGGGTAGTGCGACTTACAAATTCACTTTGGAAGATGCAAACGGACCCTTGTGGAGCCTTGATGACCAAGAAGGCAAAGTCGTAATTCTCGTATTCATGTTCACTCGCTGTGACAATACTTGCCCGGTTACCAGTCAGAATATCAAGTCGGTACAGGAGACATTAACAGAAGATGAGCTTGAGAAAATCAGCATAGTTTCGGTAACAGTCGACTGGCGACATGACTCACCATCTGAGTTGAGAAATTGGACATCCGACCGTGGATATGACTGGCCTCATCTTACCGGGGCGAAGGAATATCTTGACCCTGTTTACGAAAATTATGGAGTGTTCCCGGTTGAGGAAAGTGATGATTCTGATGAAGGATATACCGTTGCTCATCCCTCTCCAACCTACATCCTAGATACGAAGTTGAAAGGCCGAGTTGTATGGTCAGATTTCGATTTTCCAATTGATTTATTCGTCGAAGACGTCAGAACAGTGCTAGAACACTACTGATTATTTTTGACAAGATTTGCACCAAAATGTCGAGCGTCCACCCTGGACTAATCTCTCGATGGTTCCACCACATTGGCACTCTTCACCTTCTTTGTCATAGACCTTGAATTGGTGAATAAAATAGCCAAGAGTCCCGTCTACTCCTGCGAAGTCTCTCAAGGATGAGCCACCTACTTGAATAGCCTCAGCAAGAATGCTCTTGATCTCCTTAACCAGTAATTCACATTCCTTTTTCTTGACTTTGTTCGCCATTCGCGTTGGTGAGATTTTACTTCGGTTTAGGGCTTCACATGCGTAGATATTGCCTACGCCAACCACCACCTTTTGGTCGAGGATACATATCTTGATTGCACTCTTTCTTTTCTGTAATTTTTCATACAAATCGTCTGCAGTCCAATCTTCGAGAGGTTCTGGTCCGAGATGGTCCAGCAATTTGTGAGATGTTCCACTGAAGATGTCTAGTACACCGAAACGCCTTGGGTCGTTGTAAACCGACATACTTCCGTCATCAAACAGAATCACTACGTGGTCATGCTTGCCCTCACACTCACTTGCATCGAGAGTCCACTTGCCGCTCATTCCCAAATGCGAAAGGAGCACGTCGCCATTATCTAGGTCGATTAGGAGGTATTTTGCACGCCTTCTAATTCCGGTTACTGTGCGCCCAGTTAATCGCTCAGCGAGCCCTTCAGGAAACGGGAATCGGAGATTTTCACGGCGCAAATCTACGCCATCAATGCGCTTGCCTACCCACGAGCCAGCCAGCCCAGTACGGAC
>DAGO01000079.1:10423-13064 GCA_002498185.1 Euryarchaeota archaeon UBA10 | reverse complement strand
GTCCAAATCGCCAATCCAATCATCAGAAGGCCAGTTATTTGGTTCAGAATCTTCTGATTATTCTGAATCTTGGTCAATATGGTTGAGTTGGATAGAAGTAGTGCAACGAGCACATACCAAATTGTATCGATGGTAGCTCCCATGATTGCAATGAACCATTTTGTATCACTAGACATCGACGGGTCCAGAACAGAAGAGAGAACTGCGAGCATGAAAACCGCAATTTTAGGGTTGAGGAATGCGATGAAGAAACCCTCAACAAAGCCCTCCCTCTTACCTTGCGAGTGTTCAATTTCCTTGGCTTCTGCTCGCATCATTTCTATCCCTAAGTAAAGAAGGAATAGTCCTCCAATGATTTGCATTAATGTGAACACGTCAGGATTGTTTTCCATTATGATAACAAGTCCAAATACCACAGAAACCGCATAGAATCCGAAACCGATGCCGTGGCCTACTGCACAAGCTAGGCCTCTACCTCTGCCGCCGATCATAGTGTTGCGCAAAACAACCGCCAAGGATGGTCCTGGAGATGTTGCGCCGAGAATGAACATCACGGCTGCAGCAGAGATTGCGGTTAAGTCCACGCCTCTCGCAGGGCGCTTACAGACATGACCTTTCTGTTACATTAGGATAGGTAAGTCAACTTGTGAGCTCCTAATCTCTTGGCGGCTTCCATAGACGCTCTCATGAACTGAGCCTGAACATTCACACTGTCAAGAACTGTTACAGTAGCCTTGACTAGAGATTCAGCAGCAGTTGGACGTTTGTTGGTAGTTTCCTTCGCCATGGTGAGCCATTGGTGTACTCCCTCTTTGTACCTTTGCTTCACTGCATCGCAGTGCCTCAAACGCGATAAATTACAGAATCCTGAGATTGGATTCCGGAAGCAGGAATTACATCTTCCACAAGTGGTAATTTACGCTTTACAATGCGGAAAGAAACTGGTCCTTTCACCCTGCGAGACACCCCTGCCATCGCCAAGCGCCTTCTCGCCTTTTCGCGCGCCGCCACAACTTTGCGAGCGCGGCGGCGAAGTTCTGCTAAACCGAAGAATTCTGCAACCGGGGCTTCCCTAGTTTCAGTCTTCAACCACCAGTGTTCACTCTTGAGTGTTCTTTGCTTGACGGTCTTGCCGGTAGTTAGGTCGTAAGCTGCTATTCCAGGACTATCTTGATTGTAGGCGCAGGTGTCCATCGCTATCCAAGAAGGTCTTCCATCATCGAGTATGATTTTGGAATGTGCAATCTGCCCACTGCGCTTGAACTTCGTAGTTGGAGTATGTCCGAATAGGATACATCGCTCTTCGTCTATTGCTTCATCATGCCTGAAGAACGCTCTTCGAATCCAAAGCAGAGTCTTTTCATCTTGTTCATCAAGGTCCATTCTAGGATGATATCCTGCGTGTACCAGTCTCCAGTCATCCAATACGATATGGCTCGGTAAGTCAGCAAGCCAAGCGCAATCTTCTGCAAACGTCAACTTGGCTCGGTGTAAATCTCCCTTCGCAGCGACGATGTATGAGCCCCACGTCGATGCTCCTCCTTTGGCCATCCAGATTTCATTGAGTTCGATATTTGTGGCTTGTAGTGATTGAATCGCCATCTGTTCGTGGTTGCCTTTGATAGCATGGATTTGAGGATGTTCTCTGATGTATTCGATTACTCCTGCAGAATCTGGCCCACGGTCGATCATATCTCCGAGTAAAACCACTCTGTCGTCCTCATGCAGATTCAGTCTGTGCATCAGAGCCCTTAGCGTTCCTAAGTGGCCATGTACGTCTCCAACAACCCATATTCGGTTGCCTGCAAAAATACGCGCTTGCAGGTCGGCTTCAGTGCCTCGGTCGCGGACGGCCGGGGCACGACGGATGTCGTGTTTCCATCCCATGGATTTCCACCGGAGAGGATAGTTCTCTCCGGTTTCACGGCACCTATGACGGTATATTGTCTTCGGTTGATTTCACTAGTCAAAACGTCGTTTTTGCTACCTTTTCCACATTTACCGATTCGTATTGAAACGGTGAGTCCATAAGCGAGCGTCAGCCGGCTTAGTTCATGTCCCGTGAACTAATCCGTGTCGAGGGTGTCGACCGTGCATTCGGTCCGGTCACCGTTCTCGAGGACATTAACATCATTGTGAATGAGGGCGATAGAATCGGTATCGTAGGTCACAATGGAGCTGGGAAGACCACACTACTCAACACAATTTCTGAGCAAAAGCAAGACGTTGGCGAAATCGAATATGCCAATGGAATTAGAATTGCTTACCTAACTCAGATCAGAGATATTGATGATGACTCAACAATCGAGGAAGAATTGTCTCGTAAAGGTCGCCAATTTCAGGAATTAGAAGAAGAAATTGCGGCAATAGAAGCTCAGATGGTTGACCCTTCGTTCTATGAGGGCGATTGGCAACCTGTGATGGATAGATACTCAGAATTGCAGACTATGCTCGGTGCTTCTGGTGGAGGCAATGTGGCTAATATCGCTAAGGCGATTCTTGAGAGGCTTGGCTTAGACCAGCACCCTATGGACATGAAGGTCAGTTCACTATCCGGTGGAGAGAGAGCAAAACTTGCGCTTGCTCGGCAATTGGTTGGGCTTGCCGGTGTCGATGTAATTTTCCTTGACGAGCCGACAAA
>DAGO01000079.1:6602-10010 GCA_002498185.1 Euryarchaeota archaeon UBA10 | reverse complement strand
GACCAGGTCTGCACTAGAATTGTTGAAATCGACAACCTCCGCAATTGGAACTTCAAAGGAAATTACTCACAGTACCTCAAACAGAAGCAGAACTTCCTCGCTGCACTTGATGACAGAATCAAGACCGTTGAGAAGAAAATCTCTCACACTCAGTCCGCACTTCGCTCGATGAAGTCTGCTAACAAGTATGACAAGTCCATCTCTGCAAAGCACAAGATGATCGAGAGAATGCAACAGGAGTTGAAGGCGCTAAAGGCACGCAAGCCGAAGCAGCGCAAAGGCTTGCGATTCAATCTAGAAGCTGCTGATAAGTCCAGCAATGATATCATCGAACTGAAGGATGTCTCAAAGAGATTCGATGGTCTACAACGTCCTATTCTCGACAAGCAGAACCTCGAGATTTCGAAGGGTGACAGGATTGGAATTGTCGGTGGTAACGGACAAGGAAAGACCACTCTTCTCAAGGTCATTACGGGTGATGAGCAGGTCGATTCAGGCGAGAGAGACCTTGCACCGGGTGCAATCATTGGATACTATCACCAAGACCACAGAACTCTTGATTTCAAACTAGATCCTGTAAAGCAAGTCGAAGTACTGCGACCAGATATGCAGTACGGGGACATCCGTGCAGCACTCGGTAGATTCCAGTTCAGCAAGGAACAGGTAACCACTCCACTTGGCAAATTATCCGGTGGAGAAAGAGCGCGTGTTGCGCTACTGAAGTTGCTACTTGAGGAGAACAATTTGTTACTGCTTGACGAGCCAACAAACCACTTAGACATGGATGCTAAGGAGACTCTAGAAGAAGCACTGGTCGAGTATGATGGTGCGATTGTTACCGTTAGCCACGACAGATGGTTCCTTGACCAAGTTGTCAATCAGATTTGGGAATTACAAGATGGAATAGTCACGAAGTACTACGGTAACTACACCGATTACATCAGGAAGAAGAAGGGTCTCCCACCTTTGGTGGATGGAGAAGAACCGGTCCTGTGATCAGTGCTCTAGAAAGGTAAGGCGGCACATCATCAGCTACCATTCCTGGACCAATTTCATCCCCAGCAAGACTTCCAGCAACTCGCATTAGGTGAACTCCTAATCTAGCAGCAGCCCAAGGTGACAAACCAAGCCCCAGTAGGCCTCCTATGCATCCGGCAAGTAGGTCTCCTGTACCTCCCATTGACATGCGCGGATTTCCACCCTTACCTATTCCTCCGCGCCCGCCGGACCCGATGATTATGTCCTCTGCGCCGGTTCGAATTACGACTCTAGATTCTCCAGAACCGGCGATTAAATCGGGGACGGCGTCGATGTTTCCTATCCACTTTTCCAATTCCTTTTGATGAGGTGTCACTACACCGACTAGGCCTTCAGGCCATCCTTCCAGCGCCCTGATTGCGTCTGCATCAATCACTTTTGGAATGTTTGGAGTCGCTTGAATTAGCATTTTTACAGCCTCTAGAGATGCGGGATTATCGCCCATTCCAGGGCCGATGACCATCGCTTGAACACCCCTTCCTGTCATGCAACGTTTCACCAATGCAGAGATATCGCTGATGTATTCATAGTCAGTCATTTTCTCTTGAATTAATTCACTGGGCCACTTCGCTCTCGCTGCAGCTTGGCTAGGCATTGCAACATGAACTAGGTCGACACCCATTCTCGCAGCAGCCATTCCAGCAAGGATTGGAGCGCCATGGTACGGCCCACCGCCAACGATTAGCACCCGTCCTCTATCGCCTTTGATTTGACCTTCTTGTGGATGGGGGTAGCGCAGGAGATCTCCCGGCCCAGGGTCAAGAGTGCCCACTGGCCATCCAACAGGGGCAACGAATAAATCACCTACTTCGGGAAGTAGTTGGCCTTTAGCATCGACCATATTCGATTTAGGAGCCTCATATGTGACGGTTCTGAAAGCGTTGAACGAGACACCTGAACCACATCCAGTTGGCATGTCGCATGCCAATACCATCGGTCTGCCGGGTATTGCTTCCATTAAGCGAATGATTTCGCCACGAGGCTGGCCGTATGTACCTGCTCCAAGCAAGCAGTCAACTATTACAGCAGGTGGCTGTTCTGGCAATGTTTCAACCGTGTGAATCGTTCCTTTCCAGTCATCTCTTGCTCGTTGTGCAAGCGGTGTCTTTTGCTTGTCATGGGTTGCAACTACGAAGCAATCATCAATCATGTTGGCAAGACGGAACCCATCACCTCCGTTATTTCCAGGCCCGCACAGTATCCAAATCGGCTTAGGTGCGCCCTCAAGCGCATTTGCTAGATGTTCAGCGGCGGTAACCATCAATTCGTCCATATCAGCGCCTAGAGCCTCAGCGTTGGCGTCGAGGATTGCTATCTCTTGTGGAGACATTATCCAGCGGGGGCGCATGTGCCCAGCACTGACTTCGAGGCTTTTGATTCAAACGGTATCATGATGAATGAAATTATGTTCCGTAGGAACATGTCGGACGAGGCACCGGTGTTTGAGACAACCACAGGGCCTGTCCGTGTTATCACCGCAGCAAGCCTGTTCGATGGGCACGATGCTGCGATTAACGTGATGCGCCGTCTCATTCAATCTAGTGGAGCTGAAGTGATCCACTTGGGGCACGATCGCTCTGCAAAAGACGTGGTTGATTGTGCGGTTCAGGAAGATGCTCACGCCGTCGCTTTGACTTCCTATCAAGGCGGTCACATGGAGTACTTCACTTACATTCGCCAATTGCTAGATGAGGCAGGCTGCGAGCACGTTCGTATCTTCGGTGGCGGTGGAGGTACAATCACTCCTCCAGAAATTAGAGACCTGCACAAGAGCGGTATCTCTCGAATCTATTCTCCAGACGATGGTCGAAAGATGGGATTGATGGGTATGATCCACGATTTGATGGGAACTGCAAGTTCCGTGGATTTGATTTCAGAAGATAGGCTTGCAAGCCTAGATGGGTCAATAACTGCTGATGATATGGCAAAGGTTGGCCTTCTACTAACACTGTCTGAATCAGCTAGCGATGAAGATTTCAAGGCGATGGTTGAGAAGGTTCGCTCAAGCGACAAAGACGTCCCAGTCATCGGTTTTACAGGTACAGGTGGTGCTGGGAAGAGCAGTCTGTTGGACGAATTAATGCTGCGAATCCTCCGTGATAATCCTGACAAGAAGGTCTGCCTGCTCTGTGTTGACCCAACCAGAAAGCGAACCGGTGGTGCGCTACTTGGTGACAGAATCAGGATGAACTCACTATCCAACAATAACCTGTATATGCGCTCACTAGCAAGCCGTGGCAGCGGTTCAGAAATCAGCGCAAATTTAGATCGCGCAATCGAGGCGGCAAAGGCTGTTGGCTTCGATTTGATTTTCTGTGAAACAAGCGGTATCGGTCAAGGCAGCGATGCGATTACCACTGTATCAGACCG
>DAGO01000079.1:5459-6269 GCA_002498185.1 Euryarchaeota archaeon UBA10 | reverse complement strand
ATGACAGCAGAGTTCGGTGCACACACTCAACTTGAGAAAATCGAGATGCTTGATGTTGCAGACCTAGTCATTCTAAACAAGTACGAAAAGAGGGGCAGCGAAGATGCACTGCGTGCTATTCGCAAGCAGGTTCGCCGCAACAGGAACAAGTTCGACGTCGAAGACCATGAGTTGCCGGTTGTAGCAACAATCGCTAGCCAATTCGCCGACCCTGGTGTGGATGTTCTTTGGCAGAAGTTGGCTGCAATGGTTGGGTTTGAGGCTAGTGAGCCGATGGGTGTAATCGGTGAGCGCAAGGGTGTAATTCCTCCAGAGAGAGTTCACTACCTGTCTGAAATCGCTTCAATCGTTCGTGAATATCATGAGGCAAACAAGGCGGTTTCAGAGAAGCTGCGACTAATGCAGCACCTCGAAACTGCAAGTCAGGAACTGCCTTCAATCAAGGACGAAGTCGATGAGCACCTAGCAGAACTTCGTGAAGAAGTTGCGGAAGCAAAGCAGGCTGTTGAAGGATTCAGAACACTGGCTGAAGAGTATGCAAGCGGTGAATACACCTACCACGTTCGTGGAAAGCCATTCAACGTTTCAACCGTGACAGAATCTCTCTCACATCAGATGATTCCTCGTGTCGCACTGCCAAAGTACAGCGATGATGGTGACATGTTCAACTGGCTTACCAGAGAAAATGCCCCGGGCCATTTCCCATTCACTGCGGGTGTATTCCCGTTCAAGCGAACCGATGAACTGAGTGCGAGAATGTTCGCTGGTGAAGGAGAAGGCGAGCGCACAAACCGCAGATTCCACCTTCTC
>DAGO01000079.1:3815-5062 GCA_002498185.1 Euryarchaeota archaeon UBA10 | reverse complement strand
GACATTTGGGGTAAGGTCGGTAACTCAGGCGTTTCAATCGCTAGCATTGATGATGCGAAACGCCTGTATTCTGGATTCGATTTGTGTGACGCTAACACCTCAGTATCGATGACAATTAACGGTCCAGCACCGATCATTCTTGCATTCTATCTCAACGCAGCTATCGACCAGCAGGTAGAGAAGCATCTGCAATTAGAAGCAGATGCAAGCGGCTACCGTGGCGACCTACCAGAGGGCCACGATGGATTTGGCTTGGCTACTGTAGGCAAGCGTGGAGATGAGATGGTTGATGCTGCAACCTATGCTGAGATTAAGGCGAAGACTCTGCAGACAGTTCGTGGTACAGTTCAGGCTGATATTCTCAAGGAAGACCAAGCACAGAACACCTGTATTTTCTCTACTCCGTTCGCGCTCAAGATGATGGGTGACGTTCAGCAGTACTACATTGACAACGGAGTTCGCAACCACTACTCGGTTTCAATTTCCGGCTACCATATCGCTGAAGCGGGTGCAAATCCAATCACTCAACTCGCTTTGACATTGGCAAACGGATTTACCTACGTCGAATACTACCGTAGCAGAGGAATGGATGTAGCAGAATTCGCTCCTAACTTATCCTTCTTCTTCTCAAACGGCCTAGACCCTGAGTACACCGTAATCGGAAGAGTCGCTCGCAGGATTTGGGCTGTGGCAATGCGTGACCTGTATGGTGCAGATGCACGCAGTCAGAAATTGAAGTATCACATACAGACCAGTGGACGCAGCCTGCACGCACAAGAGATTGACTTCAACGATATCCGTACAACCTTGCAGGCTCTATTGGCGATTCAAGACAATGCTAACTCACTGCACACCAACGCATACGATGAGGCGATTACCACTCCAACCGAGGAATCGGTTAGAAGGGCACTGGCAATCCAATTGATTGTCAACAAGGAAAGCGGTTGGACCAAGACTGAGAACCCAATGCAGGGTTCATTCATCGTCGAGGAATTAACCGACTTGGTTGAAGAAGCGGTCCTGCAAGAGTTCGAAGCTCTATCTCGCAGAGGCGGAGTTTTGGGTGCTATGGAGACAATGTATCAGCGTGGCAAGATCCAAGATGAAAGCATGTATTACGAGCACCTCAAGCACGATGGAACACTACCAATCATCGGTGTTAACACATTCCTGAATCCAAATGCACAAGACTTCGATGAGAATGCTGCTGACGAATTCGATATGGAATTAGCAAGAGCGAATCCTGA
>DAGO01000079.1:0-3440 GCA_002498185.1 Euryarchaeota archaeon UBA10 | reverse complement strand
AAGAGGCTACAGCAAGTTGCAAGAGAAGGCGGTAACGTATTCGAGGAATTGATGGAGACGACCAAGGTTGCTTCACTTGGTCAAATCACAGATGCGCTATTTGCAGTTGGTGGACAGTACCGCCGTAACATGTGATTGTAGTCTCAAGCATTATCTATCATAACAGGGTCGAGAGGCCTCATGGATGCAACAACTGCTCTAATCGAGTTGTTGCTTCTACTCGCAGTTGGACTACTTACTCCAGGTCCAAATGCACTCACTTCATTTGCTCACAGTGGCCTGTTTGGAAAGAAAGCAAATATCCCGTTAATCACTGGAATGGCGATTGGGTTTGTCTCTATTGAACTCATAATCGGCTTCCTCGTCAACTCTCTGGACGGGAACGAGGCCGCACTCATAGCTCTTCATTGGATTGGAATGGTATTCCTTGGTGCAATGGTTGTCGCTATGTTCAGAATTGACCCCTCAAAAATCGAGGCAGAAACCAGTGAAGGCAAACTCGGAATCAAGACCGGTATTGCGATGCAGTACGTCAATGGTAAGGAATGGGCATTCATCATTATCATGATGAGTCAATACATGGAACCCTTAGGTGGTGGATTTGTTGGAATGAGTGTAATCATCTTGGTTACTCTCGTAACTTGTGTATCTGCAATGATCGCTTGGACCTTCTTCGGAGACCGTTTATCTGGACTATTCAGTCATGAGAAGCACGGACGCAGAATCTTCCAAGTCTGTGGAGGACTGCTTTCCTTGTTGTGGGTGGCCTTCCTAATCAGGGGCCCAGCACTGTGAACGGATTTACGGTTCAGGGTGATTCTTCACTCTGGGTCCACTCAGGCTCGCCTTTCGCACGACGCCACCAAGTGCCTTCTTTGTCCTCTCCCCATTCTTCACCGTCGCCTTCTACCCGGTATTCTTTCATCCACTTTTCTCGGCCTTTCTTCCTCTCTGAGGGTTTTGTCTTACCAGTAGTAGCAGGAACGACCTCAACGTCGTCCTTTTTCTTGGTTGCAATTATCAATACCATGAGCAACAGTAGTAGCAGGATAAGTGGTAGGCACAATAGGAATCCAATGCCCTCTGGTTCCGGGGCGCAGTTTCCATTGCTATTGAATTCAGGCTTGTCATCCGCATTCAATGGGTCTGTATTACAATCGATCTCAATCATATCATCGACGTTATCGTTGTCATCGTCAGGATCCTCCATAATACCGAGTGCATTTCCTCCAGGTGGGATTTCGTCAGGCATTCCATCCAAATCTGTATCCTTCAGAATTCCAAGTCTCATAGGGACACTCAGAGTGTATCCGTCAACGGTCGCAGTTAGAGTGTAGGATGTCAGCAGTCTTGTTCCGTTAGGCCTTCCACTTACAACACCTGTATTCGGGTTCACCGACATGCCTTCAGGTAGTGTTGGAGTGACATCGTAGGTTGCACCTGGGATGATGTAAGTTGGTTTGATTGGAGGCATGAATGAGTCATTAGCTACCCAGACAGGGTCGAGTTCGAATTCATACAGGTAGTCATAGACCGCAATCTCGACATCGATTGAATAGTCACCAAGTGGATTGTATGCCGTGATAGTGTAGGTCATCTCGCCAGTATCTTGAGTTGCAACTCCCCAGATTGTTCCATTTAATTCTCCAAAGGATAGTCCTTCAGGTAATTGTGGTGTAATCGAGAAGTTCTGTATTTCTCCTCCTGTAGAGATTACGTTCAGTGGTAATTCTGCCATCTCGTTATTCGCATAGAAGGTGAAATCATTGTCAATGTACTCGAAGAGAGGTGCGTTTTCTTCAATTGTGATGAATATGGTTGCTGTTGCTGAACCACCTGAATTGTTCGCCCAAACGGTGTATTCAATCCTGTTTGTCAATTCGGTTGGCTGTCCCCAAATTGTTGCATTGTCGTATCCGAAGTACATTCCAGCAGGTAGTTCTGGATGGATTGCTAGGGTAACGAACGGTCCTCCTCCGTGTATTGCTTCGATAGATACCATCTCAGTATCATTCTTGAGCACGACTTGGCTTAGGTTGTAAGAAATGGTAGGAATCTGGTCATTGACCATAATTCTGATGTTCGCAATTACGGTTCCTCCGCTATTGTTAGCATAAATTGTGATGTTCTGCCATTCGTGGTATAGTTCAGTTGGTATTCCCCAAATCGTTCCATTTTCTGCACTGAAGTTTAGACCGGTCGGTAGAGTACCGTTAATCTCCCAAGAGGTGATACTTCCAGGACCGACCAAGTTTGGTGTTAGCGGTAAGAAGTCAGAGTTATTCTCGTTCTTAGTCAGAACTAGGTTCAAGTGACTGTATCCAATTGAATCTGGAACTTGGTCGACAACTGTGACATTGAACATAGCCATCGAAGAGCCACCAGAGTTGTTCGCCCAAACGGTGTATTGTGTCTTAGTCCACAGTTCGGTTGCGATTCCATAGATCGAACCGTTTGCGCTGCTGAAGTTGAGTCCCTCTGGCAGTTCAGGGCTGATTTCCCATGTCACGATTACTCCAGCACCGTCCAATATTGCGTGCATTGGAAGGTCACTGCTGTTGGTATTATTCATCAACTCAAGATCGCCTGGGTAAGTTAGGTTAGGCAACTGGTCTACGATTCTGATGCTGATAACTGCACTTCCAACTCCTCCGGAGTTGTTAGCCCAAATCGTATAGTTGACAGGTATGACCTGCAATTCTGTGGCGATTCCAGAAATCGTTCCGTTCGTACTGCTGAAGTTCAGTCCACTTGGCAGAGCTGGCCAAATTTCCCATGTTTCAGCAACGCCATCATTGTACAGGATCGGCACCATCGGCATGTCTGTGCTTGCGGTATTGTTGACCAAAGTCACATTGGCAGGGATGTATTCGAATTCCATCACAGGTTCAAGCACTGTGATGTTGATCATGTGTGAAATTGAGCCGCCTGTGTTATTTGCATAGACAGTGTAATTTGTTGTCGTCATGTTATTTTCTGGGGTTCCTGAAATCGTACCGTTAGTGAAGTTTAGTCCAGCAGGTAGAGCAGGATAAATCTCCCAACTGTCAACAATTCCGGTGACTGTTGGAGATAGGTCGGTCATGCTGACATTCCTTGTTAGAGTTAGATTCTCAGGGACGTAGTCTAGTGTTGCTATGGTGTCATAGATTGTAATGTTGAGATATACAATGTGAGAGCCACCAGTATTGTTTGCCCAAATCATGTACATCGTTCTACCTTGTACAACTGTTGGTATACCAGAGATATTTCCTCCGTCATCAAGGTCGATTCCAACTGGCATATCCGGCGATACTTCCCATGAAACAATCTCGCCACCAGTTACGGTAGATGTCACGTTAGTCATCGCCGTGTTATTGACTAGCATCAAGTCGAGCACTGAGTAATTGAAGGCCGGTGCCTGATGTAGGACTGTAATGTTGATATTTGCAGTTACTGAG
>DAGO01000009.1:28093-28367 GCA_002498185.1 Euryarchaeota archaeon UBA10 | reverse complement strand
CCCCACATGTTGTCTTTCCACAACTTGATGTCTGCACGGTATACTTCCTCTGCTTCTTCAACGTGTCCTTGCTCTAATAGTAGCGCACCTAGGATGTGGCGAACAGGTTGCATTTGCCCCCATGGCTCGTTGTATGCTAGGTTAAGTGAGAGATCTACTCCACGACGCAATTCATCGAATGCAGCAGTGAAATCGTGTGCATCACCGTTTGCCTTTGCGAGGAATTGTCTTCTGTATTCGATTTCTGCCTCTAGGATTGCAGCATTTACATTCA
>DAGO01000009.1:10067-27780 GCA_002498185.1 Euryarchaeota archaeon UBA10 | reverse complement strand
ATAGAAGGCCCTTCAGCTGGGTCTTGATACATGAAATTGTTATGCATCATTCTGCCAGCAAGTGCAGGGTTTTGCAAGGCTTCCTTGAACAGAGCCTGTTCTGCTTCAGCTTCAGGAACCATGCCCTTGGATGCATATGCGACTCCTCTAGCGTAGTGCTGTGTTGCGATTGTTGCAGGGAATACATCCTTGTCGGAATACATTGGTTCTGCTAGAATCTCATCCCACTTTCCGAATCTAATCATTACGTGCCATGGCATGGTAACATATGACTCAAGGAAGATAGCACCCATTGGAATGATTCCTGCGNNATTCAGAATAGAAGGCCCTTCAGCAGGGTCTTGATACATGAAATTGTTATGCATCATTCTTCCAGCTAGCGCAGGGTTTTGCAATGCTTCCTTGAACAGAACCTGCTCTGCTTCAGCTTCTGGTACCATACCCTTGGAAGCATATGCGACTCCTCTTGCGTAGTGTTGGGTTGCAATTGTTGCAGGGAATACATCCTTGTCAGTGTACATCGGTTCTGCTAAGATTTCGTCCCACTTTCCGAATCTGATCATTACGTGCCAAGGCATGGTAACGTATGACTCTAGGAAGATTGCACCCATTGGAATGATTCCTGCGAGCATAAATTGAACTCCGTGGTTCTCATCACCAGCAGGTAGTGTGTCGACCGCCTTTCTAGCGTACTTCAATGCGGTTTCATACTGTCCGTCGAACATTGCACACCAGACAACGAAGTGGTGGTTGTGCATTCTGTAGAACTTGTAGAATTGAGATTCGTTTCCTGTTAGTTCGACATACTTGTCGTCTGCTTCAACCGCAGCGATGTTACAATCGATTGCCTCTTTCCACTGACCAACCCATGCATCAATGTGAGATGGCATGTGAACTAAGTGCCCTAGTCCTGGCATTCTTGTACGAAGTACGTCTGCTGCAGGTAGTGCTTTCTCTGGGAAAGGCGACAGTTCTAGTGCGTGGCAGTACAAGTGACACAAAGCAGGGTGAACCTTTGCTTCATCACTGCTTGCGAATGCATCTTCCATAATTTGAACTAGCAATAGTGTGTTATCATCAGCTGGAGTAATTTCTCCTGTTGCGGTGTTCTTGTCCCACAGTTGCCAAGCCTTGAGGTTCATCAAAGCCTCAACATAAATTGCTGTAACGTCGAGGTTTCCGCTGTACTTCTCATAGAGAGGAGCCATTGCTTCAGCGAATGCTACGTTTAGTTCAGGACTGTTACCCATGTTCAGTACAGACGGGTCAGCAGCGTCTCTTGCTTCTGCAGAGTGGCGAGTTGATAGTGCTGTGATCAGGTCTTTTTCCATCTCGGTACAGTGGTCCATTACTGATATTGCTTGCTGGATTGCATCATGCCCAGAACCAAGTCCAGGAGCCCAGTTGTAATTAGAGGAAACACAGTATGCAATTCCCCACCATGCCATAGCGCAATTTGGGTCAAGTTCTGTGCACTTTGTGAAACATCCAATCGCTTGCTCGTGATTGTAGTTCAGCATGTGTCCAAATGCTTCAATGAACATTTTTCTTGTTTCATCATCAGCACAGGTAACGCTTTCTGCGAACGAGTAGTTTGATGAATCTCCGAAGTCATAATCTGTTGGTGCTAACGCCATACATCGCTGTTTTTTGAGTTCTTTATAATCCCTTGTAGGACAAGTTGGATTTAGTGAAAAAATCAATTCTGTGAGATAAAATTCACAAGATATGTGTTCTTACCTCACATGATGCAGGTTTCTTAGGAGCTTCACTAAATCCAAATTTACATGGCGGATGCATTGGAGTCATTACTCCGGCATCTTCGCCTAGGATTTCTGCAGTTGCCTTGGATAGATTCGATACTCTGTCGATTGCATACCACTCTTTGCGGTTATTGCGTGTCAAACCGTAGGTCCTTGTTGAGAAAATTAGCCTAGCAAAGAATAATTCGACAGTGGAAATAAACAGAAGAGACCGCTTGAAAGGAATTGCAAATCCTTTTTTCCAAGAAAATTGTAAATCCATCGATTTACACTTGATGCTTAGACTGCGCCCCTCCTCTCTAGAAACAATATCTTCGAGAATAACTTCGTCAAATGAGTACATGGCAGTTACATAATCTGCGATTTCTTGGGTTGGAGCAATCAACACTCTAGTTCCATCTGGTTTGGCCCACATTATATCTGTAAAGGTGCCAAAGGGAGAGGAATTCCAAGCACCTACAACTATCCTGTCGCCTGTCTGGAAACCACTTGAGGTGATTCTGCCCTGGAAGATGTCGAGTGAATCGTGTAATTTTTCTCTGCCTTTGAACGGTGTTACTTGTCCAATCCAAGTAACACCCAGAATCAGAACAATTTGAATAACCAATCTCACAACATGCCATATGTCATCGTAAGTCTTGCCACTGAGTGGAATATCGTTGTACCACATATTGAAATTCGCCCAGTAAAGAACAACAAGCATCCATGCCATACCTACAGACGCCCAAGCTCTAGTTCTTGGAATAATCAATAACAATCCGAATAAGGCTTCGAAAAAGCCACTGGCTAACACCCAGAAAGTAGGATTAGGTAGTATTGAGGGTACTATTGGTTCGTACCAACACGGACTGTTGAAGTGGTCAATCCCGACTGAGATAAATGCTAGACCTAAGCCTAAAGCAAGGAAATCTCGTACTGTGATTTTGTATTCCACATAACTTCCAGTTCAATCGAATAGAAAAAGGAATGTGATAAACCTAGAGATGATTCTAGATTTGAAATAAAAAAAAGCCCCCCACAGGAGCGAACTCCTGTGAGGGGCAAAGTCCCGCAAGGGCGTATCAACAATGCATCATTGCATCCTTAATTCAAAGGTGCTCGATACCTGTCTTGCTTACGTTAGCCTTCTTGATCTTGTCAGGAAGCCACGCTGGGCCGTTTGCAGGCTTGTCGACAATGTCGATGCGTCCGGTGAAGACGTGGACTCTCTTGGTTCCACGCTCACGCAGACGGATGTCTGTGTGTCCACGAGTTGCAGCTTTTAGTGCTGCACCACGTGGTTGTCGGCTTGCAAATACTTGGCTTGTGTCTTTTCCGCCCTTCATGAGGACGAAGTACTTCTTTTCACCCATAGGTTATACCTCGTGCCGTATACGGTACTGTGAAGGTTATAATATTTCCCCCGTCAAACCGCTATACTGCGCTACATATTGTCCGCAGTAGGCCTTTTCAGGTACCACTTTAGAGCAGTGAAGCGTTTAGAATGTATTCGGAAAACACCATTTCCAAGGTATCATTTTTGCAGAGGTTCTGATAGAGGTGAAAATATAACAAACGGGATTATCTGAGATCTTCTAAACTATCTCTGTACATTTCCCATTGTTCTGCTTCCCATTCTTCAGGCATTGGTCCATCGAGCCAAGCTAGGAACTCTTCAAGAGTCCACCCTTCTGGTATTCTTTCGTCACGCTGAGGCTCGATTTCCTCGTTCTGCCAAGTCTCTCCAGTTTCTTCTGCCTCGCGTGCGCGCACGCGAGTTGTAATGAGTAGGGCCAGCAGTAGTAAAACCACAAAGCCGACTGCAATAGGGAATGCCAGTGATTCTGAACTGTCTTCAGTTTCTTGCTCAATCTTTTCACAATCAGTGCATTCTTCAGCCGAATCGATTAGTATCGTTGCGGAATAGTTTACTTTGTTACCACTCCAATCTTCGCAACCAATCTCCACAGTGATATTCCCATTCAATTCGTATGGTAGTAGCCATGAACTCGACCAGAAACCAGTACCGTCTAAATCTGTTACAGCAGATTCAGACTTTGAATAGATTACTTCTTCATCTTGTAGATATTCAATTCTACATTCAGCATCTATTCCATCAGCATCTTCCATTTCGAGCAATATCTCCAGCAGGGATGCGTGTGAAACATTCGTTGGATGAGTAACTTGGATTTGAGGTGGAGAGTGTAAGAACTCGAAACTTAGATGAGAAACAGAAGCAATTTCATCGATATCGACGACTCTAATTCCGAGTGAGCCATCTCCAGGGACGAAGGACGAATCTAATTGTATTCTGAAATGGTATGCAGCATCTTGTTCTGCGAGGTCGTTTCCACAATCCGCTGCAGCCTGTGATGGAGCGGCAACTATCCAACCTAATTGCTCTAAGCTAGCGGTCACATCACCGACCTGTCGAGAAGAGCGAACTCGAACGACAGCATCCGCTGTTTGACCAAACATTAGTCGGTCAATCTCTTCGCCATCCTGGCATAAATCAATACTCAAGATTTCGGGAGGGCTCAGAACGATTGGTGTGAGGAATTGTGCTGAATTACTTGCTCCATTAGCGCCGGTAATGTTTGCAGTGATTAGGAGGTCGCCGTTCTCAATGCTCTCCATAGTAGAAAGCGGAATCAGTGCTATACCATCATTAAACTCTACAGGAAGTGAGTAAGAAGTTTGACCTGGCCATTTGATAGTTAAGTCGCCATAGACTCCGTCAATTGAATCATCGTAGTCAGTAACTACGACCTTGATGAATTCATCACCACCGCCTAAGACATTTGCAACTTCAGTATCCGTACCATCAACAATCAATATCTCAGCTTCAGGTGGCTGGTCTGAAATCTGAATCGTTCTTCTGGTCATAAAATCGCCATTGTGGTCTCTCAATTCGATCTTGAAGGATTCCAGACTTGTCTCAGTTGAAAGGGTGAATGAGGCGATGTAGCAATGCTGGTTTGCATTGCTTCCAGCGACGTGAGTAAGCCCATCGATTTGCCCGCGAGTCGAGGAAATGATTGGCGCTTGAGTGGATAAGTCATGGTCAGTATCCAGTACACATGCCTTGAGAGTCAGGACATGCCCTCGCAACACCCCCGTATTCGGATAGGAGGTTAGAACTGAGGCTCCACCCCATTCAGGGTCATCAACTCCAGAAATGTGAACTCCAAACCAGAACGCTGGAGCGTCGGTGATTAGCGCTATTCCATAGGCAATCGATACGGTAGAAATGTTGGACTCATCAGTCGAATTCGCCATAATGTCAAGCATTCCTAGTTCAACATCAGAAGGCAGGTCAATCGTAGTCCACCATAGGTACCCATCTTGACTACCAGTACCCTTCCACGTCCATTCAGTGCTATTGTTTCCGTTGGTTATTCGCCATGCGATATCAGTAGAATGTACTCCACTATCGTCGCTAGCTTCGATACTACAAACGAATCTGTCTCCTCTACTGTATTGTGATGAATCACAGAATATATCTTCAATAACAGGGGCGCTATTAACCCATAATGTATAGTCGAACACATTGTTGTCAATATTTCTCTCAGGGTTTAGAATTGAAGCAGCATCCCAGCGAATCGCTAGGTTATTCCAGCCTTCTCGGGAAGTATTCAATTGTAGCTTGATGATTTGCCTGCTACCGATTTCAGAGCCATTTGGCATCGCTAAACTATGATTGACTAATATTAGACTACCCAGTTTATCAATAACTTTCAGGTTACCAATCGCAGCACCCGGTCCCAAATTCTGAACAGCGATTTCAATTTCAAAACTCTCGTTCTTAGTTACGTTTTCAACAACCCTTACATCGATTATTTCGATATCGTGAACGATGTCTGCATAAGGGCTCATCTTAGGGTCGCCAACAACGACACCCATCCAACTAATCATCGTGTTAGCAGCTGCGTATGATTCTGCCAGATTGAACCCGCTTGCATAAGATGAAAGCAGCACGCTAGGAGATGATACAGCGGTTAGGTATGGCTCATACACATATCCTTTGATTCCGCTAGCCCCGTCTTCTAGGATATCTGCAACTAGAGATTGTCCATATGTTGTTCCCCAATTGAAGGAGCGAGCGCCGGTGCTAACTGCAGTTTCAACAATCGAACCGTTAACCCATTCCATGTGTGGTCGAATAACTCGCAACACTGTGGAATCAACGAACAGAGAACCCTCGGTTGATGTAGGGACAATATCAAGGGAAATACGAATCTTCAGAGAGGTGGCATTTTCATGCGGTCTGAATCTCATAGTAACTGAATTCCAAGATGCTGTGTAATCTTGTTTGGAAGATTCATTGTAAGTTAGTTCAACTCCATTTGAATCGTAAGAGGTAACTTGGAGCTCATATTCTCCGAATACGTCCCCACTTCTCTTCCCATGAGTGTAGACAACCCAAGCATGGTTCGTGAAATTGGTTGGAATGTCGTGAGTTGTTTCAAGATATGCAACATCTTGCCCATTTCCAGAATAGGCTGTACAATTGTTGATTATGTTCCGATTTAGGACTGTGATTGAGCTATTAGTGAGGGCTGTGTCCCAAATCATTAGATTGTCAATCATCCCTTCAAAGTGCGAGTTTCCAGCCCTGTTGACTCCAATTTTGTACAGATCAAAATTGTTGACAGAACCGTTAGGGTAGTAGTTTGAATTAACCAGAACTCCATCCATGTATTGCCTGGTTTCACCAGCTTCAAACACGGTTACTAGGTTGCTCCATTTTTGTGGAATAACATCGCCAAATGACTTGGTTTGGTTATTGTGAAGTTTCCATTCGCCACCAGAAATCATGTGTTGGAATGATTGATTTGAGCCTGCATTATCATCTATTGCGAAGGTAGAGGCATAGTTTGATTGGTTCGTTGTATTGGCCCAAACCCATTGACTGATTGTGAAATTACCTAGCCAATCATCAACATTGACCTTAGCATAATCGTCAGAACCATCAAACCACAAACAGTTTCCATCAATACAATTTTTCCAGTTGGAAGAGTTCATCCCATACAGGGTGAAATCAGTATCATTGGCAATGCTGTCATTAGCTTGCATCCCATTTCCTTCTTCAAAATCCCATCTGTGGATTAAGTTTTCAGATTGTGGCACATAATCCCCAGAAACGAAGAAGGCCGAGGGCGGGATTGTGGTCTTACTTACATTGGGCCCTTCCCATGAGAATCTCAATCCATGTGGGCCGCCACCTTGGAAAAATTCGATTCTGAAGTCATGATAACCTTCACTCAGATTCAATGTGGATGAGTACTCTCTCATTCCGTGCATACCATAATTTTGAATGGCACTAACATCGTTAATCCATAATTCGGAACCATCGTCAGTATTGAGATAAAATGTCCAATTGCCAGATTCTGGAATATCGATTAATCCACTGAATCTAGCCCCCCAATTATGCTTGAAACGGTCATCTAAGCCGGGGTATGGGCTACCAGATGATGAATAAGCAAGGTCGCTTTCCAATCTGACATGGTCAGGAACTCTATCGATGAGTGTGGGCATTGAAGCAGCGTTGAAACTGATTCCTTCATTGTCGAAATATTCGGAATAGATTCCAGGTAGCAGATATCCTGATTCTTGGTCACATTGAGATGAAATTGAAGCCTCAAATGCTCCATTCCCACCTTGCTTGGTTCCCGTTTGATATGACCAATTGAATTCATCCCCCGCAGAAACTGTTGGTCCAGATAGATTCCAATACCTCGAGCCACTATTCCACGCAGAATCTAGCGTGTCAAAACCACCATTTGCAAGGTAGTTCTTATTCCAATTACCGTCATTGCTCCCCCATGATGCGTACCCTATAACATTGGACATGTTTGTCACAAATTCGGTTTCCTCATCAAAGTAAACAGGGAGATTCATTGTACCGTTTAGAGTACTATTTGCAACATATAAATCATCATTCCAAAATTTGTAACCCGTGTCATTTCGATTGGTTGCTAAATCCAAGACGTGCATACCTCTTGAGCCGTAGGAGTTGTTCGCCTTCTCAATTAACTCTAGTGCCGTATCAACAGTATATCCTGTCAATCTTGTTACCAAGAAAAACCCGTACTCGTCTCTAGTGAAATCTTTCATTTGTTTTCCTGCAAGAGGACCGTAATCATGAGTATTCCACCAATCAGCACCGATATCAGAGTCATATGTGCCACCTGCTAGAGCGATCTCTTGGTCAAAAGAAGCCTTATTGTTGCCTCCATTGATTCGCAATGGTATACCTTTGGTTGTTACGAGATAATTGATATCTGTGCCGTTGTAACTTGAGAGCATAGCTTTGAACGGGTCTAGGAAATAAGTATTGAACTGGTTTCGATTGATTGTTTCACCAGTAGGATTTGATGAGTTATCGAATATGAAAACTCTATCTGCGCTGATGTTTCGTGCTGTAACGAAAGCCCACCCAATCGTTCGACTAGCCTCAGATTTGTTGTTGATTAATACTGCAACATCACTGTAGTCAATCGCTGTTGTAAGATTGAAACCATTAGGTACTGCTACAGGATTTAGTGGTGTTTCATTCCAGATGTCATTAGCAACAGTGAATCCTTGGAAAATGTCATCCTCAATTTCGGTTACAGGAGCCTCAGGATTTGGCAAATGAATCGTACTTAAAACGAAAAGCGCGACTAAAAAAAGCGCTTTCCGAGTGGGGGACATGTAACGCGGGTGGGATGATTACTCAAAGTCACTTCGATTGCTTGTATGAGTGAAAAATAGCCTTTTTGGGCCATTTTCTACAATGCGTATATGAAGGACGGCCCCCCCTGCTCAAATCATGGTCGAGTTGTACATGGCGCGAACTTGTCGATGGGGAGTCGTTCGAGTCATAGGTGGAGAACTCCATTTACAGGAAGCCGATGTAGTAATCACTCCTGCAAACAATCGTCTATCTGGAAGAGAGGGTTTAGACGCTCAAATCCACAAGGCTGCAGGAGATGAACTTCGAGATTTTTGTACCGCAGTACGAGTAGAACAGAGGAAGTTGAATCTACCACCTTGCCCAGTTACAACAAATGTAGTCTCAAACTCATTCAATCTCAAGGAGCGCTTCAAGCACATTATACACGTAGTAAGTCCAGATTGCCGTAGACCAAACCAGGATGAAACCAGAAGAGAATTACTTCCTCAAACATACCATCACTTGTTTGATACGCTCAAGGGGATGAAGGATGTCAGCGTGGTAATGGCTCCACCGTTATCGATGGGGGTTTTTGCTTATCCTCACCGTGAGGGTGCTCGTTTGACTCTTGAAACCTTACTTGGAATCATGGATGGCGAAGAAGACCCAGGAATCAAAGAGTACAACATCGTTGTCAAAGAAAGAAATTTCATCAACAACATGCGTACTGTGTACCGTGAATCTAACGATTTGCTTCCGGGAATCGATACCACAATGGAATGAGGTGATTAGATGGTCGACCTGCCAAATTTGGTAGCTTCGGCAATCGAGAATGACCGTTCTAATTTTTCTGCAGCGGTCCTTCTTTCTAACAATTCTAGAACTGTTAAGAGAATAAGAGAAATCCTTCCCAAGAAGATGAGATTAGTCACTCTTACATCATCCTCCAAGGTTAGTGATAATCTCAAAGAATTGGGCTTTGAGGTAGAAGTTCTCGAAGATTCCTTGTCATCTCAAGGCCTATCGGTTTTGAACAGTCTTCACGACATTATCTTGCAAGGTCTTGGTGAAGGACGATTCAAATCAAGTGATAGGATTCTAGCAATAATGGGAGAACCTATGGACGGAGTGATTGTGATTGAGGCTAGCACTTTAGCTTCTAACAAGTTAGCAATAATGGCGAACGAGCATGACATCGACATTGAGGTTCTTGCCAGATTGATGGAATTGGCTAGGCATATTGGCAGCCGTGGCCGTGAAGGGCATGCCGTTGGTGCACTGTTTGCAATCGGGTCAGTTCCTAAACTTAGAAGATATACTACCGCATTAGTTCTCAATCCATTCAAGGGTCATTCTGACGCTAAGAAGAGTGTGTCCGTTCAGAATAATCACGAGACGTTGGCTGAATTTGCATGGTTGGATGGCGCCATTTTGTTCAACGCAAAAGGTATAGCAAGCGATGCGGGAAGGTACGTGCAAGTTCCTGCAGGAATTAATCCGAAACCGGGGGAAGGAGGAAGACATCTTGCTGCTAGAGCAATCAGTCAGTTAGCGGACTCAATCGCAATTTGCGTCTCTTCAAGCGGAGTTATCACTCTCTATTCTAAGGGCAGAGAGAGATATCGTGTCAGGCTCTCTTGATGGCATCTTCCATAGATAATTCGCCACAGGCGACTCGTCTAGCGAGTTCGGTAGAGATTGTCAAGTTCCCTGAACTCATTATTCGGGATTGCCTCTGTATCTCTTTCAAATCTCCTTCAGTGGGATTCAATTCCCTGATGTGATGCACTCTGGATCCTCCCATGAGTGCGATTCTTGTCGCTGCATGCAAGTGGGTTTTGATTCGTGAACCTTGACTGGTTCGATACTCATTTACTTCCAAAGTTTCAATGCCTCTGAGAATCAATTGATTGATGATTCTATCACGGATTAGAGGTGCACCATCCCCTACTTTGACACACATTCTCTTGTGTTCAACCGCCAAAGACAGGCCAACGATATGGTCTGCTACACTATCGATTTGCTCGAGTTGAGCGCTACCGACAACAATTCCATCGGCCAGCCAAGCGATTCCAGGTCGAGGGCCCGGGTCTACGCCGAAGACTAGCTGTACAGCGGAATCCAAGCCCCTTGATGCTTGAATTGCTCTTTCAACAGATATTTCCAGTGTTTCTTCAGTTGCTGGAATCTCACCATCTTGAACTTCTTCAGGTGATGTTAGCAGAACTCCATCCCATTTTTCGCCAGATGACAGCATTACGAAGTCACATTTCCTTCTCTTCAACTCCCGCATTAAGTGGAATGAAAGTCGGAAATCATCCGTCCTGACCGCTATTCGGCGCACATGCTGTCCTAGTGTCTATCACGCTTCAATATGACGCGTAAACAGCGATATCATCAAAAGCACTTGACATCGATTCACTATCGTGGCAGGACAGTATGAGAGAGAACTCCGAGCAGTTCTCGCAGGTATACCAAAAGGAGTAGATGCAGTTACTAGATCATGCGACCCTGTTGCTAAGGCAAGGGCCAGACAAGTAATCGAAAGACCGTTCTTAGTAGTTAGAGCAGCGGGTTCTGGAATGGAAGGTAGCGGGGATTTACTCGCTTTGAGAGGTGACCTCTGCTTCCCTATTGAAGTAAAAACTTCCAAGAAGTCTAAGCTATACTTGTCGGGAAGAACATGGGACCAATATCAAGCTATGATTTACGAAGGCAAACGCTGTGAATTGATGCCATTGTACGCTTACAGATTGAAAGGCGTCCGAGGAGACTCATGGCGTATATTCAGAGTCGAGGTTGGACGCCTGAGCGGCAGATTAGGAATGCTGACCAGAAGAATTCCCGCCCTACCATTGACGCGAAACGGTAAACCGTTCCTAGATTGGGAGAAAGGAATGCCATTGCACAAATTCTTGGCACTGGTTTGCAGAAGAGAGTCTGGTGCCTCTCTAGAATCTCTTGACAAGAGAATAAAGGCAGTAGAACAAGGCACAGTTGAAGATTCAGAACCATCTCAGTTGCGAATCACAGATATGGTGCACCGATGAGTAGAACCAAGACAATTAGCAATAGCATCGAAGATAGTGATGATGCTTTCCTAGTTACATGTTCAACCCAGAGTGGATGAACCTTGTACAGTCCAGTTTTCTTACCGAGATTTCTAATTCCAGTCATTATTCCATGAACGATATCCTTGAACAAATGTCCTCCATCGAAAGGAATCATTGGGAACAGATTGGTTAAGCCAAGTAGGATATTGACCCAAATCAGCCAGAAGAGTAGATTGACCAAGAATAACAAACCACTCAATCCAATGGTCGATGCAAGCCAACCATCGCCTGAATCGAGCATTTCTTCTTGAGCAGGATGGATAGCTACTCCTTGGTATTCGAACGGCGTAATCAGAAGTTGCCCCACATTTATTGGAACACTGATTAGGTAGCCTACAGCGCTGGTCTCGAAATCAGGATGCGCCCATCCTGCAAGACGGTCCACTCCTGCAGTGCCTCCTGCAAGATTTTGCACTCCTAAGAAAGCATCACCTTGTTCGATATCCATGGCCTTGAGTGATTCTTCATCAACTCCAAGTTCGAGGTAATAATCGTATTTGTCAGTCAGATTAACCATCAGAGTTTCCGTGGTTCCATTTCTGTAGCGCACCACTTCCATGGGTACGATTTGTCCCGCAGATAATCCATCCATCACGTCAGCGAAATCGTTTGAGTCTTGAATGTCACTTCCGTTAATCGAAGTGATAACATCCCACGCTTCTAATCCAGCTTCATCCGCTCCCGAATCTACGATGATTTGACTAGAGTGTACACCGGGGTCCGCTGCTGAGAATTGACCTGCTACTTGCCCTAGCAGTACTATTAGAATGAAGGCTGCAAAGATATTTGTTGCTGGGCCAGCAGCGAACATTCTCTGTCTTTCTCGTCTTGGAGAATTGACAATCTCAGTGTATTCTGGTTCAGCAAATGCTCCCAAAGGTAGCGGGCCAGCCATCAGTAATCCGAAATTACGTACACGCATGCCGTGTGCCCTTGCTTGAATGCCGTGTCCGAATTCATGTATTACTAGACACACCACGAAGGCAATAACTCCCCAACCCAGAGGAATAATCGGGCTCAAGCCAGGTATTGCGACTAATTCTGAAACCGGCCTTGCCTCTTGTTGATTGCCCATCATGATTAGAGAAACGATTGCGAGAATAATTCCAAGTGCAACAAAAAACATTGCACCCCAGCAAACCCAAAGAGATAACTCTCCGTATGCTCGCCAAAATTTACGAGGTTTGGAGACCTTCTCGAGAGATTTTTTGCCCTTCGATGTTCGAACCATCAAGACCATCCCGAAGAAAATCCTCGAAGCATTCCACTCATCCAGCTTGCCGCTATTTTCCCAGTATCTGAGCAATAGATACCACGCTAGAACAAGCAGGAACACCTCAGTCCAGCCGAATTGAACCGACAGGAAACCGCTTGCCATACACCGCCCACTGAGGACTCACACTTCAACCCCGTGTCGTTTAGTTCTTGAAGGGCGTCGCGCTGGCACCATCATGGACGCAGTGGGGCATGAAGTGAAATCATGGATTGCCGAGACTCTTGGAGAAGATCCAGTAGAGATTACCGTATGGGCGCAGGATGATGATTTTGTCCAGTTACTGCTTCGCCTTCCCGACAGAGTCGCAATCATGGATTTGTCCACTGAAGGTGGAGAAATTATTGAAGAAGATTCACTAATTATTCGCCAAAGCCAATGGCAGCCGAACTCAATTCAGACTCGCAGGATGTCTGATGGTTTCGTTAGGATAAGACATCGCTCCAATGATATTCTTTTGGCACCTAGAGTTGCTCAATCTCCTGACTGGGCGTCTAATTTGCTCGAAACTTGGTTAAAGGAAATTCGTGGGGAATCAAGCATTCCAAAGACTAGGCAACAAAGGTTGTCAAGTCTAAAGCGTACTAGAGACCGAGTTGAGAAATTATTAGACCAAGCCAATCTTTCCGACATTAGTGATGAAGTCAGATATGTTGAATTTAGATTGGACAGTGCAGATTACAAACTCGCGGGTGAGAAATTCAGTTATTCTTCTTCAGAGGAATAAATCATCGCAATTGCGTTCTCCCTCTCGGCCTCGATTGCTTCAGGTGAGTTGCGCAGAATTCTATTGATTAGAGGTTCAATTACAGCAGGAGCTGCCAGAACTACCCCTACAAATGCAATTAGG
Source organism: Euryarchaeota archaeon UBA10 (assembly GCA_002498185.1). Lineage (GTDB taxonomy): Archaea > Thermoplasmatota > Poseidoniia > Poseidoniales > Poseidoniaceae > MGIIa-K1. The sequence continues at coordinate 14,144 of DAGO01000009.1, read as the reverse complement.
AATACAAATGATAGCCCCGGCACTTGACTTACACCGGGAGAATCTCCTCCACTAACCATCAATTTGACAGTTCCCAACCAAGGGATTTCAGCGCCCGAAATACCGATGACCCAATCTTCTTGAACAGGTCTAATCATGCCGCTGTGAATTGAAGATAGGCCTTGAGCAAATTCAAACACGCCTTGGTCATCATTGCAATCATTATTGTCTCCTAAGGTGATATAGCCAGGATTCATAGGAGTATAATTCTCGACGCTAAACCACTCGGAGCCATGTTGTGCAGCAATGCCGCCACAGGAATACTTCCCAGTGTTCACTCCATCGAAAATTAGGTTGATTTCTTTGACATTCACTTGGTCAGAGCCGGGTACAGACCACGATGTGATACAGAGGCCATTCCAGAACACACCGCCTTCACAACCATCTTGATTTTCTGCAGGCACGTACTCACCGATTGAAATTTCGAATAGTGCGCGGTGAATAATCGGTGTACTATCGCTCTCTCCATTTCGTTCGTAAATGATTACGTCCCCTTCCATTCCGAGAGACTCATAGCCGTAGTAGTCTGATTTTGGGTCAGTTGCTTCTGCGAAAGTGATGATTCGATTATCCTCTGGTGAATGTACTAGGATCAAATCTCCTGCGTCTATCGTCCCGATTTCACCGTTCGAATCGTGTTGCATCGAGTTAGATTCAACCACAACTAATGGAGGCATTGAACCGGTATGCGCCCACATAGCAAGGACTAGGAGTGTTATCATTCCCGCCGCTAAAGCAAGTTCACGGACGAGAGTGCGCGTTGGATTGTACTCGCCCATTACAACTACCCAGTAATCAGCGCTTCTTCAATCCCTTCTCTTGAAGGAATGCATTCCATGCTTCTTGATGGCCACCGCCTAGGATGCGTGCGGCTTCATCACCATCTGGCTTCATCTTTCGCAGCTCAGAAGTTGACTTGATTGTCTTGATTGTCTCTAGTGTCTTGGCTCTGGCACTCAAATTAATGAACGCAGGAGCCGACACTGCAAGCCCTATGGCTCCAATAACGATTAGAACAATTGCGATACCGGTATATTCTGCGAAGTCAGCATTGTCTTGTAAAAACATCAATTGTGCAGCCGACATGGTTGTCAGTAAGCCGAATGCAAATGTTGCAGTACCTGAAATTCTGAGTTGATTTCCGTGCTGGTTTTCCCACCATCCCATGTGTCTCGCCTGTTTGGCGAAAGTCAGGCTTCTTATTCGATTTTTGCTATTTGCGAAAGTGACTTGACGGAGTATAGTTGAAATGGTATGCAATCGCGTGGGCCGAAGGCCCACAGGGCGAAAAGGCGGGTTAACTATGAGAAAATCACTGTTCTTAACTGCATTATTCGTAATTTCTGTATTGTCTCCAATGGCATTAGCAGATGTTACCGAAACCCAATTCCAAGATGGTTCTACATCTTACACTCACACCTTCACGGGAACAGGGGATGGTTTCGCTGGAAACCTAACATTCCCGTACGGTGCTGAGGTTTCCTCGGCGACGTTTGACATTGCAGGAGAGCCTTCCTCAACCATGTGGGGTAACATGACCACTAATTCTGATTTCGGTGGTGCGGGTACAGGTCAATGGAGTGGTACTCCGCCAGGCTTTGCTTATGGTTCCCGATATAACCTTGAAGTTGGAAACGGGCAAGTTCAGTTGGTTGGCAATCCGACAAATAATGTCAATGGAATGGACCGTTCAGCAGAGGCTACATCAACTGGTACGATTAACAACACTGGAGGATTTGCAGCAAATGGAGACCAAGGATTCATTGGTTCAACTAAATCTCTAACCTCATTCTCGCTGACCTCTTCAACATCCAACTACCGTGGCTTTATTATCGCTCATGAAGATGAATATCACTCTGCAACTTATTCATCAACATCGGTCTACACTACACCAATAGTCAAGCGATACAACTCTACTACTGGGTCTTACATAGGAACGTCCAGTGTTAGCGCAGGGTCATGTTCCTATTCCACTCCATTGTACTCTACCTACGATGCAACTAGCGACGGTAATGGAAATGTTTGGACGGTATCTTACAGCTATCGTATCTTAGTCAAGTGGTCTGTTTCGTCCACTGGTTCATGGACTTGCCAAGGAACCTATTCTTATTCAGGAAATTATTACCCAATGGGTGTAGATGTGGATGAAGATACAGGACGAATGTTCGTTTTGATGTATGAAGCAGTATATCCAAATTACAACAGGTATCTGTACGAGGTTAACCCGAGTTCTCCAACCTCAGTCAACGGAAGTTGGCTACTTGGTTCTAGAGAACAAATGGGTTCTACGAGCACACAACCGAGTGGACTTATTGTAGACCTACCAAAAATCGTTACAAACGAATATTACCGAAGTGAAGGATATCACAATCACTTCTCTATGAATGGAATTTTCGTAGAAGGAATGGGCAAAATTAAGATTTCAGGAGGTGGCCACTATGGAATGGACCAACTGGGTGACAATACATTCGGATACCAATGCCATTACAGTTCATACTGTTCATCAACAACTAACAAAATTCAGCGCCAAGGAACCGGTGCGGTCTACGATCATCGAACGGTTTCCTCCTCTTCATCGGTTGTTACCAGCACAACAACTTCCTTGTCTAGGCAGATAACTGAAATCACAGTTTCAGCATTAGTCGGTTACATACCTACTAACACAAGCATAAGATTGCAAGTATCAAATGACGGTGGTACAACTTGGATTAGTGGAATATACAATCAGAAACTCACTTTCACAAATCCAGGTTCGAGTATCGTTTGGAAGGCATACCTCAACGGAACTTCTAGCGAGACACCCGTATTGGATTTCGTATCTTTGACTTATTCGACTAGCTACCAAACTAGCGGATACTTCCAGATTCGCTCAAACTACTATTCCGGAAACGCACCGGTAGCAATTACAGCATGGTGGAACGCTACAACCCCCTCCGGTACTGGATTGCAAGTAGAATTCCAAGACACATCGACCAAGGTTTTCGGATTCAGCGGCGATTCAAAGACAGTTTCAATGACCAGTGGATACATCTACATCTATGTCAGATTCACATCTACAGGAACAAACACTCCTACTCTGGATGACTTACAGATAGCGCTACACACCAATGCTCCAGAACAAGTTGGAATCGATATCGGCGGAGACGGTAGCAAGGAATGGACAAGTCAGGGCGTGTTGCTAGGAACGACAACTCGTGGCGGCACAGCATTTGTCAAGGCATTCAATGACCTAATTCCCGATACTGGAGCAGGCAATGTAGTGATCCCTATTTATGTCAGTTCACAGTCTGCTGGAACAGTGGTTTTGGAAAGGTTCAGTGTGACCTATTCGATTAACACAGTTAACTTGGATATCACGATTCCAGACGGAGAAATTTTGCACGAGAGAAATGAACCATACGAGGTCGTCACTAGACACATTGTCGGTGATGGGGCAAATAACTACATTCAGTCTGCATCGCTATCTTTCCTTGCCTCTCCTGCTTCTAGTGCACCTACGCTAGAATGGCAAGACGGGGATATCTTCCCGTCCCCTAATGATCCTGATGACTGGGTTGAAATCGACCAATCATCATGGTCTTATCTGAACAATGGAATTTTGGAAATACATTGGTTATTCTATGTAACATCTAATTTCCCTGACCAAGAGAATGTCCGATTTGTGACCAGTTGTATTGATACAACCGGTAGTGCAGGATTCTCTCCGACGCCGTTATCAAGCGATACAGGACTGAGGGTGAACAATTCCTTCGGACTTGGCTGGCTGAATGTTAGAGACAATGATGGAGAGGTAACCTCTACCGATGTTGAAGATGGAAGTTGGGTTGCAGCAGGTGAAACTTTGCACTTCCAAGGTGCAATGTGGTTTGCAGATTCTACCGATGCTCCTAAGGACAGCGCTTTCGATGTTAGAATTGCTCAGAATGGCTTCGTACATGCTGACTGGAGAGATACTTCAAACGTTAACGGCTCATTCTTCATCTCAATCCAAATGCCGGATATCGATGTGGAAAGTGGGCTGACATATGAGGTTCAGAC
>DAGO01000009.1:0-9653 GCA_002498185.1 Euryarchaeota archaeon UBA10 | reverse complement strand
ACTTATCCTGAAGAGGATGCTTACGAGGCAGCAGACGAAGGACAAAAGGTTACCATTGCTGTATCAGATGCAGTCGGAGACCCAACTGAATTGACTCTCTATTATTGGGTAGAGGCCGACCACGACCTGAACAGGAACGGTGAAGCAGACCCTAGTGAGTATGCTCACAAGATTGTAACAAACCAAACCGAAGCAGACTACAAGATGTTCTCTACGACCATCGACCACTCAAGGAACCCTAACATGGGCCGAGTCTCCTATTACTGGGATGGCGGAGATAGAGCCGGTAATCCTCTTCACTACTCGACAGTTATCGATGACCAAGCTTACACTTGGGAGAGCGGCCCCGGATTTGATGTAGATGATGCAACCTTCAGAACAAGAAAGGACTCCTCTGCCATATTCACAGGACTTGATTGGCTAGGTCACAATGACGGTGCACCAATTTTCGCTGGCAAAGAACAAACGATTTCTCTGGGATTAATCGATGCTAATACAGCTATTGATTTCGAATATATCGATTTAATATTCGACTTTGAAGGACCTGATAGTGAAGTTGACCAACAGAGAATCTCATACTATGGTGTTACCGATATGTTTGCAAGTAGCTCAGAATATATTACTCTGGCAACATCATCTAATATGGTTCAAACAACAAACGAATCAGGAATGCCTTTGATTCTAATCGACTTTGATTTCACCGTCGGATGGGATTGGCCAGACGAGGACATTTCTGACCTGGCTCTTGAATACAAGGAACGAGGCTCCGAGTTCCCGACACGCCACATCATCTCTGAGCACACATTCACTGTAGAGAATGATTTGGTACTCGATGCAGCATCATTCTTGGTGGAAGATATCAGCGAACCGCGAACAGGAATCGTAGCGGATGGAAGCAGAGTAAGAAATGATGACCGCCTAGAATTTACTGGCAGGGTCGTCTATGAAGGCAGCAATGTCCCTGCTCCAAACGATGAATCCATCGTAATCGAAGTCTTCGACGGTGAGAGTATATGGTCTGATGGTTCAATCGCAGATGATGGATCGTATTCCGTCGAAGTTCCACTATCTCATGCGGAATCATTGAAGTCTTCACCAACTAGAACTTGCTTAATCTCGATTGGTGGTATTCCTGGCGCTGGAGAAGATATGACCGGCCAAACCGTTTCAACCACACTTAGAGTGGTAGTGGATGATACTGCTCCGCGAGTGGTAAGTAGGACTGCCCCATTGAACATCATCGATATTTCAGCAGATACTGATTTGACCAAGGTTCCAGTTGAATTCCATGGGACTGAAGACGCTGACTTGACAGGTTCAGAGCAAGTAGTTCATTGGGTAATGCGCGATTCCAGTCGTACTCTTACACTCGGAGCAGGTCAGTCCAAGTTGGGAATGCAACAAGACGGACAGAGTGTGATTTGGACCGGCACTGTTGATCTGACCGATGGCGGTCGAATCTCTCTAAGAGAGGGTGACTGGGTAGGATTCTACCTTACAGGGTACGATTCCGCAGGAAATGAGTTCCCTGTAGTATCTAATTCTGAAGCTAGTCCGATTGCTGAAGTTGCAGCCGATGACACAGACTTTGAGCGACAATGGGTACGCCTAGGTGCAGTTGGTGCTCAATTGAAGATTGGTTCAATGGAGTTATCCGATGATCACGTCGCTCCAGGACAAGAGATTGAGATTACAGCATATGTCTTGAACGTTGGAGGAGAAGAGAATGCAGGATTCAGAGTCGCATTCTATGCAGGAGACTCCATCGTTCCTTTCGATACAGTATCATTGAACAGAATCGATGCAAATCAGGAGATTCCAGTATCCGTTAGGTGGGAAGCAAGAGAAGGAGTAGACCGCATTAAAGTGGTCGTGGACCCTGACAATCTAATCGTTGAAGTCAACGATGAAGACAACTCTGCAGAGCACAAGGTTGAGATTGTCTATGTCTCTTACATGGGATGGTTTGACTCGATTCGTGAGCAACCATTGATTTGGCTTTTCTCAATTCTATCGATTATCGTTCTAGTTGCCATTGGAATAACCGCTAATAGAACGGCGATTAACCATGGTGAAGATTCCATCTACGAAGATGAATGGGAAGAGGAAGAAGACTGGGAAGATGATGATGAGGAAGAGGATGAAGACGACGATTACGACGATGATTATTGATCTTTCAAATCGTTGCCCTCTTGAACCAGTGACATCGCCCAGCAAACATGGCCGAGGGTGTATTCTCCAAACTCGACGAGAGCCTTCAGAAGGCTCTTGAGGAGAGGAAATGGTCCCCAACTCCTGTTCAAGAGGTAACTCAAGACGAAATCGCATCGGGTGGAGATAGACTAGTCATTGCTCCAACCGGTTCTGGAAAAACAATGGCAGCAATGCTACCGCTATTGGACAGATGCTTGAAGCAAAAGTGGCAAGGTATGTCAATTCTGTACATCACTCCTTTGCGGGCATTGAATCGCGACGTAGACCGACGTTTGGATGAAATTACTTCAGCAGTGGGCTTGCGACTTGGCCTGAGGCATGGAGACACCACCCAATCAGAGAGAACGAAGCAGGTTAGAAATCCGCCAAATGTAATGATTACCACTCCTGAGACCTTCCAATTAATGTTCACGGGTTCCAGGCTTAGAGAGTTACTCAAAAGCGTACAGGCTGTAGTAATCGACGAAGTTCACGAAATGGCAGACGGAGAGAGAGGATGGCAACTCTCAATCGGGATTTCAAGATTAGAACTCTTCATTGGAAGAAGAGTTCAGAAGATAGGTCTTTCAGCGACGGTGGGTAATCCTGAACAGGTTGCTAAATGGTTGTCAAATGATGCTGAAGCGATTAACGCAGTTGCACCACGTTCAACCGAATTAGCAGTTGATGCAATCATCCAACTGCCTGAAGATGAAATCGGTTCCCTCGAATTGGCGATTTCTCCAAGGGCTCACGCCACATTAAGAGGTCTTGCAGATATTATTTCCAAAGAACATCCTTGTTTGATTTTCGTGAACTCGAGGAACAGTGCAGAAACCGTATCTCAACGATTGAGTTCAATAGCACCAGAATTGTCGATAGGAGTACATCATGGCTCATTAGCAAAAGAAACTAGAACACAAATGGAAAACGACCTTCGTGCAGGAAACCTGCAAGGCCTGGTTTGTACCTCCAGCCTAGAGTTGGGAATCGATGTGGGAAGTGTCAATCACATAGTGCAAATTCGTTCCCCTCGCTCGGTGGATAGAATGTTGCAAAGAGTAGGTAGAGCAGACCACCGCCTAGGTGGAATCGGCCGAGGCCATCTTTTGTCATGGGAAAGTGACGATATCTTCGAGTCCGCAGTTATCGCTCGCAAAGCTGTTGCTGGAGAGATTGAAGCGGTTGAATGGAGAGACCGGCCATTATCTGTTGCAGCCAATCAAATTGTGATGATGATTCATAGTCATGGTGCTCTTCCAATAGACGCAGTAACCCAAGCGATTTCAGGCGCTTGCCAATTCGAAGGCTGGTCTCGAGAAGATACAATTTCGATAGGCAACATCCTTGCTGATAGATGGGTGATTAGATGTGTAGATGACCCCAGTACAGTGCCTTGGTACCGCTGGCCACATGATGTTTGGAAAGAATTGCAGGCCCATCTGAACAAGTCATTACCAGAGCAGCCTAAACTCGCTCACGATGAAGAACCGACTGAAGATTTGGCAAAATTGTCATTTGATTTACCCCCAAGGTTCGCTAAAGGATGGCTTAGCCGTTCAGGCAGAACTAGAGAGTGGGTTAGCAAACACCTTTCGATGATTCCCGATAAACAATCATACAAAGTCAGAGATGCAGTTACTCGCAAACAATTAGGTAATGTGGACGAAGCATTCGTGTTGTCACTAAACGATGGGGGAGAGGACCAAGATGGCTCACAACGAAGATTCGTGATGGCAGGAAGAACCTGGATAGTTGTAGACGCAGACCCCGAACAAAGCGAATTGTTAGTTGCTCCAGTTTCAGACCAAGGACACGCACCACAGTGGGTAGGAGAATTACCCCCTACTCCAGCAGATGTTGCAAGAGAAGCAGGGCGCTTACGCCGATTGTTCGCAATCGACCTGGGTTTGATGCAAGATGAAGAAGTGGTGGAAATTGACCCTGCAGAATTACTCAAGGGAGATTCAAAATTGGGTGATTACCCATTGAATGGAGAGGCCAAAGGAATACTCGCAGAAATTGTGGCCACTCATTTCGACTCAGCAGGAATGATTCCCAGCGAGCGTTTGATTACAATTGAAGATAGAGATGAAGCGCTTGTAATCAATTCATGTCAAGGAAACCGAATTAATGAGGCTATTGGCCACTATTTGTTAGCAATGGCAAGCACCCGCTCAGGAAAGTGGGGCAGGCTAATTGTTGAGCCATGCAGGATTTCATTACAGGTAGGAGGTGTAACTCCTAGGGAGATTATTGATTGGCTAAAAGACACCCCTCCTGAAGCGTTGGAAGGAGTACTGTCCGTAACTTTGCCTAACTCTAGAGAAGTGAGGTGGAGATTTGCACAGATAGCCAAAATATTCGGAATTCTGCGGCACGGAGTAGACCCTAGGAAGATCAACATTCAAGCTCTATTGAAAAAATACCGAGGTACTCCGGTACTTGATGAAGTCCTGTCAAAACTATTCCACGAGAGAATGGATGTCATTGGCGCAAGCGATGTAATGCGGGCAATTCAATCTGGATTGATTGGTTTAGAAGTAACCGCTATCGGCCCTTTGGGAATATCTAGTCGCTCAGAAAAGGACCTACTTCTCCCCAACTTCGACAACCAGCAAGTCCGTGCTAGATTGGAAGGTAGGCTGATGAATGAAAGAGCCGTATTATGTTGCTTAAGTTGTCACTCAATCCGCAGATTCAGAGTTGCAAGATACCCTGAAATGTCGGACGCAAAAAAATGTTTGAGTTGCGGTGGACAGATGTTGGCATGTGCTCGTGAAGGCTTAGAAAAGCAGTTGATTGATTGGGTCAAATCTGATGAGGAAAAGACTCGAGACCGCATGATGAAGAACGCACAAGCTGTTGCAAATCGAGGCATGGATGCAATTCTTGCATTGATGGGTCGCGGCATTGGAGAAGCAACCTGTCAAAGGTTGATGAGAAAAGTACAGCGCGGAGACAAGGATGCTCTTCTAGAAGCTATTCACATTGCGGAAATTGAGTATGCCCGGACACGTAGATTCTGGGGTTAATCAGAATCTAATTCCATCAGATTCACTCTTTCCACTGCTTCAACCACATCGCCTTCTTCCCACCAATCTACAGCGATGAAGGTAGGTCGCTTTCCATGCAATTCAATACATTCAATCGCTCGCTCAACCATGAAATCAACATCATTTGCTTCACCAGCACGATTCGGGTCAGATAACCCTGCTTGATTTTTCAACCAATTGTTCATGTGGAATACCGGCTGATTCACATCTCCTCTCAAGTTTTCACAATCCATGGATGAGGTATCATCATCAGCATAATTTGTAGTCCAACTATGTGTTAGGAAATCATGGAAGTAAGGATGGTTGGAATCACTAGACTGCTCCCAAAAAACAACTAGGCGCTTGTCCATGTTTATCATCTCGATGAGTGTAGGCCATTCAGCATTCATCTCATGTATATACATCATCTCTGAAAGGCCAACGTCATCGAATATGTCCTTCAAGTGGTCAGGCTCGACATAATTCTCGATTAGGAGAGTGACAATATCTCTATCCTCGCTATTCATTTCGGATTCTAGTGCACTCAACCAATTCCAAGGATCAACAGCTCCGTAGGTGCACGGGCTAAATCCTCTATCAGAATCACCATGGCAAAATCTCACATTTGATGCGCTTTGGTCTGCGGTTGTGAGGTAATGTGTGTCAAGCATAAATGCGCGCATTCCAGCGTTCCACTGTGCTTGAAATCCAGTACGGTGATTGCTTGCAGGATAGTATATGTTATCTTCATGGGTTGAGTATGAATTGTGAGTTTCAGGGAACGTGACTTTGTCATAGGTTCTATGACACAAGATAACAAGACCGTTGCAGGGAATAGTTTCCATGTATTCGCAAGAACCGTCATCTTGAGTGGCATTGGAATCATAATTCATTGCATCCTCATCAGTACAACCCAGAACAGGTTCGGGTTCTGGTTCGGGCTCAGGCTCTTCATATTCGCATGACCCATCGTCTTCCTCAGCACTTTCATTGTAATTTTTTGCATCAGGGTCTGTGCAGCCAAGAATAGTCTCGTTCTCAACTGTTTCTTCGGATGAATCATCTCCCATGTATTCGTCCAAATATGTGCACCCGGGTAATAGTAGCAAACTGATTGCTACCAGAACCGGGATTTTCTGCATGGTTCGATGACAGCCATATGTGATTTCAATGCACCGACTAAAATCGTGGGTCTTTGGGCCCATCTGTACGTTTTATCTTAACTCCGTGGTCTTCAAGATAGCCTACTCCGTTTTCCCCACCGAAGCCGCCGTCGACGATGATGACCTGCTCAATGCCGGCGTGATGAATCAGTTTAGCACACATCATACAGGGTTCTCCAGTTACTAGTAACCACGCATTCTTCGTGGGTACTCCGTTAGCTGCTGCATTACAAATCAAATTCATCTCAGCATGATGGCATCCGATTTCGACTCGAGTTCCGGATTTTACATCCATTGTGTCTCTGAGGCACTCATCTCCGCCACACAAATCTCCTCCGCCACGTGGACCACCATTGTATCCATCCATTAGCACAACATTTCTGTCAGGGTCTACTAGTAGGGCTCCGAACTTTCGTCTAGGGCAGTTGCTAGCCTTGGCAAGGGCAAGACATTGCTCGATTCGAATTGCAAGGTGCTTGTCCTTCATCATCTACCCCAACCTGCTCTTATTCATCAAAGTATGTCGGCATTTAACCCGAGGTAAGAAAGAATATTTCCACACAAATAGAGAGAACCTGTTACTACAATCAAATCATTCTGTTCTGTAAATGACTGGATGGCTATTTCAGGATTTTCGATATGCTGGATGCCCTTGATTGGCTCAACAACTCCAGGATATCGACCGTTTTGAGGCTCAGTTGTGATTATCTCTAGTGGAGGGTATTTCTCAATCAATGCGAAAATTGGTGCTAGGAACTCATCCATTTCCTGCTGTGGAGAAGTGCCCAGTAATAGCGACCACCTTTCAGGCAGCACTGCAGCAATTTCTGGAATTACCCTTCGCATTCCACTTGGGTTGTGTGCGGCTTCCAAAAGGTAATTTTGTTCACCTTCGATATACTGCATTCTCCCAGGCCACGAGATTGGTCTGCGCACAAATGAATAGCCAATCATAGCGCACAACCTTTCTGCTAGATCTGCAGCTTCATCCATGAATGTAGAAGCCTCAGGTGAATAGAATCTAGCACTAATCGCTTCATCTCGCATGGCGTTTCGGACTTTTGCGCTTCTAGGGTCGCGAATTAGCATGGGTACTCCTGGCCTCCAGATGGCGGCTTTTTCTTTAGCTACCTTTTCGATAGTGTCGCCTAAAATATCGCTGTGCTCTAGACTGACTGAAGTTACTAGACAAGCCACCACATCGGCGGACTTCGTTGCATCTAGGCGCCCGCCCAACCCGGTTTCTAGCACCATAATTGAAACGCCAGCATCTCTGCAAGCTATCAATGAAACAAGATAGGTGATTTCGAAAAATGTTAGTTCACAATTCAGGTTTTTGACCTGCTGGAGTGCATCATCAAATTCCTCTTCTGATATCGCTTTACCATCGACTCTAACTCTTTCTTCTATTCTAACCAAATGTGGTGAAGAAAATAGCCCGACACGATAACCCGCCCGAACTAGGCCAGCAACGAGTTGAGCGCACGCACTTCCTTTACCATTCGAGCCAGCAACATGGATACAATCCATCTGCTTATCTGGGCGACCAAGGGCATCCAGTGCTGCATTTACTCGAGATAAACCAAGAGACATTCCCTTGGATTTCGAGGCGTGAAGCCACTCTCGAACACTATTCTCTCGCATTGGCCCCGTAGGGGCCAGACCATCCAATGATTAGAAAACCACCCTCACTCTCGGTCTAAAGCATGGGAGAGTCTTCATCCACAGACCATGTCAAGCGCGTCGAACGCGAATTGGCCAAGGAAGACAGTCTGCTTTCCAACATGATTGAGCAAGCACCTGGCATGATTGGTATGGCTTTCATGTTCGTGATTACCATCTTCCTTGGAATATGGTTACAGCCATGGTTTGATGCTGCAGGACTGCAGGCATTCGGTGAGTCAGGATCCCGTGAAGTTCGTTGGATTGCTCTTGAATTAGTAGCAATTTTTGCATTTACTTTCTTGATTCTATGGCTGGCTAAGAACCACCTGCAACACTTCATCAAGTACGGTATATTGTTCGTATTATTCCTTGCACTGTGCTACACAACCGTGCCGGGAGCACATATTCTTCTAGTTCCTGAGGTCGAAACAGAGGCGTTTGTTTTCACTGATTCGGAGGATATCGAAGAGGATCTATTCGCAGTTAACAGCGATGGCTCGATTATCACTCACAAGGTAATGTATGGCAGTAATGTTTCTGACCACTCTTTTGTTGTTTCAAAGAGGGGGGCTGATGCTTCGCTTGCATGGGCAGTTGAGTTAGAATCATATCCGGGTATTCCAGAACAATTTGCGGTTATCGAAGGTGACTATGGTTACACTGTAAACAACAATGCATGGATTTGGACTTTGGATAAGGACAGCGGGGAAATCTTGAGCAAATATGCCTGCTTTGAATTTGAAAACTGGGATGGCACTCTGGTTAATGCAACTGATTTAGTAGAGATTGGACCTTGCGTATCAGCTCTAGAAGTCATTGAAGATGCGGAAGCAGATACCGGACAAAGGAAAGGCGCTCTGTACATCTTGACCGCTCAGAATACGATAGTAAGGTCTGAAACCTTTGCAAATTCATTAATCGAATCCGAGTTTGCGGAAAATGTTAGCATCCATCGCAACATGGCGGAGTGGTCATATCCTCAGTTACAATCTAATGGTGAAGTACTGCTCAGCCGCCAATATGACTCTGATAGTCTGTTGCTGGCAACTCCGTTTGGTGCTGCGATGATCGAACTTGAGACATCATCAAGTCCGTTCGTTGGTCAAGGCCCACAGCCTGAAAATTGGGCTGATGCTTGTAGCCTAGAATGGATTTACATTCCTGATAGTGACAATCTGATGTCTGCATTCAATGTTATTACAAACCCTTGGAACGAATCCCAAGATTTGGTAATGTCTGGCCATGAAGGTGGAGATATTGACGCATGGATAGTCGACGATGATATTGACGAGCTATTCGATGAAGAGGACAGATTCCGTGGAGAAGATTCGTTCGTGGGCCCGATTGCATACATCGCTAATTTCGATTTAGATGACCATAAAGGGGACGAATTGTGGATAGCCGATGGTGATGGAATTCATGGATTGTTCTATGAATCGCTAATAGAGTACGTAACTATTGACGTGGAGTTAGATGCAGAATCAATCATGTTCCTAGATGGTAATATCATCAAGGCAACTCGAAGCGCAGAGTACCAAGACTCAACCAACACCACAATGTCGATGTTCGTCTTAGATAGTGGCGAATTCGATTATGA
>DAGO01000018.1:9631-18969 GCA_002498185.1 Euryarchaeota archaeon UBA10 | reverse complement strand
TGAAGTCGAAGATGACGAAGGAACTGATGAAGAAGGCCCAGAAAAAAATGAGGAATCAGAAGAAGAATGGCAGGAAGATCGAGAGATTGATTGGGACAAAGGCATCGATATTTCTGAAGATACAGATTGGGATGACTCCGATGTCGAGATAGCAGAATCAGACGAGGCTTAGGTTGGATTTTTCTTCTAGTCCTGCAACTACAGCAACCACTCTTATTCTACCTTGTAAGTCTTCACTTACTCGGGCGCCTAGTATCACTTGAGCATCTTCATCAAACCTAGCAGTGAATGCGTCAGCAATCAATCCAACTTGACCAACGGTCATGCCGGGACCACCTTCAATTTGAAGTAAACAAGCCTTGGCACCATCGAAGGATAAATTCGCAAGAGGAGCACTCATTGCATCTTGAAGAAGTCCGTTCGCGTCATCCGGGTCCCCTTGACCCACCATTAGAGTTGAACCGCCAGAATGACCAACGATTGTTTTCAAATCCATCATGTCGAGATTGATCAAACCTAGGCGCATTAGAGTCCTTACTAGTCCGTCCACAAATTCCTCTACCCATGAAGCACCATGGCGCCAATCAGTGCCTCTTTCACGAGCTTGCCATGCTAAACGGTCAAGGTCGAGCCTGACACATACATCTGAGTTGGCTTCTAACTTAGAGAGACCTTCCTTACTTACTTTCAATCTGGTCTCTTGTGCTTCAAATGGGATTGCTGCGATAGAAATCACAATCGCTCCAGCTAAGCGTGCTTGTCTGGCAAATTCCGGTGCAGCACCAGTTCCTGTTCCGCCGCCAAGCCCAGTAAGTAACACAACCATTTCAACACCGTCCAACAAGGTTCGAGAAACGCTTGATGCTTGCCTCATTCTCTGTTCTCCCAACGGTGGTAATGCAGCGCATCCTGCACTGTCAAGGTCTTTGCCGAGTCTGATAACGTGGGCATCTTCGTAGTCAAAAGACGATTCGTCTGCATCTATCAGAACCAAATCAATTCCATGCCCTGTACGCAGGTGGGCTCTTTTAGCCCAAGAAGAGCCCAAACCGCCTACACCTGCAATTAGGATCTGGGCTCCATCCATGGCATGTCCTTACATTGGAGGTTATTCAATCTCTGCCCACATATCTTTGATAGCGGCGCCTTGCATCTCTTGCCCATGCATTGTCAGGCTCAAGTCGCAAAACTTTGTCATAAAGTTCAACCGCTTTTTCAAAATCTGAAAAATGGCGACCATACAAATGTGCAAGATTGTTTAGAACGGGGATACATTCGTCATCTTCGCCCATCAATTCTAGAAGAATATCTTCCGCTTTCCCGAGATTATTCCTCAGCATTTCCTCCTCGGCTTCTTCCAGTTTGATTAATTGTTCATTTGAGAGGTCATATGTGTTCTCAAAAGGGTGGTCTGACATGAACTCTCCTCGCCGTGCTTGAACATATGATTTGCCTTTGATTGTTTAGGGAAAAAAACGCTTCAAAATGTTACACTGCACGACACTCCATCGAAGATAAAACAAGGAACGATTATAGGCGCAATCCGAGTCGCACAAACCACTGGGGTTGGCTATGCTAATGTCGAGAGTTTTCCAGCGAAGTATCCTGCCATTGGTACTCGTGACTTTGATGCTCCTTCCGGGCATTACAAACGCATACCCTGAGGGCATTGGAGGAGAGCAACCTCACGGCGACTACACAATCGCCGATGTGGCCAAAGAAGGATGCCTCTGTCACGGCGAAGAACCGAGCAACTCAGTAATGATTATCCTGGTAGACGTACCGTACACATGGGTCGCAGATACAACATACGACATGCGCCTCGAGATTATTGGAGGACCGGACACCAATATGGGAGGTTTTTCTGCCAGGGTTAGCGCCGGAGAACTATCCGGGGACGGAGATAATTGGGAAGATGATGTGACTACACTGACCCACCAGTCACCAAACTCTCGCATTTTCACCATATCTTGGACCGCTCCGGCTGACAATTCCTCTGGCACCACAGTGGATTTCTGGATAAGTGGCAATGCAGTAAACGGTGCTGATGGACCCGCTGGAGATTATTGGAATCAAATCGTATTCAATCTGATTGAAGTCGCCGAGGACGATAAGCGCGGAACTAGGTCGCTTATTGCTGGAAGTGGAACTCCTGAAGCACCAGAAAGCAAAGCTGGAGAAATCGACATCTCAACCCTAGGTGCTGGATTTAGAGCGCACTGGTTAGGACTGCTTGGATTCGGAGCAGTAATCGCTGTGATTATTTTCTGTGGGCTCCTGCTAAGATATGGATTCTCGACATCTTACAAAGGACGTAGCAACCTTCTACGCCTAAGATACAAGATT
Source organism: Euryarchaeota archaeon UBA10 (assembly GCA_002498185.1). GTDB lineage: Archaea > Thermoplasmatota > Poseidoniia > Poseidoniales > Poseidoniaceae > MGIIa-K1. The sequence goes on along the minus strand of DAGO01000018.1, from coordinate 16,623 downwards.
AACCGAAGAGGTGATCAGTGATGGCAAAAGATACAATCACTCAGTTATTGGAAAAAGTTGCTTCCGGTAAAGTTAGCGTGAAAGATGCAAGAGTTGCATTGGAAGACGCATCACTAACTGAAGAACAAATGGATGCTGCAATCAATCACGGAGTATTCAATCCTGCAGAACCTGGAACCATAATATCCGCCTCCTTGGCTCCATCTGGAAATTCTGCTCTCACAATTTTCTTCTTCGCATGGGGAATATTCTGGGCACTGTACTGGTTTGGCACAATGCTGTACGGATTACTCAATGGCTCATCTTGGGAGCAACAACAGCTGTCTTACCACATGGCAATGGGCCTAACTACTCTTATCATGATGGGTATTGTTTACCTAAAGTGGGTCTTGCCTGACACAATTATCGTCAAGCACAGCCAGAACAAGTACATCCCTGAACACCAGAAGGATTGGAGAGAATACAAGTGGTGATACTATGGACGACAAGAGACTAAGACCAGCACCATCACCTGAAGACTCAGTTCTGTCTTCACTCGGAGAAGTTTCCGTAAACCGCAGACAATTCATGCGCTACGGATTCAATGCAGCGAGTGGAGTTCTAGTTGCGACCCTAGGTGCTCTAGGGTTTGCTGCTATTCTTATGCCTCCATCCGGAGGAGGCGGAGGCGACTCTTCAGTACTGTACTGGGCAAAGGGTCGCGAAGAGGAAGCATGGTACGGAGCAAAGCACCTGCAACCGATGATGAAATCGGACTTTGAAGCTGAAGCTGCTAACTCAAATGTTGGAATGTCTGGAGCACAAGGTGTTTGGAACGGACTTCCTGTAATCGTAAATTATGTTCCACACGCAGAAAACTCAGGGAAGCCTGTTTCTGACAATTCTCCTCGATTCCAAGAAATGGCGGGTTATGACATTGGAGGAAACTATGTCGGACACGCAACCGAGTTCCTTCTAGGAAACCCCGAAGTCTTTGACCCTAACAACAATCTAGTAATGAGTTTCGCAAGATGTACACATTTGTGTTGCATTCCAGGGTGGCAATTGGTTACCAACACTCAAACTGATGACAACTGGACTCCGGGAGGAGGAGATGACGGTGGAAGCAAGATGTTCTGCATCTGCCACTCCAGTAGATTTGACCCTACCGCAATTGAAGTTAACAGAAACGCAAACAGATCGACTGGAGCATCATTTGAATATCTCGGAATAAGAAGAGCGGGTGGCCCTGCGCCGCTAGGATTGCCAATTATTCCTATTGTTATGAATGGAGACACTATTGAAGCGTCTTCAGATTACACGGGCTGGTTGACCTATTGCGACTGAGGTGATTACATGAGCACAATATTTTGGGTACTTTGGTTCTTTATCGCCTTCATTATTGTCCTGATCGCATTCACGCTGCGTAAGGAGAACGAAGAAATCCCGCGAAGGGAAATCCTTCGCGCTGTTGAGTCAAGCGGTAAGATGGGATTCGCCGAGAGAACTTTCCTCTGGGTTTTCTCTTTCCTCGACACCAGATTCCGAATTCAGGATTACTGGAACATGAGTAAGGGTGCTTACTATAACATGCACCGTCAGATGCCACTGACACACGCAGAAAAATACAAGCTGCGAATTATTTGGTATTGGTACCCACTATACTGCCTAGGAGGAATATCCTTCCTTTCATTCATTATTCTGGTAATCACGGGAACAGTTCTTGGAATATACTACGTTCCTGGTGGTGAAGGTGACCCATCACCTGCTTATGCTAGCATGCAATTCATCATGACCCAACTTCCGTTTGGTTACATTATTCGCGCAGTACACCACTGGGGGACTCACTTCATGGTAGCATCAGTATTCCTACACATGTGCAGAGTTTACTTTACTGGAGCATACAGAAATCCACGTGAGCTAAACTGGTTGATTGGAGTGGCATTGATGGCACTAACGATTGTCTTCGGATATTCCGGATACTTACTACCGTGGGATACACTAGCGTATGGAGCGGCAGTTATCGGAATTAACCTGGCAAATGCTACCCCACTTATTGGAAAATATATTGCAACTCTACTTTTCTCTGGTTCATCCCTATCCCACAGGACAGTTACTCGAATGTACTTCATTCACGTATTCATATTACCAGTGATCGTAACGACACTAATCATCATACATTTGTTCATTGTATGGGTACAAGGAATAGCGGAGCCGCATTGATATTGGAGGGATAAGATTGGGAATAATCGACAACTTTGGTGCAGTAGCATCATCCTATATGGAGCAAAAGCAGCAGTTAGAATCTGCTGAAGAAAGGCGCAAGCGTACACGTTCAGGACACGGTTTCTGGCCGCATGAAGTACTCCGTGACACTCTGATTTTCGGATTCATGGCGTGTGTTCTACTATTCTATGCATGGTTGATTCCACCTCCACTTCACAGTGCAGCTGACCCGTTCGCTCAAGCAGGATTCGTATTCCCTGATTGGTACGTACTATTCTCGTACGGATACCTAAGGTGGGGAGAGTACTTACCTCAATTCGATGTTCCTCTCGGACCTGTTGGTGACTTCTTTGGACAACCTTCATTCCCATGGAACGCTGCATGGTGGGGCGCATTCCTAACCGGAATCCCTGTCGGCATTCTAGCACTCCCTCCATTCCTTGGCGGTCGTGAGAAGAGACCTGTAGAAGACCCTTGGTTCGCAAGCGCAGGTGTAGTTTACCTAGCACACATTTGGTTCATCTCCGTTTTCTCTATCAACATCTTCTTAGAATTGTATGGAAAGAATCGCAGTGACTTCTGTAAGTTAGATAGTCATGGAGATTTACTATGTGGTGTTAGAGACCCCTGGATTGCAGAATTGTTCAACATGATACCGTGGGTAATGACAGGTATTCTGTTATGGATTATGATATACTTCATCGCAAAGTGGCTTTTCAACAATGCATGGGGTGCAAGATTCACGCCTGCACACGGTAAGAAACTCATCGTTGGTGCTTTCATTGTGGCTACTGCTGCAAGCGTAGTAACCTATCCTGTCTACGACAATGGATTCTGGGATGCTAGAGGTTTACTAACAATATCTGATTACGAGAAGCTTGAGGAAATGAGATCTCAACCTTCAGATGTCCAAGTTAACGAACGAACTGAGTTCATGGATTTGCAAGGATTTGATGGAGACATTGTTCCGGCTGCTGCTTGGATGGATTGGAATATTTACCAACCGACGAGATATTATTTGATTGATTTCTCAGATAATAACGGACATCAGGACCTTGATTCCGGATTAAATGGAGCAACCGGAATTGAAAATTACACCGCTGATGAGACTATTTGGTCTAGCGGTTCATTCAGCATTACTGATGATTACTGGCCTGAAGATACTGATTTCAAGACAGTTCCTGTTGATGCTACATGTGCAACAAGAGCAAGCGAAGTCCTAATCGATGGCGGAGACTCAACATCTAGTATGATTCAATCTAGCCTTGTAATCACTCAGAGAAGCAGTGGAGATGTCGTAATCGACACCGATTGTAACAGTGGCGAGGCTGGTATAGAACTGGAAGCAGGCTTGTATGATTACGAATTCCGAGTAGAATCAACAGACGGCCTGCGAACCAATGATTCCGTAATAGTTGAAACATTGTTCACGATTCAAGCATTCCAGCCTCTACTATTGTACGATGATGATGCTGGAAATGGCCTAGCAGGAATGACTGTTGACCTTTCTAACTCCCTAGACATGGAATTAGAAGGAGACAACATGGGGGTTATCGTGAACCCAACCTACCACACTAACCCTCTAGCATTAGATGCTAAGTTGACCTATGCAATGTTCATTCCATGTATCACTGCTGGAGCTATTGTGTTCGTAGTCCTGCGAAACATGGCAAGAGGATACGAGTTCGAAATGAACAAGTGTTACGGTTGTGACCTTTGTGATGATGCATGTCCAGTTAGATTGTTCAATGCAGGTGACAAGTTGAACATTATTTACAACTCATGGAATAATGAGGACGACGGTGTACCTCTATACTCATGTCTAACATGTACTGCATGTACTAACGCATGTCCACAACTTGTCGATTACGACTCCTATGTCGATATTCGTCGCTCACTGATTGTCGGCGGACCTGCTGCTGAAATCCCACACACTGTTCTCCAAGCAGTCCTTGCTGCGGAAGCAGAGGAAGAGAGCGATGTTGATTTCGTTTCTGTTGAAGAATACCCTATCGATTCAAACATTGGATACTATCCAGGCTGTGTCGATTACCTAGACCAAGAAATGGTCTTCAGCCATCTGAATGAAGGTTCAATGGACCTTGGAGAAACAACAACAGCTGCTTTCACTCTATTCGAAGAGATGGGAACAGATGTATCCTACCTAGGTAGAGACTTCCTAAAGTGCTGTGGACACGACCAGAAGTGGCAAGGTCTTGACGAGGTATTTGAGAAGTTGAAGGCATACAACCAAAAGAAGATCGAAGCATCAGGAATCGACACTTTAGTTTCTTCATGCGCTGAGTGTTTCAGAACATTTGCTCGTGACTATGAACTTGAAGGTGTCAAGGTAATGCACACAACCGAGTTCCTAATCGAGAATGGTTTCGATATGGAGATGAAGGCTGAAGATGATTTGACTGTCACCTATCATGACCCATGTAGACTTGGAAGGCAGATGGGAATCTATGAAGAGCCACGTGAATTAGTGGCAGGCGTTGATGGTGTACAACTCGTAGAGATGGAGCACCATGGTGAGGATGCAATGTGCTGTGGAGTTTCAAGCATGATGTCTTGTAACGAAAACGCAAGAGCACTCAGAGTATCCCGTATGGAAGAAATCCGCAACACAGGAGCAGACATGATGATTACATCCTGTCCTAAGTGTGTATCTCACTTTGAGTGTCTCAAGTTCGAAGGGGATGAGCGTCATGACATCGAGATTCTTGATGTGGTTTCATTCTTAGCTCGCCAGGTTGAAGCAAAGAAATCTATGGCAGCAGAAGCAACTACTCAATACGCACAATGCACTGTAGACTTTTCAGCAGAAGCATAATCTGTAAACCAGATAAAAAATCGGGTCAAGATTGATTAATGGTGATTTTGAGTACCTAATCATGGACTACGATAGTCATACACTTCTTGAACTCAAAACCATGTGCAAGGAAAGAGGTTTACGAGTTAGTGGAAACAAGGCTGAAGTTGTCATACGCTTGATGGAGGATGATGAATCTAAATCTCCACAACCTGCCTCAATTCCAGTACAACAAAATATGCAATTTGCCCAACAACAAATGTATGGAGGACAACCACAGCAAATTTTCATCACAAACAATACAACAAGTATTGTCCAAATTACTGGGTTTTTGATTATTCTATACGGGTTGTTTAGGATTTTTGTTGGCATGTTATATGGTGAAACTGATGGAGGGGGTGAGTCGTTCATCGCTTTGGTCATTGGAACTTCATTTGTTTTCGGCGGAATCTTATCTGTTCAAGGATATCGACTAGGACTGTATTTTACTCTGGTTGTTCTAGTAATTTCGGGAATGTTTTCCTTGGCTTATATTGACGAATATTGGAGCCCTCTGTCTGTAGGACAGGTAGGGGAGAACTCGTTTGGATTCTCTTTATTCTGTTCAGGATTCTGTATGCTAATTGTAGCAATGCCATTACTTACCGCAGCACCATCAAATTTCAGAACTGGGACCCCGAATTATCTCAGAACTATTGTTGACATGGCAGATTTTGTTTCACCAGTGCCACTAGTTTGGTCTGAACAAAAAGACGCTGTTGAAGCGAAAGTTGTGATCAATTGTGTGCATTGTAATTCACCATTGAAAGTACCTACAGGATACACAGGTAATGTCAAATGCCCATCCTGTGGGGAAAAATTCGAAGTTAAGTGATCAAGAAGATTCTTCTTCCATTCCTCTAATTTCATAGTTTGAGGGGAAAAGAGCAACAATTACTCCAGCAATTAAGAATCCAAGACCCATTGCGAATTCCTGTTGAACAAACAAAAATTCCAGTGCAAAGACAACCAATAGCAAACCTCCAATGTTTGAGACCCATACTAGAGTCTTGAATGTGGACAGTGAAACACCGGTTGTATTTGCACCCCTCTTGGGACCAAACTCTCCACCGAATCTTTGAGCTCCTTCATGTTCTGGCTGTTTTGACATAATATCACCTATCTATCATTGTAATTGCATCCGTAGGGCATGCTAGAACGCACAACCTACAACCTGTACATGCATCTCGAATTATCCTAGCTTTACGATTGCTGGGAACTTCTAGCAAAGGAGATGCCATGTCTTTGAAGTATAATTCGATAGCATCATCATCGCATACTATCGTACACTGGTCACAGCCAATGCATAGATTCTCAGTCACCCAAGCGACTGTTCCTTCTCCTCCTTTGATCGTTGCTCGACGCTCACCCTTCTGACGGGCAAGTGAAATCGCTATGCGCTCAGCCTCAGCCTCACGCCGCTTAGCAAGGTCATCTCGAGAGGTCATTCACTCACCTCCAAAAGGTGCTTACCTTCAAACCTCTCTACACTTAGATTCACCAATAAATCACCCAGACAGTAGAATGCACCTACTAACAGTGGCGGATTCCAAGCGGTTAATCCAGTCCACGGAACCTCACTCGCCCATGTCCAATTGGCAAGATAAGTACCCCACAATTCCATCAATAGAGCAGCCCAAGCCATTGTTGCGTATAGAGCAGGTTGCGGACCCCATTTAGTGAACACGAGGACCAATAGAAGTAGAATCACTCCTGAAGTATCTCCTCCCGTCCACACACCATAAGCGACTAGAGGTATGAATGGCAGGAGACTAATCATTGCTTTTTGCACAGGCAAATATGCACTAATCCTTCTTCCAGCATCAAACAAAAACCAGTGACCAACCGGAACGAATAGTGGCATCAAGCCGCGCTGATATTCGTAAATCAACCATACTTCAGAGAAGAATAATTCCATCGGAGTTGCAAAGGC
>DAGO01000018.1:6413-9232 GCA_002498185.1 Euryarchaeota archaeon UBA10 | reverse complement strand
TTGACTGGCCATTCAGCATATTTTGCGCTGACATAAAGTCCAATTGCAATGGTTAGTGCATAAACTGCGACACGCTTCATGGAACCACCTCAACGCAATTCGATTGATACACCTTCAGCACTCATGACTTCAACCACTAGTTGAATCACATCATCAGGTAGGTCTTCGGGAGCGAAAACACCAGAACCAAACATATCTGGCCTGTCAATCCAAGCAATTACGCAGCATGCAGTTACTAGGCCGGTAGTTCTAGCCATACTAGAATCACCATCCTTTCCAAGATCTTCAACTATCCAAGTTCGAGTTTCATCACCTGAAGAAACGCATACCTCCATCCAAGTGAACTCAGAACGTTGTGGGTCGAGAGCCCAAGCATCTACTAATTCATCAGGACTCAATTTAGTGTTTTGATATCTTTGGATGTGACCTGGCCACCTAACTGTGTACTCACCCATTTTTTGAGCAGGCATAGACAATAGTGAACGTAAGCCATCTGTTAGGAATGCTTCCATCTCTCTGCCATTGGCATCAATAGAATGCAATTCGGACATAGCAGGAACTTCGACTTGCTCTCCTCGCTGAATTACCCTAGCTGGACGAGTATACTCTGCAATCACATCGTGTGGAGAGAATGGAGCCATGTATGACCATTCACCGTCTGGCTGTTGAGGATTGCCACCTACCTTGATGCTAACAGAATCTAGACTACCAAATTCACGAAATGCAGATGCTACAAGCATGTTTGACAATCCTGGAGCGATTCCCACATCCCACAAAATTGTGCTAGATACATCTTCCAATGTATCTGGAGTAGTTTCGCTGAAAGACAAGTCTACAATTCTTTGTCCTGAATCTTTCAGTAAAGAAGTCATCTTGTTACCCAGAGAACCTGGAAGCATGTTCACTATGACTTCTGCTTGACTGTGGTCCGAAGTTAATGCATCTCCAAGATGAAAAGTCGCAGGTGATTCTCGCTCAACTACATCATACAAATGAACATCAAATCCGGCTTCGACTAACCGTCTAGTGACGAATGAGCCAACTAGACCACCACCCAAACAATGTATTCGCAAGTTAACCCTCCATCTGTTTTTGAGACTCTGCACCCATGGCCAGCATTGACAACTCTGAAACTAGAGCGTGCCAGCCATGCGCATGTTCGCCGAATTGTTTCCCAACTTCACTGTAAGGCCTGAATTCAGCAGAGGGAGAATTTAGATTTTCCATTTCTCCTTTCTTAGCATTAATCCGATAAAACCAGGATGCTGCCTCTCCATCGACTAGATACACAACTGGCTCAACAGGTGCGCCTTCTGTTGTGTTTAGTGAAGTAGGAACTCCTTCTTGAATCAGGAAATTTTCGACATCAACTCCACCTTTAGAATACATCAATCGTTTGAATTTCCTATTGGATAAATTGAGCAACTCCTCGCCGCTTTTTACCGCCATAATTCCTAAACCGTATGTTCCTCTATCATTCTTGATGAAGGCTACTGGTTGCCTGTCAATTCCCAATTCCTCGTACTTTGCTGCGATTCTAGCTAAAAACTCATCAACTTCTGATGCTAGGATTTGACGACAAGTCTCCTTTTCTAGGCACTTATCCTCGGAAACAAACCAAGTGCTCATCAGATGCCATGAATCAATTTCGAGAATTTCAGCAATCTCATCGACATATCCTTGCAAGCATTGGTAATGTTCACTCTTCCTTCTTCTCTGCCATCCCATGTGGGGAGGTGGAGAGACTTGGTGTGTGCCAAGGCCGTCGACCATTCCCTCTGTCAGATCATTATTCAGCAAAACAAGGCATGGCTTTTCTCCTCCAACCAACAATTGTTCCCCATCAATTTCCACCGTATCCAAGGATAGAGGTCCAGTAATGCCGCCTAGAGAGCCATGGCCTTCTAACTCTGGAGAACCGACTGTACATCTAAATCCTGCTAGTTCAATCAATCGTTTGATTGTCGCAACATTTTCCACATAGCCGGGATTTCGCGTATGAGATTCAGGATACAAATGTACCCAAGAACAGCCTTCATGCTTACGATTAATGTGATTCTGCAACAATTCAGCTAAATGGTCCTCGTCTTCGGGAGAGGTGTTGTTGAAACCTGCTGGAAAGTGATTTGCATCTACTACAGCAACCTTCCATCCAGCATCTCTGATGTCGACGCTGCCATAAATCGGGATCGGAACTTCGGAGCGTTTTTTCGCCATCCATTCGCTAATTTTATCGCGATTAGCCTCCAATTTGTGAGTCAGGTCATGAACAAAACTCATCCGATCACCTCGTCCAATAATGATGCTGCATCGCCGCTTTTTCTAGTTCTACCGCCATCGAGAATGTGCATGGCCTCAAAGAGACCTAACCCCACTGCGATGTCAGGCTGCCTGAGTAATGCTTTCTCCATGTTTGGATGGCGAGCGGCTATTTCTTGAACCCGTGGTTGAAGTTCTGCAAGTACCTCATCAATCAATTTAGGAGAAGTTGCTCGGCCAGCAGGTAATTTCGGCCGTCGTACTATTTCTGGTGGCAAATCTGTCAAATCTGCGGCTTTTCTCAAAGCCGCTTTCTCTTCGAGACTGGCAGGAAGTCTCCAATCCATCGGCAGTTTATTCGAAGCATCACGGTGTCTAAATCCAAGGAATGGAACTCTAACTTCAAGGCCGTGAGCCATTGAATGTCTGTCAACCAACCTCAGTTGGAAATTAGACAACTGCCCATGGTCTAATTCAAATTGGAGGAAATCATTCAAACTTCTACAATGATTGTCAGGAGAATGATTCTCAGACCACCATTGCTCACCTTCTAGGCTAGA
>DAGO01000018.1:3753-6033 GCA_002498185.1 Euryarchaeota archaeon UBA10 | reverse complement strand
CGATAACGTGGATATCCTGCGTGAAGCTCGTCTGCGCCTTGTCCACACAAGCCAACAGTTACAGATTCAGACATTTTAGCAAAAAGAGGTTGGAAAAACAACACTGTCAAGTCTAAATCTTCACCGTGCCAAGCCAAATCTGGAAGTCGTGAATTAAACGAATCTTCTTGCAGGATATGTTGGTGGTGTTCTAAGTCTAGACTCGAGGCCACTAATTCAGCAGCCTTCCAATCAGGATTATCTTCACTTTCAGCTACTGTCCAACAAGCAGGAACAGGTTGTCCAGCACGTTCTGCGGCCTCTCTCGCAACTGCGCACACTAGACTGGAATCTAGGCCGCCAGACAGAACAATACCGACCGGTACGTCAGCCATCAGTCTGTCTTTAACACTCTCAACAAAGGTTTCCAACAATCCTTCAGGGTCATTCCAAGACTGTGTAGGTTCTACAACTTGCTTTTCAAATCGAGATATGCTAGTCATCACAGGTTTTCCATCTACCAATTCCCAGACTTCGATAGTCCCTGGGCGAACTTGATGAACTCCAGCAAATAATGTAGTTCCGTCCAGAGGATATTCCCATGCGATTCTCGCTCTCATTGCTAAATCGTCTATTGCTGGAACATAATCTTCGTGTGCCCTCAATACTTTAGCTTCTGAAGAGAATAGCAAGTTATCTCCAACTATTGTTCGCACTAATGGCTTGATACCCATTGCATCTCTTGCCAAAATAAGTTGACCTTCTGCCCACAATGCGAATGCAAACATCCCATCTAATTTCGAAACCCACTTTGCGTGATGGTTGGCATCACCCTTCCCATCGTGCAAAGACAAAACAACTTCGCTATCCCCGTTAGTTGTGTAATGGTACATATTGTTTCTAAGTTCTAGGTGATTGTAGATTTCACCATTAACTACTGCTACTTTACCTGGACCATAGAGCGGCTGAGGTGAGCCCAAAATGTCGAGTATCGCTAGACGAGTATGTGCTAAACCACAGAAATCATCTGAAAAGATTCCATTTCCATCTGGGCCGCGATGATCCATCAAGCGGTTCATGCGTGATAATACAGTTCGATCAGGCTGGCCGAGCATGCCGCCTATACCACACATGGCAATCGCTAGACCTATTCATTCAAGATATCTTGCTTTGGTTCAATTCACCAAAGTGGATATACAAACATGGTTACCATCAACAATACGAACGATAGTAAAAATGTCATCAGATATGTACTCTGAGGAGGGTCTGCGGAAGGAACTTCGTCACTCATTGCGTCTCACCTATACATTGGCGAGGCTGTACGCCATTTCAACATAATGGTTCTACATCCATGGGACAAGCATTATTGTTGCTGCTAAGGGAATTAAAAGCATTGTAGCATTATCATCAATCCATCGCAATCTTGGCCATTCTGAAGCTACGCAGAGTGGCCCCATAACAAGGGCCATCCAGATTGGAGTATCTAGCCGGTAGAAACAAGCAACCCAAATCAGAGCGATGAAAATTGAACCCCATATAAACACAGATTTGGGCTCGAGGCCTTTTCTGCGAATTTCCCCTAAAAACGGGTCACCCAATGATAACGAAAGTATGAGTGGCCAGACTAATTCTGGACTCTCCGGCAGTATCAAGAAGGTCAATCCAACTGCAAAACCGCCCCAGGCTAATGCGCTAACCTGATGAGATTCGTAGTCTCTTTGTCCAAAAATTGTAATTCCCAATTTCAATCTAATCGCTTCACCAAATACCAAAACTAATGTCAATAACGAAACAACCTGAACTACAGTGATAGATAGATAGTCTGCTATCTTCTCTCCAAACTCAAAATAAACAAATGGAATAATTGACATCCCAATATGGAAACCTCTTCTAAACAGGTGCCCGTACATACCGCCAACAGAGTGGTCTACCGGATCCGTGAGTTCAACTTGGTCACTCATTGAGTTCCCTCAGTGCTTCATCAAGTGCTAACCCTTCTTCAGACATGCGGTCAAGAATAGCCTCGAAATGAGGATTTGTTGTTAAAATGGATTCATGCGCCATTAGTAATTGCTGCCGACAGCGTGCACGTTTGGAAGATATCCTCTCTTCTAATTCGAGGATTAAGGTAGACAAATCATCCAGTCCTTCACCTGTGATTGTACTCGTTTTGATGATTGGAGGTGCATCGGAAGTTAGCCCCAGTGAAACAGTTAGGTCATTGACTACTTTGTCACTTCCTTCTAAGTCGGCCTTGTTGACTACAATCAAATCTGCTAATTCTAACAGGCCAGCTTTTTC
>DAGO01000018.1:0-3366 GCA_002498185.1 Euryarchaeota archaeon UBA10 | reverse complement strand
CGCATCTCTGATTGACCTGCACCCACTGTTTCAATAATAACCAAATCGAATGAATTAGACAATAAATGGCTTGCAAGGTCGCGTATTATAGAAGGTATTGAACCACTAGAAGACCTAGTTGCTACGCTTCGAACATATATTGAATCTGATTTTGTCTTGTCATCTAGAACACTCAATCTAATCCTATCCCCGAGTAGTGCTCCTCCACTAAGTGGAGAAGTTGGGTCTACTGCTAACACTGCAACATTTTTTGCTGGCGCAAGCCTATGTAAAATCGCATCTACAATACAGGATTTCCCAACACCAGGTGGGCCGGTGATAGCGATAACATCTCCATCGGCAGATGTATCGACTTGCATCTCGCCATTTTCGATAGCAGATAACTGCCTAGCGAGAGTTCTGCGGTCCAATCACTCACCCCAGATCCAACCATTATCGGACCCTACACCACAATCTCTAGTCGATGCTTCTTCAACGAATTCTAAGATTTCAGTGGATGGCGTCCCCGGCCCGAAAATAGCCCTTACTCCTGCAGAGTAAAGAGGAGGTCTGTCTGATTCGGGAATAATACCGCCACCAAAAACGACAACATCATTCAGACCAGATTCTTTTAGCAGATTGCAAATCTTTGGGAATAGGTGGCTATGTGCACCTGAGAGGGATGACAGGCCGACAAATCTAGCATCTTCATCCATCACAGTCCTCACAATTTGTTCAGGCGTTCGACGCAATCCAGTGTAGATGACTTCATGCCCACCATCTCTCAAGGCTCTAGCGACAACCTTAGCCCCGCGGTCATGACCATCAAGGCCGGGTTTTGCTATGACAATGCGTTGCCTTCCGCCCATGTTTGGAGGTGGGCAGGAGCGTCTATGAAGTGCTTGCGGTGTAGAAATGCTCACAAAACCCATAAAGACGGTCTAACATTTTCTCCGTTTGGCGAAAGACATGGTAGGTACCGAAGATAGACTGAGGGACCTGCGAGCAAGAAAGGCTCGTGTGGAAGCTGGAGGAGGCCAAGCAAGGGTCGATGCGCAACATAATCGCGGTAAAATGACTGCAAGAGAGCGCCTTGAAATGCTTCTAGACGAAGGGTCATTCCAAGAGATAGATGCTCTGGTTGAACACAGGTGTCGTGACTTTGACATGGATAAGAATGTCATTCCCGGTGACGGAGTAGTAACTGGCCATGGTACAATCAACGGCAGAGAGATTTTCGCTTTCGCTCAAGATTTCACAGTATATGGAGGAAGTCTCGGAGAGATGCACGGTCTGAAAATCTGCAAGGTACTCGATATGGCATTGAAGACAGGTCGGCCAGTCATTGGGCTAAACGACAGCGGAGGGGCCAGAATCCAAGAAGGAGTTGCTAGCCTTGGTTCATATGCTGAAATCTTCTTCAGAAATGTAAGAGCAAGTGGAGTTGTTCCTCAAATCAGCGTGATTATGGGGCCCTGCGCCGGGGGAGCTGTTTACTCTCCAGCAATTACTGACTTTGTAATCATGGTTGACAAGACCGCACACATGTTCATCACAGGACCTGAGGTCATCAAGACTGTAACAAACGAAGAGGTATCATTCGAAGACTTGGGCGGTGCCAGTACTCACGGAAGTAAGTCAGGTGTCTCACACTTCACTGCAGAAGACGATCAAGGAGCGATTGATTTGGCGAGAGAACTTGTCGACCTTCTTCCAGCAAATAACATGGAAAAGCCTCCTCTGAAGAAGACCAGTGATTCACCAACAAGAGTTTGTGAGAACCTAGATTCCATAGTTCCAGAAGATCCAACAAAACCATACGATGTAAAGGATGTAATTACAGAAATCCTTGACGATGGAGGATTCCTAGAGGTTCAAGAAAATTGGGCTGGAAATATTGTCGTTGGATTCGGCCACCTAAATGGCTCAACCGTAGGTGTAGTAGCTAACCAGCCAAAGATACTGGCGGGGTGCTTGGACATAGATGCTAGTGACAAGGCTGCTAGATTCGTAAGGTTCTGTGATGCCTTCAATATCCCACTAATCACACTAGAAGATGTCCCAGGATTCTTGCCGGGAACAAATCAAGAATGGGGTGGAATTATTCGCCATGGCGCCAAACTACTGTATGCTTATGCTGAAGCAACTGTTCCAAAACTAACGGTTATCCTGAGGAAAGCGTATGGAGGTGCATACGATGTTATGTCTTCCAAACACATTAGAGGCGACTACAATGTTGCTTGGCCTAGTGCAGAGTTGGCGGTAATGGGCGCAGAAGGGGCGGTGCAAATTATCCATAGAAGAAGATTGCAAAACGCACGTGACCCTGAAGGCGAAAGGGGTAGATTGATCGAAGATTTCGAAGAGAAGTTTGCGAACCCGTACAAAGCTGCAGCGCTTGGGTATCTCGATGACGTAATAGAACCAAATCAAACTCGTGAAAGATTATGCAAAGCACTAGGCATGCTACTTGACAAAGAAGAAATGCGGCCTGCTAGAAAGCATGGCAATATACCGTTGTGAGTGATATTATGGCTGAAATTGAAACACTTAGAATTGCTGCTATAGCAGCAGTATTGGCTGCATCATCCGGCCGTGATGACCCCTCACAATCTGGCAGAAATCTAGGTGAAGCATGGGCCCAAGACCATCGCAGAATGAATATGGGAATGTCTTCTCTAATGCATCAAAGGAGCTCGCGCTCCCCATGGAGGTGAACAAATGGGTGATATTCGTAAAGTGATAGTTAACGGGGAAGAGTTCGAAGTTGAACTTGAACAAGACGGTGAAAATTGGACTGCAACGGTTGGAGGGCAAACCTTCGAAATCAAAGTTCCAGATGCAGGACCTGCTCCCAAGCAGAGAAGAGCAAGCGGTGGCAAGTCGAAGAAATCTGGCAAAGTTAGTGCAAACATTCCAGGAAAGGTCGTTACTGTGGAGGTCTCTTTGGGAGATGAAGTCCAAGAAGGGCAAGTGGTAATGATTCTTGAAGCGATGAAAATGCAAAACGAGATTCAGGCTCCAGTTGGAGGGACTGTGACGGAGATTCATTGTGAGGAAGGACAATCAATCGAGGCAAATGTTCCTCTCTTGGTAATTACCCCTCCTGAAACAGAAGAAGAGGACTAAAAAATTACAATCATTAAAGCGGGACGAAAGATTGGGTGGAGACATGGGAGAAGAGGCTGTTTGTGATTATCCAGGTTGTGGAGAGGCTGGAGTTATCATTTCTCGACTTTCTCCAGAGGGATACCTAGTTGCAACAGGAAAGAAGGCTTACTCTTTCCGAGAAGCATATCGCCGATTCCATTATTGTGCAAAACACCACGAAGAACTGATGGGTGGTGTTTGGTCTAGAGTTCGCAAGCCTGACGACAAAAAAGACGG
>DAGO01000094.1 GCA_002498185.1 Euryarchaeota archaeon UBA10 | reverse complement strand
CTATACTCCCCCGTATTGTTTACCCTTCAGCTTCATTGCTTAGCCTGTCGGCGAGCACGCTTACGACGTCGTAGCTTCTTCTTACGCCACTTCCATCGCTGATTACCAGTCTTCTTCCACGCTCTGGAACCTCGCTTCATGGTGAACAGTTCGCCGACCAACCTTCCCTATATGAGGACTTCCCAAAGAACCGAAAACGAAATTCAAGCTAAAATTCCATTTCGGTAGTCTTCTATGGCTTGCATAATTTCTTCTCTGGTATTCATCACGAATGGTCCATAACGAGCTATTGGCTCATTAATTTCAGGACCTGCAAGAATCAGAAATTCGCTATCCACAGTAGCATTGATTGCTACTTGAGAACCATTTGTCAAAAGTGCGAGTGAACCGTCTTTCAGTTTCTTTCCTCCAACCTTAATTTCACCCTTAAAAACATACAACATAGCATTCAAATCAACTTCAAAATCTTTCAGTAAATCGGCACCTTTCTCCATTTTTACGTGTACGTATGTGATTGGAATGACTGTATCAATTGATGATTCTACTCCAAGACACTCTCCAGCAACAACTCTAGCCCATACTCCATCACTTTGTGCAATCGGAGATTCTGAGGCCATAATATCTTGATATCTTGGATTCATCATTTTGTCTTTGGCTGGAAGGTTTACCCAAATTTGGAAACCGTGCATCAATCCTCCTTCTTGCATCATCTTGTCAGTTGGTAATTCTGAATGTATGATGCCTTTTCCAGCAGTCATCCATTGTACATCACCAGGAGTTAGTTTTCCCTTGTTACCAGCACTGTCTTCGTGTTCCATCTCGCCGTGCATCAGGTAAGTTACTGTCTCAAATCCTCTGTGTGGATGCCATGGAGCACCAACTGCTTCTCCCGGACCGTAATCAACGGGCCCCATTTCATCGAGTAGCAAAAATGGACTCATCAGCATTCCCATTGCAGCAGGCCTTCTTACTTTGAAACCCCCGCCCTCGAGCACAGTATGAGTTGGTACGACTGATTTGACCTTGCGCATTTGCTGCATATGACCAGGCTTCGCTGTAGTCTCTCGCATATAGTACCATGTATAGTACTGCCAATGACATGGCGGGCGTACGGGGATTCGAACCCCGGTTATCGGCTTAGAAGGCCGAGGTGATATCCAGACTACACTATACGCCCAAACCCCCCGGAGGGAATCACCTCTATCACCTTTACAGTGGTCTTGCACATTTGTGACAGCGAATCGGTTTGCGAACCGTTGAGCGCTTCCATTCATAGCCACAATGCTTGCATGACCACGATTTTACCTTCACAGAATCAAGATATTCTTCTCGCTTTTCTTGGAGCATTGGTGAATCCGAGATTGAAACGCCCGGCGCAATATTATCAACGGCATCATGCAATTCTTTGGAATGATTCAGAACGCCAGAAGCGTGAACCAATTCGTGAGCAAGGGTATGCCTCAGTAAATCGGGTTCTTCGATTAGTCTAGGATGTAGGCCAATAGTGATGGGGCCTGGGTCAAGGCCAAGCCTACGCCTACGCACAAGTTCAGCATTGCCTTCCTCAAATCGAGTCATTCCCAAACGACTGTCATCCTCTTCTAGCCAAATGATTGAAACTCTGTCAGCAAGCCATCTGGTGAAGACATTTTCCGGAATCTGTGGAATCAACTCTGCGAGTACTTCATCCACGTCCATGACACGCCCAGTAGTACCTAATTGAGAAGCCTTATGATTGGAAGGCAGGTGGCCCATCCTGCCTTAGGCAAAGCATCGGGCGCTTAGATCAGCTGGAAGATCGCTTGAGTGGCACTCAAGAGGCCGGGGGTTCAAATCCCCCAGCGTCCACTTAATCAGTCGAGAAGTAGTCTAATTTCTTCGACTGAACGCAACTCTGCAAGGTAGATTTGCTCTACAGCATCGTATAATTCTCTGTCAGAAATTTCCTCTAGCAGCGGCAATAGTTCTCCGTAGACTTCTGCAGCCTTAGTCTCAGTAGCAAGGGCGCCTTGGAGCATTTCTCGTGTATCAGTAGTATGAATTATCTCCATTTGGTCTCTAAGAGTAACACACTCTCCTCCGTGTTTAACAATCGCATTACGGATTGTTGCTGCGTGAACCATTGATTCATTCGCTTCTTGCTGAAACATTGGTTCAAGTTGGATTCTGTTTAGACCCTTTACATACGCAGCATAGTGTGCATAAAGATTGATTGCTCGGAGTTCTAATCCTAGCGCTTGGTTCATTTTTTGTATCAGTTTTGACATAATAACACCCTTTAGGTCTAACGAAAATTAAATTCTCGTCTCTCTTTCAGGTAGGCCTTGGTTGTCAAGTAAAAAAAGCCTTGCTTCAAATCCCTGAGTTTGACAATTAGGCTCTAAAATCAAATGGCGTGATAAAGGATAAATCCTCAACTACTTAGCAGGCAATTAAGGCGAAGTGTTTTGATTTCTAATTCAAGATTAAGACAAGCAATTCTCGTCTTCATCTTGATTGCATTACCTTCATTCTTGGTAACTGGAAATTACATCATTTCTGATTCACCAGCGCCTTTGGAAGGAATGGAAGAAAATCCATACCCCTCTCAACAACTCAGTGACGGCTTCCTGTTCGTAGTCATCGACGGTGGTGGCCGGAATATGATGGGCGACCCTGAACTGATGCCCAAACTGAATGCAAGAGTCCAAGATGGAGCGTACATGGAAATTGAGTCAAATCCGATGACTATGACTGCTATATGCGTCAAAGAAATTGCAACTGGTGTGCCTTCAAAACCAAATGAAGCTCTCTCAAACTTCCGACCAGAGCACCCAGGAACTCCCGATGGATGGAAATTAGTTAGTACACATGATGGTGATAATGATGGGAATTATGACCACCAACTCGGTATCTTGGGAGATTATGTTTGGAAAGACCTGTATCCAGATAGGGAATTGATTCCCTTCTCTCAACATAGATATGGCCACGCAGATTACTATCAAGGGGATGAAGAGGCATTTGTAACATTGCGATCTTGGCTCGAGGGAGATGTTCCTAGAGGCTACGACAGAACACCAAATGTGATTGTAGCACATCTTTCAGGACTTGACAGCGTAGGGCACAGGTACATGGTCAAGGACTCGCCAGAGTTCGAAGCAAAGTTGCTTTGGCTGGATGATAATCTAGACATGATATTCGATATTGTCCCAGATAATTGGACTGTACTAGTAACCTCAGATCACGGCCTAACCGACACAGGGCAACATGGTTCTCCCGAACCTGTAATCAGAGAGACTGCGGGATTCATGTGGGGGCCCAATGTTGCTGAAGGTGTAACTGTAAAGGGTATGGCTCAAAGAGACCTAGCGACAATTCCATCGATGATTTTCGGGCTGCCAATGCCTCATGCAATTCATGGAAAGGTTCCTCTGGACGCATTTGATTTGACTGATGAAGAATATCAAGCGTACGAACAATGGAATTGGAATGCAGCTGTTGAAAGAAATGATTGGCTTGAAGCGAATGGGCATTCTTACGTTGATGGACTATCTAAAGATAAAATCGAATGGGGTAAGATTAGAGGCGATGAAATCGGTATGAGAAATATTGATTTAATCATATCAGGATTAGCAATATTAGTCTTCAGTGGCTTTTTGTATAGATTTTTCAAATCCAATGAAATTACAGCGGAATATGCAAATGAGGTTACAATTGGATTCCTTATTCTGTTCTCAATTTCGGCATTTATTTCATACAGTCGTGGCTGGTTATGGTTAACATTGCTTTACTATCCATTGGGATTCTTTGGCGTAATCGCACTTTATTGGCTGTCAAAACAGTCAATTTCAGGACGAAAAACTCCCACGATGAGGAATGTAAAGATTTTATCTGCCATCTTAGTTTTCACAATTATTTTCCCAGAAACAAGATTCACAATAATCGCTTTACCAATATGGATTGGACTGGTTTTGATGATCGAAAATCGGATGTTTGTCAACAATGATGACAAGACACCTAAACGCTTGCTTATTCCATTGATATTGATTCTGATTGCTACGATATTCTTTTCTGATTACAGGTTATATGGCGTCTCAGCAACCCGTTTCATGGTGATGTTTACGCAATCCGATGAGTTAGATGCGGTAATTTGGTCGGTAATTATAGCATTCACATTTACTTTGATTTATGCTTCAAGATTCAGAAATGGGAAATGGCCAACGTCGCTTGCGATAGCTGGAGGAATGGCAACCATACCAGTCCTAATTGGGCAAAATTCGAACACAGTTGATTGGTTCTTAATATGGACATTACTCGCAGGAGTTGCTACCTCAATTATACTTCGAGTAATGAACAAACCATATTCATACGCTGTATTCCAATACTGTGCATTCGCTTGGCTAACAATGAGTTGGGGCGCATGGGGAGGTGGGATCTCAATGATTTTCTTTGGCAGTATTGAATCACTGATGAATAGAGAATGGAGTTACCTCAAGGAAGAAACAGATAACATGTACTCAGAATTTGGAAGGCACATTTTGCTCGGAATACTTCCAATAGGCATCTGGTTTGCATGGTGGGCTACATTAGGTCAAACAGACGGAATAATTCATCCAAGAGACATAGACCCTGGTAATCTATTCCTCAGAGGTGGATACATCGGAGACCGCCTCTCTCCAAGTAACAACTGGGTTTTCTTGATGGGTGCTTGTCCTGTAATTTTGATGGGAACACTGTGGTGGAATCTGTTCAGAAGAAATTCTTGGCCATTGCAGATGGCTTTCCTAATCCTATCAGTCAGGCTAGCAGCATTAGCCCTTCAGTTGTCGGTTTCTCCAAATCTTCCTAGACTTGTATTCAAGATGGGTTGGGACATGTTATTCTGCATAATGTTGCTAGTAGTAGCTGGAATATTCATGTTGTACGATAATTGGATTTCAAAGAACGAAAAAGCCGTTATCTCAAAGGCTCAATAACCAATCAAGTTACGCCACGCGTCCAACCAATCACACTGACTATCACGAAAATCAAAACTCCGGTAATAAGTCCGAAAAGAACCCCCATGAGTAGCCTTTGCGTTCAGGTTTTTCACGACTAGAATCCGATATGTAAAGAAGAACAAAGATTGAGCACATAGCAATAATCTTGGGTAAATGATAGTAAAATGGAGAAGGTTCACATCCTCCCCACATGCAAAACT
>DAGO01000095.1:55385-57150 GCA_002498185.1 Euryarchaeota archaeon UBA10 | reverse complement strand
GATGTTTTTGGCGTTACATCATCAGTAATCCAAACTGATGAAGATTACATTCGCGTTGTAATAGACGATGAAATACAATTAGAGGTGAATAAATGAGTAAACAGGAAGACAAGATAACTAGACATGGCGTACCTAAAGGACAAAGAACAACGCAGCAAGAATTGCTGTATGACCCAGAAGTCGCTACGCCGAGTCATGCAGAATATTCGATGACAATGGCACATAAAATGGCAACAGCGACACTTTGTACAATTTCAAAAAATGAGGGCAACTATCCATATGGTTCATTCGTAACCTACGCGATGTACAAGGGTAATCCTGTATTTTTAATCAGTAAATTAGCAGAGCATACAAAGAATTTAGTTTCCAATTGCAAATCTTCACTATTAATTGCAGAAGGAGGAGATGGAAATCCCTTGGCCTTGGGCCGTGTAACATTAGTTGGAGATTGTAAAAAATTGTCCAAGAAGGAATTACCAGTTGTAAAATCAATTTTCTTAGAGAAGCATCCTAGTGCTCGATTCTATGTGGAGTTCGAGGACTTTGATTTCTACTGTCTAAAGGTTGAGTCAATAAGATATATCGGAGGTTTTGGAAGAATGTCTTGGGTCGATAAAAAGCAGTGGTTTGTCGCTGAACCAGACCCCATTGATTCGTTTGCAGATGATATTATTGAGCATATGAATGATGATCATCGTGACGCTATGACGATATTGTGCAAAAAAATGAGCAAGGCCGTAGATACAACAGACGCCACCATGGTTTCTATCGATCGTTACGGATTTGAGATGTCCGCAGTTACATCAGATGGTAATAGGCCAATTCGTCTGGCATTTGATAATGAAATAAGTACTTCAGATGAAGCTAGGATGGAAATAATCAGTTTGGTCAAAAGAGCAAGAAAGACCAACTGACTAGGTTGTAAGGTTTTGAATACACGGAACTTTTGGAGCAAATGGAGGGAGAAGTTTGTCCGACAGCGAACCGATTCTTTTTGTTAAAGACTTGGCTGTTGGATATGACGATTTTTTGGTCGCAAACATCAACCTAGAGCTAAAATTTGGAGAAATCATAGCAATTGCAGGTCCTTCTGGAATTGGAAAGACTACAATCCTTAGAACGATTGCAGGATTGGTAAAACCGCTCGGAGGTACAATCGATTGCAACGCACCAAGGCGTGGAGGTATAGGCTATATTCCACAGAAATTAGGCCTTATTCGCCATACAAGTGTGTATCATAACGTGGATTTGGGAGCAAGATCGGGAACACCTTTCTGGGACGAACCGCTAACCTGGTTCAAGCGTAGAGACACAAGAGTGACAGATGCAGTAAATCGAATGGGCTTGATTGAGAAAATCGATGAACCCGTTCGTAGGTTGTCCGGTGGGCAACAAAGACGTGTTGCGACTGCAAGGACACTTGCTCAGAAACCGAAATTAATTTTGGCAGATGAGTTTCTTAGCGAGCTTGATGATGAAAATATCTCAATTGTTTTGCAGGCAGTTAGAGAGTATATGTCTGAAAGTGAATCAGCAATGATTCTTGTTGAACATAACCTCAAGAGAGCATCTGAAATCTCCGACAGGTTATTTCAAGTCAAAGATGGAAAACTACTGGAATACGAAATCGACGATAGCGAAACACATCCAATCGCCACTAACGAAGATGAGGTGGCACAATGAATGTGGCATTGAAGAGGATTTTATTCACTGCGCTTATTCTTGCAGTGCTCTGCTACATCATGCTAGATGACCTTTTGCAAGG
>DAGO01000095.1:47995-54997 GCA_002498185.1 Euryarchaeota archaeon UBA10 | reverse complement strand
GACTGGAGTGTGTTGGAAGCAAGACCATATCCTGAATGTACCTCTAGCATCGGATTATTTTGCTCTAAGGCTTACATTGGGATGCTTGAAACCTTGAAAATGGCATTTGTGTCTACAATAATTGGATTCTTGATAGCAATAGTTCTGTCACCATTTGCTGCTAAAAATTTGACATCTGCATGGATATATATCCCAATGAGAATCATTCTTGCTGCTACAAGAAGTCTTCCAAGTATAATCTGGGCGCTTTTATTCGTAGTTATTGTAGGATTAGGACCACTAGCAGGTGTTTTGGCTATGACATTCTACACCATAGGATATCTCGGGAAGTTACAATATGAGGAGATGGAAGGGGTGCAGAATAGTCCATTGGAGGCAGCAAGAGCTATGGGACTATCTCATCCGGAAATCGTTACAAATGTTGTAATCCCTGAATCCAGTAACAATTTGCTTAGTCAATTGTTGTTTATGTTTGAGTACAATGTAAGGCATGGTACTGTGTTAGGATTAGTTGGTGCAGGAGGTATTGGCTACTATCTTGATTTTTACATTGACTGGCAAGACTACCATAAAGTGATGGCATTCCTAATCGTAATCTTGGTTGTAGTGGTTATTTTAGACCTGATCTCAATGTATATCCGTTCATTTGTAACGGAGGATGGTGACGTAAAAAGACCATCCTGGTCGACAATATTTATGTCGCCAAACCAAGCCAAAGAAGTCCATCACGGTAAATCTAAGTCAGATTGAATTTCGTTCAACTGGTAGATTGTTCCTGCCCAACTGAAAATTAGTAATTCACCGTCAATTCCTTTTCCAAAACCAACAATCATCGTTCCTACATTACCGACATCTACTGCAGTCCAATTGCCATCGATGTTTTTGGCAGCCCAAATCTGACCGCTACAAAAATCGCCATACAGGTAAGCATCTCTTAATGCCTCAGGTCCCCAGTCCATCCAATAACCACCAATGATTGAGCAGTGGTTATTTTCGTGTCCATATTCAATAATTGGGTCAGTAAATTTGGGATCAGGCTCGGACCTGTTTTCGTAGCATCCTTCTTCGAAATCAACATCATGGAAGCCTTCTCTTTCTGACCAACCAAAATTCGAACTTTGCATTAATGGTACAACATTTACTTCTTCGTAGCACAATTGTCCGACATCTGCAATCCATAGGTTCTGATTGGAATCAATGTCTATTCTCCAAGGATTTCTTAATCCGTGGTGCAATGTATAACTAGGTTCATTTGAACCATTTACAGGAACAATGGTCTCATTTTCGTAGTGGATCATTTGTATGGTTCCCAGAATAGTTGAGGCATTTTGCCCATTATCGTAAGGGTCAAAGCTTCCGCCGCCGTCTCCTAGACTCCAAATGTACATGTTGTTACCAACAGACAAGATGTTGCCACCGTTGTGGTTTCGGTTTGATTTGTTTACTGTAATTAAGACTTCAATAGATTCTATGTCAATCTCTCCATCAATCATTTTCGCGTGGGATAAAACTACGTTCGAGTTCCTTGCTGTTTCACATGTTTTGTTTTCATTGTAAACTAGTAAGACCCTACTTGTGGTCTCAAAATCTTCATCGAATTCCATACCTAAGAGACCTTGTTCGTGATGACATCTAGAAACAATACCCGACAGGTCAGCAACTGTACTTGTCTGAGAGGGTAATCCATCCTCTGTGGATAATTCCCATTTTGTTATGTACCCGTCTAAGTGTACAATCCAGATAGCATCGTCAATAGGGTCATCCATAGTTAGAACAGGTGTAGAGTTTACCATTGCATAATAGTTACACTCAAGGCCGGATTCATTGGAGATATCGCAACCTTTCTCTACCTGTTCAGGCCAAGTAAAACCCTTTTCTTCTTCCTCTGGTTTTTCTTCACCAAAGCACCCTGCAAAACCACAGGATAGTAAAAGTGTTGAAACTAGAATAATTGTATATTTATTCATTTCAATCGTACTTTTCTTGGAAGTATGCGTTGATTCCGGGTACATCCTCGATCAAGCTACCATAATTGCCAAGATGTTCTTCAGTTCCAATAATTGTAATTCCGGGAGTGTTCATTACATCTTGGAGAATTTCCACATCGTCTGAGTTGGAACTCATTTCGGCAAATGCGTCTCTAATCAATTGAACCATCTCTTCTGACATGTAGTCTGGATTGTACATTATCGGATGGCTTGGAGCTTTACCAAAGGTAGGTAGTGCGTAGTAATCGTTTACATCTTTGAATTCCCCTTCAAAGCACCATTCTTCGTTGTCATCAGGGTCTTCGTTTCCACAATAATCTGGAACTGTTGGATCTTTAGCAAAGGAGATGTAATCCTTCCCACCTTCTGCTAAGCACCTCAGTGAGCCAATGTACTTGTGATATTTTGTTCCACTATCTGGGATACTTGAATCCTCAGAAAAGTAGTTGTAAACGGTATCTGGTAGGGAGCTGATATCATCAGGGTCTCCAACAACTTCAATGTATCCTCTGTCAATCATCCATCCCATCGGAAGTAACATTCCTGAACTTCCTAAAGCAGAGGTGTGGCATGATGTTTTACCTTCCATCAAAGCGAAAGGATCGGTTGAATTATCATCATCTTGGTCAGCAAGTGCCATGTCTGAGTCCTTGTGGACCCATGCTATTGCATTGTAAAACGGCCTTCCGTCTTGCTTTTGTTCAGCCCCCAAGACCTGAAGGTTGTGGTTTTGCCAGCTCAGCCAAGCGGCTCCTCCGTCTAAGAATCCTAAGTCTGCGTGTCCAAACCTTAGTGCTTCAATGGTTGCACCTGGGCCTGAAACAGGGTAAATTTCCACATCCATGCCTAAGAGTTCAGAGAGTCTATCTGCCAATTCTTGAGGGTTTTCCTCAGTGTTGCCATACTCTTCTTTAGTCTCAAATGCAATCGTTAAACAGTTGTCTTCATCATCACATTTCTTGAATGATACGGAACTATCATCTGAGAACAAACAGCCCGGCATGCTTGCGGTTACAAAGAAAATCATCACTAAAAGGGGGAGGCTAAATTTCGGCTTCATAGTATCACAATTAGGGGGCCCTAAAAACCACTTGTTAATATATTTTAGGAAGCCCTAAACCTTAGTACTGAAATTAATAAATAAACTAAATCGCGTATCGGTAGGGGAATTATCCAAGCAAATGGATACATCCATTTCCAATTCCATTTCATGTACAACAAACATCGAATTGCTGCCGAAGAGCGAGTATATGCTTTCCCGTTTCTGATTAGTACTACAGAATCAATAGTGATTCCATGATTCTCCAGTATTTTCACACCTTGATCAGAATTCTGTTCAATCAATTCCAATTCTTTGGCTTGACGATTTTTGATGAAACGACCAGTTTTTGTGCACAGTGCACAAAGTCCATCGATGAGTAAGGCATCTTTTGCCATATTTACTCTGCAGCGATGTGAAGCTTGCCATCCTCGTAATAGACTTGAATTCTGGTAGGAACTTTTCTGGTCAATGCGGCTACTCCCTCATAGATTTCATCTTCATCGCATTTGAAGGCCTTAGCGGCTTTTTTTGTCGACCAACCAACGGTTTCAAAGTCGGACTGTCTAATCCACTCGAACAGGCGTAATTCAAACTCGGTTAGTTCTGCCATGGATATCCCACACACTCAAAGCAAATCAATACTACTACTCTCAGGAAAGTGCTACCATCCTGCGGCAACACTCTTCTGCGTCGATGTAACTGTCTAGGAGAGTGTTGAGTGCTACAACGAATGGTACATCGATTTTCATGTCGATAGCTCTGTCTCTAAACATTCTCGCTGCTCTAACTCCTTCAGCTACCATCACCATTTCTTCAAGCGCTTCTTCGAGTGTTAACCCACTACCTAACTTCTCACCCATTCTACGATTTCTTCCGTGTGGTGAAGTCGCAGTAACATACAAGTCGCCCAGTCCTGCTGGTCCAAATGCAACTTCGGCTCTAGCACCAAGTTGAGGTAGTAACAAGCACCCTTCACGGAATCCTGCGTTGAAAATTGCAGCCTTTAGGTTGTCACCTCCTAGCGAGCCGGTTTTCTTCAACCCGTCAACTAAACCACAAGCAAGAGCAACTACGTTCTTGAATGCCCCCCAAAGTTCTGCGCCAACCGGGTCTGAGGCAGGATGCAGGATGAATGTAGGAGTTGTTAATGTCGAAGCTAAGTTTTCTGCAACTGACACGTCCTCACTTGCGACTAGCGCCGTTGTCATGACGCCTCCCGCTGCTTCAGGAGCAATTGTTGGACCAGTCAGGACCGCAAGCGGATTATGCATATTTTTCTCTTCCAGCATTTGATGAATCGCTTCACTGATCAGTCTCTTACCCGGTGCTAATCCCTTTGCTAAGTCCAGAAGAACATGTCCAGGGCGAAGGTGTGGGATTATATCCTCAACAACATTTAGAATTACAGATGATGGAACAGCAAGTACGATTATCTCGCTTCCCTCAAGAGCTTCCTCAACATGCATGGTCGCTTCTAATCCGTCTAGCGAATGGTCTGGGAGGTACTTGTGATTCATACCTTCCATAGTAATCGATTCGTAAACTTCCTGTTCAATGGTCCACCCCTTTACCTTGTGGCCTTCAAGTAACCACAAACGGGCAATAGCGCTTCCCCAATTCCCCAATCCAAGAACTGCAATGTGAGCCATAATTCAGCGAGGCTTACCAATCCCCTTTAGGCAATTTCCCTCTGCTTCCTGTAAATATGCTGTTTTGGCAGTCGTTTTTTTTTGCGAGGTTAGTGGAAAGTATAAAGCACCAATTTAGGGCGCCCAAAAATAGGATTTTACTTTGGGGAGTAATCATGAGCCAGACTAAAATCTCCAGATTTATTACAAGATATCCAATTCTTGTAATCCTAATTCTTTTGATTTTACCTACTTGGCATACAGTTCCTCATGTATTACTGACACCGGAAAATCCGGAAGGAGAGATAGCCTTTCCTGAAAATATAACTGTAGATTCTGAAGGATTCGTTTTAATCGTCTTAGATGGAATTGGTGAGGATTATTTTCTTGACGAGGAATTGATGCCCGAAATCAATGATTACAGGAAAAATGCGGCCACTGTGAAAATTAGAACAGGACCTCTCACCTTGTCGGCCACATGTATTAGCGAAATGATGACTGGCGTGCCAAATGCCCCAATTAATGGCTTGAGGAACTTCAATTTAGGGCATCCCGGAAATAATGACCCTTGGTTGCTCGCAGCAGATGACCCTAGGTATGATGTTGCGATGGTGGGTAGTTATGTGATGGGTAATATGTATCAAGATTTTAACAATATAAATTTTGTAAACACATTCAAGGGACATTCCGACTACTACCAGGGAGATTATGATACACTGCTAGTCGCATCTGAGTGGCTAAATAATTCTGTATACAATGTGTTAGCAGTACATTTCTCAGGGCCCGATAAAGTAGGCCACACATGGGGTGCAGATAGCTCAGAGTATGACAAAAAACTAACACACGTTGACCAACAAGTTTCACAGCTGTTAGATATGATTCCCAAAGAATGGTCAGTAGTAATTACTGCTGACCACGGAATGACAGAGATGGGCACTCATGGTTCTTCAGAAGACATAACGCGTGACGTAGCAGCAATAATCTCAGGTCCACAAATTGTTCCAAAATCAGAATCAGCCGGCCACCAAAGGGATCTTTCAGCCATAGTGCCACTTATTCTAGAACTCCCTTTCCCTGTGCAATTACATGGCCGAATACCATTAGACATATTTGATTATTCTAGTCAAGAAAAATCGGTAATTGAACAATGGAATTGGGACGCAGCATATCAAAGGCAAATATTTTTTGATTCAAAGGAAGGGGAGAGTAATCCAGACCTTTCTAGAGAAGATATAGATTGGAACCTTCTTTCGTCAGACGGTGAATTTTCACGTGACAGTGATATTTTCGTATCTGTATTTACATGGATAATGATTGCAATATGCTCGATTCTAGCATTAGGGATAAAGAAGAATGAAATCATTGAAAACAGAACATTTTTTGCTTTGTATGCAACGATAATCGCCTTATTTTTGCTCAGTCATGCATTATTGAATTATTCTGCAATGTTGCCGAGAGCAATAGGCGGAATTTGCGCAGTTTGGTTAGTTGGATGGTCACTTAGTGGAACAAATAAAAATCAACAAAAAATCAGTAATAATTTCTCAAACAAATTAGAGATATTTCTTCACAATCCCAGAATTTGGATTTCAGCATGTTGTTTACTTGGAGTATTTTTCTGGTCATTACTACCGGCAATTGTGATAGTATTATTCGTATATTCAATGCTATATTCATTGTTTTGCGCATTTGATAGAAACCCTACAAACTCATCAAAACTTCCAGCGTACTGGAGCTGGATTTTAGCATTAATATGCATGACATTTGGAAGTATCAGATTATGGTATGCATTAGTTCCATTCTTGTTTATTTTAGTCGGTACTTTGCTCAGATTCAACGGAAAACCAACAATAGAAAAGGTTCCAATCATCTCTATTTTGATGCTGACATTTTTTTCAGTATTCTTCATCCACAGACGGATTTATGGAGATAATTATATCCTTGAGGCTGTCGAATCCGGGTGGCCTAATAGTTTCGAAAACATCTTGATTTCATCATCATTATTGATTCTCACTTCAATCGTATCCGTTGCAGCACATTACAAAGGTCTGAAACTAAAGAAATCAGCAATTTTCTCAATTTGGTTAATTTTCGGTTTATTTGTTTCCGCAGTTGAATCTTCCTATCTTGATATTTTGGCGTTATTGATGACCCTATCTTTCTGTATTTGGGCTGTATATCTTCATAAAATAAAACCTCAATCTGAACTTGTTGGAGAATTGCCTATTCTTGCACTTGCTATGTTATTGCTATTGACATGGGGAGCATGGTCCGTATTTTCGACATTGTTGATATTGACTTCTTGTGGCTCATTATGGAGGATACTAAGTAAAAATTCAGATGA
>DAGO01000095.1:44547-47562 GCA_002498185.1 Euryarchaeota archaeon UBA10 | reverse complement strand
GAGGGCATTTGTCCTCATCCTAGAGAATTGGATCCTGGAACTGTTTTAGTTAGGGGTGGATATGTTGGGTTTAGAGAAGATCCCAACTTGTATTGGATGATATTTATGATATCGAGCCCAATCATCATTACTTCATTTATGATAATGGATAAGTTACAGAAAACAGGTCTAAGTCTCTATCCCTATATTATATTCCAAGGATTGATTATTCTTGGTTGCATAAGTTTAGTCGGCTTTTCTCCAAAATATCCACGGCTTGTATTTACTCTAACTTGGAACGCATTCTTCGCAACATTACAATTAATTTTGGCAGCTTCTGTAGTATTTCTTCGAAATCCCAGAATCAATTCTACTGAACCCATTGTTCATACTTAGTCATACAAACTTTGAATTCTTCACTGGATAGATTTTCTTCTAACCACTTGTGGACGTTGTCCCAGCCCTGGGAATCAAACCAATCTCTGTCATGGTTTGCAAACTGTCTGATAAATGGGAAAATCGCATCGCTCAAGTTTCCTTTTGGGATGTTTTCATTCAAATCCATGATGAATTTTGATGCAGCAGTGCGATGCTCGATATGGTCGACGTCATCGTAACGGTTAGGATATTTGTAGCGATCTAAATGGAATTTGAATTCGTCATCATTACGATTGACCCAATTTCTCTCATCTTGTGTTAAATCCCAAGATTGAACGTACTCCATTATCTCAAGGCTTTCTTCAATAACGGTTCCATCTGGTAAAAGCATCACAGGGACTGTGCCTTTCGGTGAAATTTGCATCATATGCTCTGGTCTATCGCGAAGGATTACTTCGCGATGCTCAACTTGGAAATTGGTTCTAACAATAGCCATTCGAGCCCTCATTGCATATGGGCATCTTCGAAATGAGTAAAGAATTGGCAGTGACATATCATCTACTCTTAATCAGAATAAGTCGTCATCATCCTCTTCGATTTCGAAGAGGTCGTCATTGGTTTCTTCCTTGGTTGCTTTCTTCGCAGTTGCCTTCTTTGGCTCCTCTTCCTTCGGCTTTTCTTCCTTCTTTGCCTCAGGTTGTGGTTGTGATTTTGCCAAGGCGTCTTTTGCTCTAGCAGCTGCAATTTCGGCTTCTCTCGCAGCCATTTCTTCAGGTGAAATATTAGCCTGTGCAGCGAGTGCCTTTCTGCGGTCTTCCCGAGCCTTGCGCTCAAGTTGTCGGTGTCTTGCTCTGTCGATATTTTGTACCATGTACATCGCATCATGCTCAAGCAAAGGCGAATCTGAGATCAGTGTCATGTCCAACCATGCGCCCTCTTCGATAATGAACTCTGCAAGTGGCTCGAAGTTCAGGTCAGACTTCTTGATTTGAGTGTAGTGCATTGCGTTACCCATTCGGTGTTCTACGCCAGAGAAATGGCAGTAGAACTCCTTTGTTCCGATGGTTTCTCTAACTTGGTCAAACAATTCGCCATAGTCTTCAGAGGTTCTTAGTCTGCCGTGACCACGTGCGTGTATGTGGGCAAGGTTGAGAACAGGGATTGTTCCTTCAACGTGGTTGACTACCTCCAAAACTTCTTCGAGACTGCCCCAGAGTTCTTGTCGACCGCTTGTTTCAACTCCAATTTTAGAAGGAGTGCCTTCCTTTAGCCAAGGGAATACAGGATAGAGGTCTTCATCATCGTTCCAAATCTCTCCAATTCTTTGTACAATTCCTTTGAACACGCTTGCAACTTGCTCGTTTGCAGCCTGCCCTCTACCGGTTTCTCCATAATGCCCGGCGTGCAAAGTAATATGTCGTGCATTGATTGTTTTAGCTGCTTGTAGAGCCGCCTCAATCTTTGCTAGACTACGGTTTCTTTGCAATCTGTCCCCCAATAGTTCAGAATAGTAAGGGCCGTGGATGTTCATTTCGAATCCTGCTTTGTTTGCAAGAACTCCTGCTTGCCAATACTGTTCGAAGTGCTGCGGCGCAACCATGCGCACAGTTTGAACTTCCATAGTCTCTAATCCTAGAGAAATAATGTCGTCCATTCCTTCGACAATAGTGCGTCCTTTACATGATAGTGGAACTCCCGCTGGACCTAACTTTACTGGCATAACCCACTCCCCGCAGAACAGGCCGAAGGGCTGTCCTATGTTAACCCCTTTCCGTCAGAAGTGGAAAAATAGGGTGATTTTGTATGGATTGGGTTCATTTGTGTGAACCCGACCGCCTCAAACATGGAGCCACATGTCGAGGCGGCAGTTGCGGCCTTCCGCAAAGGAGACCCTGTCTGCTTGTTCGATGCAGAAAATCGTGAGGGTGAAACCGATTTGCTATTCCCTGGACAGTTCGCTGAAGCGGCTACAATGAGACAATTGAGGTTTGATTGTGGCGGCCTACTATTCCTCGCTATTGGGCACGAAGTAGGAGAGAAATTTGCTCTCCCGTATTTGCAAGATTTGCATATGGATGAGAGGTTGATGTCCGACCATCCCGTACTGAGAGAACTTCAAACCGACGATTTGCAGTATGACACACGCTCTGCTTTCACACTGTCTTTGAATCACCGTGACACATTCACTGGGATAACTGACAGAGACCGAGCGCTCACCACGAGAAGATTTGCGGAACTATATTCTGAATTGAAAGATGGTGACAATGCACTAGAAATGCTGGGAAAGGAATTCAGAACCCCAGGTCACATTCCAGTCTGCCGAGAAGCAGAAGGTGGACTCACTAGAAGACAAGGGCACACAGAACTTGCAGTAGGCTTAGCAAGACTTTCTGGAATGATTCCTGTGGTAATTGGAGCCGAGATGTTGCAATCAGATGGCGACTTTGCTTTACCTGTTGATGATGCTAGAAAGTGGGCAGAAGACAGAGGGATTCCATTCCTGACTGGAGAGGAACTGATTAAAGCCCTAGGCCTCTAAGATATCATGCCCAAAGGGGACTGTGAAAGATGACTAGAGTTATGGCAGTAGGGGTTTTTGACCTATTACATGCAGGTCATTTACATTACATGGAACAAGCTAAATCTCTTGGAGATCAC
>DAGO01000095.1:43474-44179 GCA_002498185.1 Euryarchaeota archaeon UBA10 | reverse complement strand
CCAGTAACAGGTCAAGACTTACGACGCAGGATGGTTGAAGGCCTCAAGCCTGTGGATGAAGCAGTTATTGGAAATCCACCTGATGTACCGATATTTGATATCCTTCCTGCTGTAAAACCAGATATTATTGCCTTGGGTTATGACCAAGAACATGCAGAGGAGAGAATTAGAGCATCTCTTGAACAGAGAGGACTAGGCCACATCAAGGTAGTCAGAGTCGAAGGATTGTCAGATGATCTTGATGGTACAAGAAAAATTATTGCTAGGATTCTGGAACTTTCATCAAGCAAAAATCAGTGAGTTGAGGAGATAAAATGTTCACGGGTATAGTCGCTGGAACAGGGAAAATATCCAGCATTGATGGAAAAGACGTAATCCGTTTTGTTATCGATTTCTCCACAGTTTCAACCGATGGCCTAGTGACTGGTGCATCTGTTTCAGTAGACGGAGTATGTTTAACCGTAGTGGAAATTAATTCACCAAAAATTTCGTTTGATGCAATCCCTGAGACTCTTGAAAAAACCACTCTGGGCTCTAAAAAAGTCGGGGATATTGTAAACCTAGAAAGGGCTTTGAAAATGGGTGATGAACTAGGTGGGCATCTTCTCTCTGGTCACATAATCGGGATGGGTAAAATCTCTGACCGAGTTGCAGGTGATGATAATTTAGATTTGATGATTGAGTGTCCTCAAAAAATCATGAAAT
>DAGO01000095.1:38685-43080 GCA_002498185.1 Euryarchaeota archaeon UBA10 | reverse complement strand
GCTCTCCACTTGATACCAGAAACAATTTCATTGACTACAATCGGTACAAAGAATATCGGTGAATCGGTTAACATTGAAGTTGATTCGATGACACAGACAATAGTTACAACAGTTGAGAGAATATTGGAGGCGAGGTTATGACAAATATTGCAATTGTGTGTGGTAGTTACCACAAGACAGAAATTGAGCGAATGCTAAATTTAGCCAGAGATCAAGCCGAGAAAGAAAATCTGAAAATTGTCGAGATAATTTGGGTGCCCGGTGCTATGGAAGTGCCACTAGCGCTTTCTCGTGTCATGAATAATCCAGAAATCCATGGCGCTGCATGCCTTGGAATTATTGAGAAAGGTAGCACTCAACATGGATTGGCTATGGGGCAAGCTGTACTTAGTTCAATAATTGATTTACAACTTGAATCCGGTAAACCGATTGGTTTGGGAATTATCGGCCCGGGAGCAGAACCAGAGCATATCGAGCCAAGATTAGAGCCACATGCTAGAGCAGCTATTTCTGCAATATCTTCCATGCTCTAGGCCTTAGAAGGGCGTGGTTTTCTCTTCTGAGAATCACCCACCAGATTCCTAGCAGTGCGAATAATTGTGGGAACCAAAACCACCAGGTGCTCCATCTTACACCATCGAACGCCAAGTCACTGAACGGATGTAAAAACGGTGTAGGGAAAAATCGAAGTGTGTGTCCCGGGATGTCAATCAAAATGTGGAAAAACCATGGCAGGACAAAAATCCAAGCCATGTAACCCGGTTTTTCATGTCCTCGGGATTTTAGGAAATAGTAAGCACAGCCGTAGAGGAATGCAACGATGGTAAATGAATGGGTCCATTGGTAAATCTCCCAAGCGAATGGCATGTCAGAGGTTACTGTGTCATCATCAACCCTAGTACGTGATATCCCGTTTGACATCCTGTAAATCGATGCAGGAATAAATGCCAGTAGATCAGGTAGTACTCCCATCGGCCCACTAACCTTCCAAGACACCTTTTTGCGGGTGAGGGCTATGCTCCAAAGCCAATGAGAAAAGATGTCCATACTACCTGCGCATGTAAGTATATTCATGAATGTTGAGAGAAAATGTTCAAGGAGGTTATCGCCTTGGGAGAAAGCATGAGCGACAATATTCGTAATGTGATTATCATTGGAAGTGGACCTGCAGGATACACTGCGGGCTTGTATACTTCTAGAGCGATGTTGGAACCATTGATGTTTGCAGGATATATGTCTGGAGGGCAATTAATGCTCACAAGCGACATAGAAAATTTCCCAGGTTATCCTGAGGGAATAGGTGGGCCAGAAATGATGATGCAGTTGCGAGAACAGGCGGAAAGATTCGGCCTCGAAGTCCAAGACCGTAATGTAGAGAGAGTCGATTTATCCGAGCGTCCATTCAAGGTATACACAGAAGGAGAAGAGTTCCTTACTCAATCTATCATTGTGTCAACTGGTGCTGAATCTATTTGGTTAGGAGCTGAAGGAGAAGAAGAACAGAAAGGGCGAGGAATTTCGACATGTGCTACCTGTGATGGGGCCTTCTTCAAGGATGAAGAAATCCTTGTTGTAGGTGGGGGAGATTCTGCTATGGAAGAAGCAACTTTCCTAACCCGTTTCGCTTCAAAAGTTACTCTTGTTCATCGCCGAGATGTATTCCGTGCATCTCAGGTAATGTACGACCGGGCAGCGAACCACGATAAGATCGAGATTCGAACCTTCAGGCAAGTCAAGAAGTGGCTTTCTGATGAATCAGGTCTTACTGGTGCGGTTCTAGAAGACCCACGTGATGGCTCTACTGAGGAAATCGCTGTAACAGGCGCATTCATTGCAATAGGTCATACTCCAATAACTGGATTCCTTGAAGACCAATTAGAGACTGACGGAGAAGGATATCTGATTCATAAGGAGCATACAATGACCAGTGTACCTGGTGTATTCGCTGCTGGAGATGTTGTGGATACCAGATACAAGCAAGCAATCACAGCTGCTGGATTAGGTTGTCAGGCTGCTATCGATTGCGAACGTTGGTTAGAAGAAAATGTACATTGAGGAATTCTGATGGTAGACTTGGAACGCCACTCCAGGCACATTTTGTTACCTCAAGTTGGCGCAGAAGGCCAAAACAAACTCTCCAAATCAAGAGTTCTATGTTTAGGGGCTGGCGGCTTAGGGAGCCCAGTAATTCAATACCTTGCAGCAGCGGGTATTGGTCATCTTACGATTGTAGATGATGATGTAGTTGAAATCTCAAACCTTCAAAGACAAGTTATCCATCGAACATCAGATGTTGGAGTTCCTAAAGCACAATCTGCGCAGAGATTTGTCAATGAACTTGACCCGAACATATCAGTCGATGCAATTGAAGTTAGAGTAGACCAAAATAATGCCAAAGAATTGTTTGAAGGGCATCATCTAATCGTTGATGGAACAGACAACATTCCGACAAGATATCTAATTGATGAAACCTGCAAAAATCTAGGCATTCCTTGGGTCTATGGCTCGGTTTATAGATTTGAAGGACAGGTTTCTGTTTTCAATTTCAATGGCGGGCCGACCTACCAAGATTTGTTCCCTGAAGCGCCCCCTGAAGATTTACTACCATCTTGCGCTGAGGCAGGAGTTCTGGGTGTTCTACCAGGGCTGATTGGCAGTTTACAAGCTAATGAAGTAATCAAAATCATTGTAGAAATTGGACAACCATTGTCAGGCCAATTATTGATTTATGATGCGCTTGAATCGACTCAAAAAATATTGAAATTTGGAAATTCTGCGAATGAACATATTGAAGAGCCAAGCGCAACTCAGTCGCAGGTAATGTTCCACGAAATCGACTCTGCCAATGCGATTGCAAAAATGAATCAGGGTTGGAGTCCTTACTTCATAGATGTCCGCTCAGAGCAAGAAAACAGCGATGCTAGGATTGCTAAAGCGGTTGATTTGTGCCCACACACAGAGATTCTGTCAGCGATTGGCAGAATACCCAAGGATGTCGATGTTTTAGTTCACTGTCGCTCAGGCATGCGTTCTCAACTCGCTATAATGCAATTGATTGAAGCAGGTTATGATGGCGCAAAAATGTACAATTTATCCGGCGGAATAATCGGTTGGGCTGAAGTTAACCCAGAAGGCATCATTCAAGGCTAATTCCCACCATAGGTGGGTCAACCTTCAAGGTGTTAATTGTCGGACAGTAGAACGTGCCGAAACTCATCGTAGCCGACGAGAATGAAGGTCGGCGCAATCTTCTAGCGAATACTTTGGAGCGAGCAGGCTATGAAGTAACTCGTGCAGGAACCCTTCGCCAAGCGGAAGGAACCGCATTGGCAACAATGCCCGAAGTGGTTTTGATTGACGGCGAATGGAAGATCAGCGATGCCATAGATGCATCACAGCGATTGATGACAGACCCTGAGTTTGCATTCAAATGCAGAATAGTTATTCTTTCTAGAAACACATCTAGCGATTATCTGACCGCCGCAGCAAGGGCAGGAGTCAGCGAGGTTATCGCAAAACCGGTGGATATGAACAAGTTGCTGGCCCAATTGGAAAAGCACTCAAGAAAACAGTTTGTGCCTCCGCCGGCAGAAGTAGCAAATGCTGCTGGAACCGGCGGTGGTGGAAGTTTCGACGTTTCGATGGTGATGAGTGATGGAAAGTGGGCGCTTCCTATGCTGAAAGGAATAGTCACTCCCGAGAAAATAAATGTAGATTTCATCAATGAAATCCTTGCACAATTAGGCGAAGAAGGAATTGAGGTCGAAGAAGGATTAGACCCATCTTTAATGTCTAACATGCTCAGAATTGCTCTCAACAGCATCGTTAGCGACATGGACCCGAATGAATCCAATCAAACACCTGCGGGCTCATCATTACCAACAGCGAAGAAGAGTGCGAAATTGGGTTCTAAATCCGGAGGCAAGATGATTGGTGGTTCATCAATGGAGGAAATACTCCAAAATCAAGCTGATGGAATCGCTAGTGACATTGAAGGTATCATGGACGATATTTTAGATGAAAAGCCGGATATGGTTGCTCTCATACCAGATAGAGAACAGGTTGTTATTGACCCAGCAGTTCTGAAATTCACAAAACTGGTTGCTGAAACCGCTCACGAATTGATGTGGGACATAGGTCGTCCTGGAAACGTCAGTGACCTAACTCTGATGACAAGAATTGAAGATGTAACTGAAATGCTTGGTGATGTAATCTCGTCACTTCCTGAAGGGGATGAAGAGGAATGAATGATTCACAGAAACGCTGGGCATTTTGGGCGCTAGCAGCAGCATTTCTGGTAGATTTCCTTGGATATGCATTCATCGTTCCGATTCTTCCTTCTTGGAAACAGGAATTCGCTCTCTCCAATACAGAAGCCACTGCTTTGGTCTCTTT
>DAGO01000095.1:32372-38300 GCA_002498185.1 Euryarchaeota archaeon UBA10 | reverse complement strand
GCAGGTAGAACGATTTTATTTTCTTTATTCAGTCTTACAATAGCATCTCTATTGTATCTTGTAGCGATGGAGATTACCTTTGTGGACGGCTTCATCATTCTAGCAATTGCAAGGCTTATTCACGGTGCATCCGGTGCTGCAATCCTAACTGCAGGGTTCGCAGCGGCTAGCGATATATGGCCAATGAAATTTGGAGAAATTTCTGGCAAATTAATCGCTATGGCAACCATAGGAGGTCTTCTTGGTCCGGTCATTGGAGGAGTTGCATACACCCTTGGTCCAGAATATGCATTCATTGGATTAGCATTGATTACTGCGACAATAATCCCTCTGGTATATGTCACAACGAAGGAACTCGGCATGGGTGGCGAGCCCGCTCAAGGTTCTGTTCCTCTGAAGGTTTTTATCCAAAATCCAGTCTTATTCCGAATCGGATTACTCGTAACGATGACGACCCTAGCAACTGGCGCACTGGAAGCAGGAGTTCCGTTATTCTTGGAAGAAAATCTCGGTTTGAATGCAGCATGGATTGGCGCAGTGTTGTTGGTAATGGTTGTCGCACAGGGAATGGGCGGATGGATTTGGGGCGCACTAGTTGACCGTAACGGACCAGTTCGCTACATGGTATTCGGTTGGTACATTGTGACTATTGCAATGCTTGCTGCTGGATATGTGGCTTATTCAATTAGTGACGCTGTTCTTGCAGCATATTGCATCATTGTGATTCTTGGGATTTTCCAGTTTGCAATTTCTGCAGCTCAGGTTCCTATGTTGCCGATGATTGATACTGCCACTTCTCAGGTATACGGTAAGGGTGGAGCAGGATTAGCATTTGGCGCATTTGGAACAGCATGGGCTGCTGGAACTATTATTGGACCCATGGTTATTGGTCCAGTGTACGATTACACGGGTTCATGGGGAATCACCCTCGGAATACTGGCTATTCCTATGCTCTGTGGACTGTTGATAACTCTCAGTAACCGTGAATTGTTAGCAGAATGTTACGATTCTGAAATGTCTAAACGTCATGAATCAGAACAATAGTCAATGGCATGGCTGATAAGAAGCATCCTGCTCGGAGCAATGGGATGAACCATGACTCAAGGACAGATGCCGCCGATTCGTGGTAAAAATTGGAGGCCCGATTCGGCACTCCATTTTGTCAATTCATTACCCGCAGATGCTGCGAAGAGCGAGTTGCTGCGATTTGCTGCAGAAAGGCATGATGGCCATCTACAATTGATCGCAGCAGTCTGGGATTTCGTCCACAGAGACGAGCAGTCATTTGATGGTGAACAATGGCATGAATTCTCCAATCGATTCATTGACGCACTAGGACAGGGACTTTCAGGTCGAACCAAAGTTAAGGGATTAACAGACGGGGAAATAATTCCACGCAGAATCTCTGAAGAACATTTAGAGCGCAGAGGTGACCGCTTTCTAATTGACATTACTCTCTGTTTACGCAGGTTAGCACACTACATGTCAGTGGGCAATGAACTGCGTATGGAATGGCAAAGGATGATGACTAGGACTAGAAACCTTGACACTCATCTAAAGGAGATTTTCACTGTTGGAATGGATACACCAGATGGAGGTAAATTCGGTGGCAAAGGTTTCCGTTCAACTTGGCAAGAAGCCTGTGTTGCAGTCGCTACAGCATTGGAGAGGAACACAGAAAATCCTCCTGGTTCGCCGTACCATGGAGATTATGTCGCACCGATGATTCGTGACATTGGTCTCTGTATGGCGATGGGAGATACTCCTGCAGACCTAATGACTGCACAGATGGGTAAGGTCGATTCTGTAATGAATGGCGGAATCGAAGGAGCTGGTGGAAGAGACTTGCACGTAGGATGTTTCCATCGTGGTGTACTTCCACCTACTGCGCCACTACCCATCGCTAGTGTAACAATGACTGGTATGGCATTGTCATCATGGAAAAGGAAAGAGCAACGTTTCCACGTGGCATGTATTGGCGAAGGGTCCTCTTCCTCAGGAGAATGGTGGGAGGCGCTGAATCTTGCTGCAACAAGAGGCTTGCCGATATCTTACATTCTACAAAATAATCAGATCGCTCTTGATACTCCTCCCGTGAATCAATCCAACGTTGAATTATGGGCTGATAAAGCGGTTGCGATGGGCATGCCATCATGGACAATTGATGGCTCAGACCCTGCAGCTTGGCACTCATCAGTTGCTTGTGCTAGAGAGTTCTCGATGTCAGGAGGAGGCCCGACTCTTATTCATGTAGAGACTATGCGTGGTTGCGGCCATGCACATCACCATGATGATTTGTATTTAGGAGCGCCTTCGGGTACACCTCCTGGTTATGTTGACCGTGACTTACTGTCTTACTGGGAAGCGAAAGACCCAATTCCAACTCACAGGGAGTTACTAATTTCCTTGGGTATTTCTGAAGATGAATTAACAGAAATGGAAGCGGAAGAAAGCGATTTACTCGATGCCGCTAGGGAGCATGTAGAATCTATGGATTGGGCAGACCCAAAGACCGTAACTAAGGGTGTCACTTCGTTGCATGATGCGGATACTCACGAAGATCATCTAAATCGTTTATCAGGTTCTTCAATCCATGAAAAACATGAACCAGTACTTGAAGTAGGTGAATGCTTACTTAATTATGCTGAAAGTGGAGGATGGACATACTCTAGAGCGATTCAGCAAGCGATGTGTGATATTGCTGAGCAATATGGTGAATCCACTATTTTCATGGGTGAAGATATGGAAGTAGCTGGAGCATTTGGAATGAACATCCCTCTCAAAGCGAACGGCCACCAAGATAAGTTGCTAGATATGCCACTGTGTGAGGCGGTAATCATTCACTCGGCTACAGGTGCAGCGCTATCTGGAATGAGGCCGATGGCTGAGATTCAGTTTGGTGGTTTCGCCGCTTTAGCTCACAATGCACTACTCAATAACGCCGCAATGCTTCGATGGAGATGGGGTGCGAGTGTCCCAATCACTGTTAGAGTTCCTCTAGGGGCAAGGACTCGCAGCGGGCCATTCCATGCAAATATGATCGAATCATGGTATGCAAATGACCCAGGTTTGGTTGTTGTTGCTCCAGGCACTCCCCAAGATGCTTATGATTTACTTAGAGAGGCTGCAGAATTGGACGACCCTGTATTATTCTTAGAACACATCGGATTGTATGGTCTTCGAGGAGGACTAACAGGCTGGGGGCAGAATATCAATCAAAATGTGGATACTCAACCAGTCAAAGACGCTATTGAATCCGGGAACCGCCTGAAGATTGGCAAAGCAGGAGTTGTTAGAGGTGGTAGAGATGTTACTCTTGTAACATGGGGTGCAATGCTGCACGTAGCCAAACAAGCAGCAGATATCCTCTCTAAGGAAGATATTGAAGTCGAGATTATCGACGTCAGAACCTTGATTCCGTTTGATGCTGAAACATGTGTATCAAGTGTTACACGAACGGGAAGATTGGTCGTTCTGCAGGAAGGACAATGGTTTGGTGGAATTGGACATTCTATGCAATCTAGAATTATGGAAGAAGCATTCTATGCCTTGGAATCTGCGCCTCTTGTAATCGGTGCTTTGGACACCCCAGTTCCGTTCGCACCGCCATTAGAAAACCATACTGTTCCTGGCTTAGAGCATGTTGTCAAAGCTCTTCGTCAAGTGGCTCAGGGATGAAGTTAGCCAACACGGCACCTATTACTGGTGCAACGATATATAGAATTAGATTCCCTTCTCCATTCACAATATTTGGACCTAAAGTTCTAGCCGGATTCATACTTGCTCCGGTGAAACCTCCACACAAGAAAGCCAGAACTCCGACCATTGAACCTACACCTAAAGCAAGGAAGAAAAGATTGACTTTTCTTCTAACTAGAACATGAATAGAATACATCAGAAGTAATGTAATTGCTATTTCTATTCCCCATGCTTGGCTTGTTGAAACGCTAGGTGTTGTATGCCCCGCTAAAACGATTAGCGCAGCAGCCCAACCGCCCAGACACTGAGCGATGATATAGCCAGGAAGGGCTTCTCTTTCCAGATTTCCGTTTGCTGCGAAAGCTATGGAAACGGCCGGGTTGATGTGCGCTCCAGAGATAGGTTGGAAGATCATAATTGCAGTAAAAACAGCAAATCCAAAGGTCATACTGACCGCCAGCGAACTCCATCCAAGAGCGATTGAGCCGCAACCCAGTAGAACCATCAGAAAAGTGCCGCTAAATTCAGCGACGTATCGGTTCCACATAGCGTCTCTACGATTGAAGAGATTGATGAGTTTTCTCTATATATTTCGCAAACCATGAAAGGGGAGTTTTCCGTCACACAATCATGGCGGAGCAGGTTGAGAAGCAAGGTATTGCTGCTTTGCTTCAATGGAA
The DNA here is from genome assembly GCA_002498185.1 of Euryarchaeota archaeon UBA10. Classification (GTDB taxonomy): domain Archaea; phylum Thermoplasmatota; class Poseidoniia; order Poseidoniales; family Poseidoniaceae; genus MGIIa-K1. Next base: position 33,921 of record DAGO01000095.1, on the reverse strand, counting down.
TGCCCTCCTCATATCGTTCGCTCTTTTTGTCACATTAGCAATTTTGGGTACAATAACCGCCAAGAATGATTGGACCAACATTGGTATCCTAATCGTCTTGATTATTATCGCTCTGGCACTTCTAATCACTTCAGCAGATTTTTTTGTTGAAGGAGCAAAAGGGCTTGCTAGAAGGGCGGGAATGGCAGAAGTAGTCATAGGTTTAACCATCGTCAGTATTGGTACATCTCTACCAGAAATTTTGGTTACTGCAACCGCTTCGGCGACTTCTGAAAACGACCCAGCGCTGATGGACTTAGCAGTAGGAAATATCTACGGTTCGGTCTTAGTTCAGATTACTCTGGTTCTGGGAATTGTAGTCGCATTCAAACCGTTGGAAATTAGGCCAGCGTGGTTGAGGAGAGATGGTTTGCTGATGTTGATGTCCGTAGTTTTGCTAACTGCTTTACTGTGGGAAGGCGGTGGTCTTTCGAGAATCGAGGGAGGGATTCTCGTTTTGATTTACGGTCTATACATCACTTGGCTGCTTAGTGACACTGCAAAGATTCGTGAGGATGAACAGCAAGTGGTTGATAATATCAAACGAGCTGATTTTACTTGGACTGGAACCGCCTACACCGTGATGGTTGTGGTTGGTTTGACTTTGGCCGTATATTCTGCAAATCAACTCGTGAAATATGCTTGCGAGATTGCATACCAACTCAATGTTCCGCACGCCATTGTCGGTTCTACAATGTCAGGATTGGGTACATCCTTACCTGAGTTAACTGTCGCTATGGTTGCTGTAAGGAAGAGCCAAGGTGTCGCTATTGGAACTCTGATAGGTTCCAATATTACCGACCCTTTGCTTTCCATAGGGATTGCAGCATTGGTTTCTCCGATTTCGCTTACATCAGCTTCATACGATCTAACCATGTATCTGATTATTCCAGCAACAATAATCGGCGTCTCTATTTGTCTGGGGATGATGTGGACTGGATTCAAATTCAGTCGCTTAGAAGGAGGAATACTCATCACGTTCTATCTCCTATTCATCTTGGCTCTTGAATTGCAAAGGCAAGGACATCTGATGATTTGATAACAGCACTGCTTATGCTGAATGGCCTTGTGGGCATAGCATGGTCGACTTCCAACTCGATGAAATGCAAGAGATGTTGCGTGAACTCGCTCATGAATTTGCCGTTGACGAAATCCGCCCTAATGCAGAACATTGGGACCTTAATTCGGAGTACCCAAAGGATGCAATAAATGCTGCACATGAAATGGGGATTCTAAATTTGCACATTTCAGAAGAATACGGTGGACCCGGTTTAGGCATAATGGAAGAAGTGCTGGTGAATGAAGAGTTGGCATGGGGAGACCCGGGATTCGCAACAGCTGCGTATGCAACGAGTCTAGCATGTGCTCCAGTTATTACCGGAGCGACTCATGAACAGAAGGACAAGTATCTACGCATGGTTGCCGAAGAAGGAGCTCTAGCTTCCTATGCAGTTACAGAGCCAGGAGCAGGTTCAGACGTAGCAGCATGTCAAACACTGGCAATCAAAGA
>DAGO01000095.1:24846-31997 GCA_002498185.1 Euryarchaeota archaeon UBA10 | reverse complement strand
AAGGCAGACTGGTTCTTCGTTTTAGCAAAGACAGACCCAGATGCAGGCTACAAGGGAATGTCTGGATTTATTGTAGATGCAGACACTCCCGGTCTATCTCTAGGAAAGAAAGAAAACAACATGGGGCAAAGGTGTTCCGATACTAGGTCAATTTCATTTGATGACATGAGAGTTCCTGCGGCAAATCTGGTCGGTGAATCGGAATCAGGTGGATGGATGAATGCGATGAAGGCATTCGACATGTCTCGTCCAAATATTGCTGCACACGCTACAGGCCTTGCTAGGGCTGCTTACGAGCACGCATTACAATACTCTAGTGAACGACAAACATTCGGCAAGCCACTTCATCGTCATCAAGCAATTCAATTCATGCTTGCAGATATGAAAACTAAAATCGAGGCATCCAGAATGCTGACTTGGAAATCTGCTGCAGAAGGAGATGCAGGCATCCGTAACACAGAATCTGCTGCACATGCTAAGAGATTCTCATCGGACATGGCAATGGAAGTAACCACTGATGCCGTACAAGTCTATGGTGGGTATGGTTATTCAGAAGAATATCCAGTCGCTAGGCTGATGCGTGGTGCCAAGGTAATGCAAATCTATGAAGGAAGCAGCCAGGTACAAAGAATGATCATCGGTCGTGAAATCACCAAGGATTTGTGAGAATATGGCCAAAGGCGTACCCGCCATCGTTTTGGCAGCGGGAGCATCATCTCGATTGGGCGAGCCTAAGGCTTTGGTAAAGTGGAGCAACGAAACATTGGTCGCTCGTTCAGTACGAATGCTACAAGAAAGCGGCAGTTCGACAATCATCGTGGTAACTCGAGCTGAATTGCAAGTAGACGTCATGTTGGAATGTAATGGAGCAACGGTTGTAGTAAATCCTAATCCAGAAGAGGGCAGAACAGGTTCCCTACAAGTCGGTTTGCTTTCCTTAATCAGTGAATTAGGTAGGACTCCTCGCCGAGTCTTAGTTTGCCCTGTTGATAGATGTGGATGGAATAGTGATACAGTATCACAATTGCTACAGTGTAAGAAGAACACGTCTCCAGTGCCTAGCGGCCATCCATTATTGCTTTGCGATGTAGAGAAAGTATTGACATTAGCGAAGAGTGCATCTCTGAGAGATAGTCTAGATATTGAAAGAGTAAATGCACCCGGCGAACATATGAACATTGACACACCCGGCGATTTGGAGGCATTGCGATGACTGCACGTATTCTGCAATGGTCCCTTGGTCAACTTTCCTTGAACAGGAAAGTTGCCATTGCTACAGTCGTATCGACTGCTGGTTCCGTACCTGGGAAAATGGGTGCAAGACTTGCGCTGACAGCATCTGAGATTGAAGGCACAGTGGGCGGAGCAGGATTGGAAATGAAGGTTATTTCTCGTCTGAAAGAATTGCTTCATGAAGCGACTAAACCATGTGGCGAGGTGATAACCTACGGTCTTAACAAAGGGGCCAAGGGCTATGAGGTACAACCTCTGGACAGTCTATGTGGCGGCCGTGTAACGGTCGCTTTGGAGGTTCTGATTCCTATGCCGCACATTCTACTGATGGGAGGTGGACATTGTGCAAAAGCGATTGCTGAGGCTTGTAAGCCGCTAGATTGGAGCTATTCAGTTCAAGATTCTAGAGCAGAATATGCTGAATTAGAAGGCGCTACTGAAACCCACCACTCATGCCCTAAGGATTTCCTGATGGCAGAGAACAAAGATTCACTGTCTCGATTTAGCGATATCCTACTTCTAGGTCACGATTGGAAAGAAGATGAAGAGCGCTTGTTGGGACTATTATTCGCCGGATATGATGGGAGATTGGGTGTTATCGGCTCCAAATCAAAGTGGAATGCCTTCACCAAGGTCGCACTTGAATCTGGTATTGAGCAAGAAATTCTTGACAGAGTAAATTGCCCTATAGGTCTTGATATTGGTGCAGAAAGCCCTGAAGAGATAGCCATTGCAGTTCTAGCTGAGATTTTGGCATCTCACAAAGGAATCAATTTGTGAAAACATGCTCACGATAGTGGCGCAATTCTTCTATTGATTCAATAATGTCATCCAGCGCTCTATGAGCCTCTTTTTTGTGGTATCTTGGCAAATCGGGGTACCATCGATTAACTAATTCTTTGATTGTGGACACATCTACAATTCTGTAGTGAAGCATATCCAGTACCTCTGGCATTTCTTTCGCTAGGAATACTCTGTCATTGTGAACTGAGTTGCCACATAGAGGTGCTGTTCCCGGTTCTATATTTTCACTCAAGAACTCACATGTCTGGCGGATAGCCTCTCCTAGGCTTACTCCTTCATTGCGAACTCTATCGACTAGTCCGGACGCAGTATGGTGAGTTGTATTCCACTCATCCATCCCTTCTAGCAGTTCTTCACTGACTTTTATTGCCAAGTTGGGGCCTTGTGCAATAATGTTCAATTCAGCATCTGTGATAATTGTGGCAATTTCGATAATCGATTCTACTTCGATATCTAGGCCAGTCATCTCCAAATCGATCCACACCATTTCTTTCGCCATAGCACTCCCATGCTGGCGAAGTGTTTCATCATGGCGGATGAATCACAATGGAACGAAGTCAATTTTCAAATTACCACTTGGTGATACTGATACTACAGGCTTGAATCCTTCGTGAGGCGTACTAGCAAGTGATTCTTGAATTGCTGACATAACTGATGGATCCAATAGCAAATCGTATTCGAACATCTTCTGTTCAACAGCTTCTTCAACGATTTCAGCAGCCTTATCGATAATTGTGTCTTCAATTTCCTGTTTTAACAAAGGCTGTACCTCTTCAACAACATCTTCTTCCTCATCGATATCGATAACTTCGTCCAAGTCTTCTGCTTCATCAATTTCTTCAGAGTCATCTTCCGTGTCTTCTTCAGAATGAACAGGTTCTTGGATCTCTTCTATTTCTTCCTCTTCATCATCACCGCCGCCAAACTGGCCCATGATTGCATCCTTTGCCTGAGTGAAATCTTCAGTGAAGAGTGTGGATACTTCTCCCATTCTAGAGAAGTAAGCAAATCCGAATCCAAGAGCAACTACTCCCATGAACATCCAAGTTACATTCGTGTAAAGTTCTGTTTCGAAAGTTAGAGAGAGCATGAATAGAGAGAATACTGTACCCATTGAACCGAATCCTCTTCTCCATGGAGTTTCTGTCTCATCTCTAAATCCTTGAACCGCAATTCCCGACAGGAATGCTGCCCAAACAACCCACATGAATTGCTCGAGATTCGTTTCTCCTAAAGCCCAGGATATACCGCTCAAGAAGTAAACAATACCTAGCTGCCCTGCTCTGTCAATCCATCCGTAATATTCGATCTCATCATCCCAATCAAATATCTTCCAATTCCATGCAAGGTCTGCTTTAGATGCAATGATTGTCAACAATATACCGCATACCATTAGCACTGACCCAACAAAGGTGTCTTGCAGAGCGTCGGTTTGATCCATCCTTTCTAGGACGTTCCAAACTGCGAATGCGTGCAGCAATGGAAGAATGAATAGTGAATACTTCTGTCCATTAGCGAATGCGTCATATGTTGCCCAAATGGCACCAATGATTGTACCGATTCCTTTGAGCGCAGTCCATGAGAATGTTAGACAGACGATAGTCCAAGTGCGTGTAATTGTAGTCAATCTGTCACGCGCAAGTTCAGTTCTCAAGTCGAATACGCTGACTATTGGCTGGCCGTCGATTGAGTACTCTACGCCTGCTACAGTTTCGTCTGCATACTTGTAAAGCCAACCCTTTGCACTGCACTGGTTTAGAACTAGCGTGAATAAACCGGTTCCAAGCAAACTGTTTGTAATGTAATCGATGTCATCGAAATGGTTGAAATTCGAGTCATTAGTAAATCCAATCCAGAACGAGAAGAAAGTCAAGACCGGAGTCCAAGGGATTAGGTCTAGCTTTCCGATTAACCAGGAGTAAATTGTCAGTAGTATTGTCAAAGACAATAATATCCAACTTGCTTCAGGTAATACTCCAAAGACACCTATGGTCATCCAAATTGCAGGAATTGCTACCGGTGTTTCAAATTCTATCTCATCCTCATACTGCTTGTCTATAATCGCCTTGACTAGGACCACAAGATTGGTAATTGTCATCATTAGGAAGGCGAATCTGCTTAGATTGAGGAAAGTAACCTCAGTCGGGTCGTAAGCAGTTAGATTGATCACACCAAGGATTTCAGCAACAATCGCTCCATCGGTAACAAATCTGTCAGCTGAGATTCCATCTCCAAACAACAAGAATGCAACTGGTGCGATGCAAAGTACGACTGCTAGCCTGTGCTTTAGTGCTCTAACGAATACAAGTATGTACATCGGAATGAACAGTAATCCGCCAGTTGTATCGAATAACCCTAGAATTAGTAACCCGAGTAACGTTGTAATGTCGGCACTTCGATTCAAGGAATCTTCATTCAAGCCTTTCCTATCAAGCATTATCGAAATTCCAAGAGGTCCAGCCAGTAACATCAAATCAAACAAAATCATTGAATTTTCTAGTACACCAAAATCACTTCGAGCATCATTCAGGCTCCAAGCCATTGGTGCAGCGACTGCAATCATTGTTAATGTTGCAATCATTCTGCCAGAGGATGATGCTTGTTCTTCTCTAATTACCTCTGCAATGATAATGCCTATTGGTACAAGCATCAACAATGTCCATGTGATATTTTGTGCCAGGTCATTTAGTCCTACTGAGGTTAGTGCAACAGTGAATAGAACCATCGGTCCAATTAGACTCATTCGTCCTAGAGGGCCCCAAGAGTAATCCATCGGGTCTCTTAACTCGTTATCCTGTGGTACAACCCAAGCATTCGTACTTGAATCAAACACTGGCATTACCTTCTTTCTCTGACTTTCAGCCCAGTTGATCAATACCCCTATGTCCAATTCAATTCTCTTGAATTTCCTCATGGATGCATAAACTATCAGTCCGACGAGAGCTAAGGTGATATTGAATCCGTCAAGGTTCGAAGAGATATTATCTGGCAATGGGACCTCTAATCTATCGAATACTGATAGAATGATTGCAATTACCATAGAGCCTGCTGTTGCGGCAGACGCATTGAATGCGACGGTCTTGTCGTCGGACTTCTCTGCTTCCATCATCATCATGAATGAAGAGATGATTGCATAGAGGAACAGTGCCCAAGGTGTGTATGGGTCGTCTCCGAATAATACAGACTCGGACAATACCAGTAATCCGAGAGTAACGAAGTGGGCCCAGTCAGATAAGTGTCCTTTCTTTCTACCTATTTCTCCACTGAATAATACTACGACTAGTATTGTAAATTCTAGCCATTCAGGCTCGAAACCTCCTGTGTAATGTGATTGAGCGAAGAACGAGAATCCAACCGCTAGCATTGTTAAGTTAGCAACCCAATTTCTAGTGACCTTAGAAATCACTAGTAGATATGGTAGCATGATTAGAGTCGTAACCCAAGGAATTAGTCCCGCAGTTGGGGTAATGATGAACAAACTAGCAGCCAAACCAATTGGCATGTATGGTATTCTACGCATCAATGTAGCAGGGAAATAAGCGATTAGAACCGCTAGCCACAATCCCACTTGGAGCGTGAGGTATGGTGAAAGTGTGCCTAGGTCGTATTGTCGAATTGGACCTAAGATTAACTCAAACTCTTGTTCTCTTGCGATTACCATTGCAAGAATTACTTCTCCAACTAGTAATGCAGAAGTCCACTGCATCAAGTCTTGGCGCAAACGTCGGTCTGCAGCAAGAGTACCTTGTACGGCAATGATAAACACAAGCAGGGAAATTGCCCCACCGTTGCCAACGTCTTCGTTGTTATATTCGTAAAGCAGAGGCAGTAATCCCGAAGTAACGGCAACTACTGAGAAAATAATTCCGCTATTTGCCCGCAGAGATAACCACATTGAAAGGGACGCTAGAGCGATCATTGAGATACCTAATTCCCAAGATACGATGTTTTCTGACCATTCCATCCAGATGCTGGAACCAATCAATGCAACTACTAATGGTGTGAATGTGGTAACCGACCATCCGAATGTCGTTACACCCTTTAGACGCATCAAGTAAACAGTTTGAGCTAGTGCCAGAGATAGCGTAGCGGCCATTTGTACGTAAATTGCGTTGGCTGAAGGAATCCAACCCTCTGCACTAGGGTCTGTATCTTCTGGGATGAACCATTTGATATCCTGCAAGGCTAATTCTCCAACTAGCCATCTTGAACCCCAAAGGGTTCCAACTGCAAGGAAGAAAAATCCTACACCTAACATGTAATCGTGAACATTTTGTAATTCACTTCCACCTTTTCTTCTTTGGAACTCAACCAATGCGATCGCTAGTAATCCCGAAAACAAACCTCCGAATCCCAGCACTAGGAACTCGGCTTGTCCAGTTTCTTGTCCATCACCAGGGAATGCAATCCTGAGCAATCCTGCCCAAATTCCTATCATCGCAACTCCAAAGAGAATTAGTTGAGCGAATTTCATCAAACTGTTGTCTACCATGTTGGCCGGTGTACCTATGACACCCATCTCAACAGAAGGTGCTGCTACAGCATTTGCAGATAGATTTCCTGCACGCTGTGACAGAGTTCTAGCATTAGTCGGTCTTTGAGGTCTTGATGGTGCGTCAGCCATGTTTCTCGGCCAATCTTCTTCATGTTGCCTTTTGAATGTTGAGCCGGCAATAGCCCTCACAGCGGCTTTATTCTACGATTTCGGCTTCAACCACTTCTTCTATGTCAAGATCCCTTTGATGAACAGCTTCTTTTTCAGATTCATTATTCATGAAAGCAATCACTAGAACGATGGTTAGGATGATTGCAGCAAATACTGAACCATAGATTACATAATTCAAAGAAGAGGTCTCATCACTAGCTGTTGCAACTAGAACTTCCTCTGTAAGTGTAATATCAACAGAAATCAGTGGACTAGATGTGGTTCCTTCTAGGGCACGTATAGAGAGGGTATGATTAGCATGAAGAGTAGTGCCAGGTAAATGTTCTAATTCTTCAACAATGTCATAATAGTTCAAGATAACACTCGTGCTGTAATCATAAGAGTGTATAGTAGACCATGAGTCTCTCAGGTCATTGCTCATCCATTGCACAGTGTCAATTCCTTGGTT
>DAGO01000095.1:5702-24445 GCA_002498185.1 Euryarchaeota archaeon UBA10 | reverse complement strand
ATGTTAGAATTGAAAGTGTATTGTTGGTTATATTCAGCAGCCTCAAGCACAGCCTCTAAGGAATTGACGTGTCCGTGTCCGTAAACATTGTTTTGCCTGTTCTTAGGAATCAAATCTTCAAGGCATGGCTCGTTAGCTCCCATGTAGTGACATTGCCTGTAAGTAGCAGTTTCCTGCATAATATTACGAATGTCGAAAGGCGACAAATCTGGATTTGCCTGAAGCATAAGAGCCCCAACACCTGCTGCTCCAGGTGTAGCCATACTGGTTCCGCTCTTTGCAGAATATTGGTCGCCAGAGTTGTACTCGACAGACATGATGCTACTTCCCATGTAAGCAACATTTGGTTTGACTCTGCCTTCTTCTGTTGGACCTTGACTAGAATAAACCGCAATTGATGTGTCTTTGTCTAGTGCGCCTACAGTAATTACATCTTCAGCAGAACCAGGGGTGCCAATTTGTGCGCTGACTCCATTGTTACCAGCTGCAATGTAAAGAGCAATACCTGCTCTAACCATTTCATTTGCTTGACGGTTCACGCTGTCTTCCTCGGAAGAGGTCCATTCAATAGCACCGGGGCCTCCAAGGCTCATAGAAGCGATTCTTGTGTTATATTGGTGCATTGTGTCAATAGTCCACTGCATTCCAGCCATTACTCCTGCGAATGAACCAGAGCCATCTGCTCCAAGCACCTTTACTCCAACTAGATGGGCTTGAGGCGCCATTCCAGGGTGGTCATAGGTCGGTGCTCCTGTGCCCGCGGTTGTTCCACCACAGTGGGAACCGTGCCCTTGGTCATCGAATGGGAAGATATTGCCGCTTGTATCGTCTGGGCTGTTAACCGCATCATAGAATCCGAGAATTTTCGGGTCGTATGTAGTAGGGTCATCATCTTGGTCGTCTAGACTTGTGTGATTTCCATCAAGTCCTGTATCAATAATCGCAACAGTGGTTCCAGAGCCATCGTATCCTGTTTCTGCGAAAGTCACATCGACGCCATGGCCAATTCTTGCATCATTATTTGCAATCGTTAAAATTCCATCTAGCTCAATCATGACTACTCCGGGTAGGTCTCTCAGCGTTAGTAATTCACCAACAGGTACTCTCCCTGCCAATGCATCGATTCCGTGTAGAATGAATTGATGCTGGTAGTCAACATTTCTCTCAAGCATATCTATTTCCTGTTGGCCAGGGGTGAAATGGAAATCGATAATCAAAGGCAAAGTATTGTCCTCATCTAGAAAAATTGGGTTGTCCATGTGAAGTTCAACCATGTCACCAATTTTGTTTTGGTTGCGGTCAACTGTGGTCTCAGTCCACCATCCTTGGGGTTCACTGTCATCATTTACCTCCACCGAAACAGGAACAGTTGCAACTACTAATGGTGCAACTAAAATCAACAATCCGAAAAGGCAGAAACTTCGTCTCAAGGCACTCATCTTCTTCACCGCGCTTCGCGCGACAAAGCAATAGTGTTTGAACCCTATGTTTCTGGGTAAAATCGGCATAGGTGTCAAAACCATTTGTCGACAGGGCCCTTCATGGGGCTTCAAAACTGGTTCAGTCGAGTTTTGATGTCGACTTGGTTTCGTGAGATTACGGTAATCGATGTAGAAAACCTTCCCACGGATAGAGGTGCAATAATCGTATCATGGCACCCAGGTGGTCTGTTCGACAATATGCTTACTCAAGGCCTTCTTCCGGGTGAGCAAGTAAAATTTGACGGATTCATTAACAGCGATGAAGAATTGGAAGAAATTGCAACTGAAGTAGCATCCGGGAAGAATGTGGTTGTATTTCCTGAAGGTGAATCTCACACTTCTCCAAAAACCAAGGAAATTCAAGATAACGCAGCCAGAATTGCCCTAAGAGCACGTGAATTGTCGGTAGAGAATCCACCAGTCATCATACCAGTAGGAATCCATTACAGCCGTAAGCACAATTTCCGTGAAAGGGTGGCCCTTAGTATTGAGAGACCATTACAGGTTGAAGGGACAGTTGAAGAATTGAGTTCAATAATCTCTGGAGAGATATCTCGGGCATCTCTGTCTCGAGATGATTGGAAAGATAGAGAATTAATTTGGAAAGCCCGATCGATTATTCGCGCAGAGAGAAGAAGACAGAATCCAGAATTGGAAAAGTTGTCTACTTACGGTCAAGGAGTCATTGGGGCTCGAAGGGTTAGAGCCGCATGGGAATGGCTTGCAATTAATGATTCACAGAAATGTGAAAGGTTAGAGAAAAGAACACGAGAACACATGTCTGAATTAGATTCTCTTGACTTGAGACCACATCATGTTGATACAAGACCAAAATCAGTTACGCGTGCTGGATTTGTGAAATCTATTTTCCTCTGGCTATTCGCTTGGTCTTTCATGCTCGGCTTTGTTACATTCAGCGCAATAGCAGGTTCTTTTCCACCATTCCTTTTCGTCGTAAGTGTGGATAGAACATTTGGCAGGAAGATGAAAGAAACAAGCCGGGGCGCATTGAAATTGTACACTGCCCTTGCCGTCTATCCTGTTTGGTGGCTGATTACTGCGAGTGCATTCACTTGGGCTCTTCTTTCGGATTCGAGTCCAATCGCCGGACTTGCAGATTATAGCATGATTATCGAATTCTTGTTTGCTTTACCTGCGGCATTGGTATTGCCACTAATGATTTGGTGGATGCCTACTGCTGGAAAATTGCAAATGAAACTGTATACCAAGGGCAAATCATCGTGGAGAAGAATGAGACTTTGGGCTAAGTGGCGAAACCCCTCATTTGACTGGGGTAATCTGTGCCAAAAGCAGCAAGAATTAGCTGCGGATTTAGTGAAAATTGGTGATGGCTTAATCCTTCCAGGAGATGAAGATTGGAATGAGCCAGAGGCGGGTAAAGATGACTTTACTGCGGTCTCTATGCGATAGAAACAATACCCTTTTTCCAAGATTAATCAATGATTATTCAGTGCCAATGCTGAAAGGGTGATTCATGCTCCCACCGAATAGTTGGCGTTAGATATGGTTGGGGATGAGTATGTTTCTATGATTCCTGCGGCGACTTCTGAAGTATGGTCTGCAGAAGTTAACGGACAAGTCCGTGAGGTCTTGGCACCATCGAATGCTATCCTTCTGGATGTACTTCGTGACAAGGCAGGTTGTCTTGGCGTGAAGCGTGGCTGTGACATGGGCACTTGTGGATGCTGTACAGTGATGATTGATGGGCAACCACGCCTTTCTTGCTTGACTATGGCACAAGATGCCCACGGTTCATCTATTACTACAGTTGAAGGTCTTGCAGATGGCGCTCATTTGGCGCCGATTCAACAGTGTTTTGCAGAACATGGAGGCTCACAGTGTGGTTTCTGTACCCCAGGATTCCTAGTTGCTTCCCAGGCGCTATTGAATACAAATTCCAATCCTTCAGATGCGGAGATTGCTTGTGCAATTGAAGGAAATCTGTGCAGGTGTACTGGATACCAGCAAATCATAGAATCGATTCAAGCGGCGGCTGCAATCCATCGTGGTGAAGCCGAATCGGCTCGAGCGGCTAGCGATCCTCACCCAGATCCAAACCCTAGCGGTCCAGAAGAACCGACAATGCCTCCGGGCCATGCGAGGTGATACCATGTCTGGAGGTTACAAACAGCAACCTGGCAGCGGTTCGGGAGAAGTCCGTAAAGACGGTAAAAGAGTCGCTGGAAAGCAAAGTTTCGGCCCACCAGGTTCAGGTGGTTCAAGGCCAGAAATGAAGCCAAGAGACCTCGATTTCATCCCTGAAATGGTAGGAGGAAATGAGAAACAACCTGCTGGTGCTCACATTCACGATAGAGCTAGAACAGGAACAACAGTCGGCAAGGCGATACCGCTTGTAGATGCTAATGCAAAAGTCACTGGACAGGCATGGTACGGTGACGATGTCAGGCTACCAAACGAAATTATTGGTAGAATTGTTCGCTCTCCACACCATTATGCTAAGGTAGTCAGTATTGATACTTCAAAAGCAGAAGCTTTGCCTGGCGTTATTGCAGTTGCTACCGGGGAAGATGCACCTAACAAATTCGGTGTTCTGCCAGTGACAAAAGACGAACATGCAATGGCTGTTGAGAAGGTTAGGCATGTCGGAGATTTGGTGGCCTGCGTCGCTGCAGTAGACGAAGCAACTGCGAGAGAAGCAGCATCATTAATAGAAGTAGAATACGAAGTTCTAGACTCTATTCACGATATGAAAAAGGGACTAGAAGATGTTGATGAGCCTATTCACTGGAGAGGAAAATATCACGTCGGCACCACAAACGTTCAGAAGAGGGTTTTCCAAGAATTCGGTGATAGGTCAATGGTGGAAAATCCGAATGCTATGTATCATGGCAAGTGGAAATACATGGGTGTTAATCACGGTTTTACCGAACCTCACGCAGTCGTAGCACATTGGGATTCGAACGGAAGATTGCAACTTTACACTCCGCAGCAGGTGCCGCATTATGCCCATAGAGCCTTAGCAACGGTACTAGACGTGCCAATGCATCAAATCAACGTGATTCGAACATTCGTCGGCGGAGGTTTTGGAGGTAAATCAGACCCATTCCCGCACGAGATGTGTGCTGCAATCCTTTCCCGTAAGGCTGGAAAGCCAGTCAGAATAACATTCGACAGAGAGGAAGTGTTCTGGGTTAACCGAGGAAGACATCCAAGCCACATTGAGGTACAGATGTATGCAGATGAAGAAGCTAGAATTTCAGGATTCGACATTGATGCACTAATCGATGGAGGAGGTTTCGCATCTTTTGGCCACGTTACTTCATATTACAACGGAGTTCTAGCAACAGCGCCGTACGAATTGGGATCCTTCCACTACACAGGTGCTAGGGTTTGGACAAACAAACCAGCAAGCGGAGCAATGCGCGGCCACGGTGCAGTAAACACTAGATGTGCTGTTGAAGTTGGCTTAGACGATATGTCTGAGCAATTAGGGGTCGACCCAATCGACCTGCGTTTAGCAAATCTTCTGCCTCCACACTCGAGAACCATTTCTGGTTTCAGAATCACCTCGAACGGAATGAGACAAGCATTACAAGAAGTCCGTAAAGGAAGCGACTGGGACAACAAGTTCAGGAAATTACCACTCGGTAAAGGAATCGGAATAGGTTGTGGATTCTTCATTTCTGGTTCAGGATTACCAATTCACTGGGACCCAAACAAATTCCCGCACGCAACTGTACACATTCAGGTAGACATGGATGGAGGAGTTACAGTACACACAGGCGCAGCAGATATTGGACAAGGTTCTACCACAGCGGTTGCACAGGTCGTTGCCGAAGTTCTTGCACTTCCGATTGAAATGATTCATGTTCGAAGTCATGAGAGCGATACCAGCCCGGTAGACTTGGGTTCATACTCTTCTAGAGTCACTTTCATGAATGCAAATGCTGCAATAAGAGCAGCACTGGAAATTAAAGAGAAATTACTCAACGCTGCTTGGGATACTTTAGGTTACCATCCAGACACCTTAGTTCTAAACGACAGACGCATTTACTACAAGCACGACCCTGCTATTGGTATGTCTTACCTCGAAGCTTTACACAAAGCACAGGAGGACAAGGGTGCATTAATCTCCTCAGGAGCATATCGCTCACCTCCAATGGGTGGAGTGCACAAAGGAGCAGCTGCTGGCCTAGCACCTGCATACTCATTCTCGGCTTATGTTGCCGAAGTGGAAGTCGATGTTGAAACTGGAATCATTAAGTGTACAGATGTATGGGCCGCTCACGATTGTGGAAAGGCACTGAATCCTCTAGCTGTTGAGGGCCAGATTATCGGTTCATGCCATATGGGATTGGGGCAAGTTCTGACCGAACAGATGGTATATGGAAGAACAGGCCATCTTCAGAATGCAAATTTGTTAGATTACAAGATTCCGAGTGTGCATGAAATGCCAAACGTAACTCCAATCATTATCGAATCCTGTGACCCAGAAGGCCCATTCGGAGCTAAGGAAGCGGGAGAAGGGCCACTTCTTCCAATCTTACCAGCAGTTGTCAACGCAGTTTACGATGCCATTGGAATTAGAATCAATGACCTTCCATTAACTCCTGACAAGGTTTGGGCAGCGATTGCGAAGAAGATGAAAGTCGAAGGAATTGACGACCCATCAGAGTTACCAGTTCCCAGAATCGATTTCTCTGATTTACAGGAAAAGCTTGCAAAGCGAGCAGCAGAACACGAAATCCGTGATAAGAAGCGGCAGAGAAGTGAGGATACCAATGCGTATGTGAACGGTGTATTGTTTGGATTCAATCCAGATATTCCTCTGGAAGATCAGGTCGAAGGATGGAAGTCTGCTGACAAGCCACAGCCGGAGCAACTGGCAGAATTGGGTCTTGCTGGTAAAGCATGGCTCAAACAAGAACAGAGACATATGGGGGGTGAAAACTGATGTTAATGCCACCATTTGAACTTCATAGACCTGGAACGGTAGAAGAAGCATGCAAGATTGCTGCAGAACTGTTGGAAGCCGGACAAGAGTTTGATTGGATAGCTGGTGGTACGGATTTGATTCCAAACTACAAATGGCACATCAACACCAAACCTCACGTAATTTCACTTTCTGGAATTGAGGGAGTTTCGCAGATTTCAATGAATGAAATCGGTTGTATGGCTCGCTTACATGACATTGCACAAAGCGACCAAGTACATCCTCTTATTTCTGAAGCAGCAAGTAAAGTTGCATCCTCACTTATTAGAAGAAATGCGACACTAGGCGGAAATTTGTGTCTTGACACACGGTGTTTTTGGTTTAATCAAACCGAAGAATGGCGCAGCAGCATTGACTGGTGTCACAAATGTGATTGTGGAACTGGAGCCGATTGTCGAGTTATACCGAATCAAAACGAATTGTGCGTCGCAACCTATCAAGGCGACATTGCACCAAATCTGATGGTATTGGATGCAAGAGTTCACTTAATCGGTCCGAATGGTGAGCGAGACATGCCAATCACAGAGTTCTACCAGTTAGATGGAATGACAAGGAATGTTTTGCAACCGGGTGAGTTCATGCTCAAAGTAACACTGCCAGATGATGTATCTGATTGGACTGGCGCTTATCGAAAACTCAGGCTAAGGGATACTTGGGATTTCCCTGAAGCGGGAGCTGCTGCTGCATGGAGGAAAGGCGATAGGTCTACTCTGAGAGTTGCTACCACTGCATTGGAAAGCATTCCCCGTAGGCACGATACAGAAGTTGCAGAATCAAATGGTGATGTCAAATCGATTTGTGATGCAGTATACAAATCAACAAAACCAGTAAACAATACTTCACTACCTCCAAGATATCGAAGAAACATGATCAAAGTGCTAATCAAGAGGGCATGTGAGGAATAATGATGAAGAAATTCTTGATCTCGATTTTATTCTTGGCAATGCTACTACCAATTGCCAGTGCTCAACTGCCAGATGTCAGCAATCCTGGATGGAGCATTGGATGGGAAGTTGAAGAAGATGAGGTCATGATGGATTTGGATGGAACATTGCAATTTGAAACCAAACTGATGTTTTGGATTGACAACACTAGGCCGCTACCATCTGATTACGACATAGAAGTAGAGATGACATATCCATCTGAGTGCGATGAGGGTTCATTCTCAATAGACTCTGAGAGTAAAGTGAACGTCGGCGCTAACACAAACGAGACATTCGAAATCAAAATTTCAGGAAATGGGTATGGAGATTTAGGAGAACCTTGCCCAACTAGTGAAGTCTTTTCTTTGGAGTTAGTAATATCTGATTTGATCGTAGCTGGTCAAGCAGGTGATGGTTCCAAAACCATCGATCAAAGCCTTAGATTTACACCAGTTTACTCTCTAGAAATCGAATTTGTAGCTACTGATAACTGGAATATGGCAGATGACATCAAATCTGGAACTAGTGAATTTGTCGAAGTAAAAATTCGCAATAAAGGGAACTCCATCGACTCGATAAGAAACCCCAGTGTTTCTTTCAGAGGATGTCCACAAATGGAATCCAAAGTCCTTGAAGGTGAAAGTAAATTGAACACTAACGAGGAAGCAAACGGAGAGTGGTGGGCTGAAATAGAATTGAGTGCTTCATCAAGCCATCCTGAAAAGAAATGTGACCTTGTTTTCTCAGTTGTCAGTGAAGGAGATGGGAAGACATACTCTGAAACTTTGAAGTTCAATGTAGAAGCAATCGATATCAAAGAAGAGAATGCAGAATTAGAGGAAACTGAATCTTCAGATTCATCAGGTTTGCAATCAGAATCCTCTAGTTTGCCTGCGGTTTCTTCCTTAATGTGTATAATTACGGTATTATTTTCTGCATTTTCTCGCCACAAGTGGGGTTAAATCTTACATTTTCCGGGAATGATATTACTTCATTCTAGTTGATACCCATACAATTTGCTTGCTCAACCTACGATAATCTATATGAGTGGGTTGGAGTTGGGAAAACTGCTACGTTTCCCCGTAGCCGTTTTTTGAGGTGCTAATATTGGCTGGAGATGATACATCTGGAATCAAGTTAGAAACTTGGCTCCTCGTTGGATTCATCGTCGCAATGTTGCTTTCAACAACAGTAATCATTGCCACCTCTGCTAACAAAACTACAGTTTATTCTGCGTATGTTACAGATGAAGAGCAGAATGTTCAGTACCAACAGGTATCATCCATGCGTAGTTCTCTGGGTGATGATGGTATGGATTACGTCATTGCTAATACAATGTCAACTCCTATGCTGGTAAATGATTGGAGAGAACCTCACCGCACTATGCTGGTGATTGCTGCTCCTGAGAAACCATTCGATAACGCAGAAGCAGAAGCTCTTCATGAATTCGTTACCGAGCGAGGCGGCAAGGTGATTATCGCCGCTAATTCAACAAACGCTCAGACTGTGGCTGACAAGTTCGATGTGAAGTTCTTCGATGCACCGGTTGTAGATCCTAACAGGTACTACGAGGTAGCAAGTCAAACCGGTGAAGCAGAGCCAGCAGATTCTCGAAAATTGTGGGCTGTTGCCGGAGTTAACAAGGTATGGGATGACCAATTCGAGCGTCGACCTTACTGCAGTGCAGAGTCTCTACAAGACAGTTCAAAATACAGCGACTGTGCACTACCTGTACTGTTCCACCGCCCAACGGCAATACAAGTCCTAGACAATGAAGATACTTCTCGTAATGTCAAGGTATTAGCTCACGCATCAGGTTCTGCTTTCATAGCTAGAGAGAACATGGATGCAAACGACCCTGACAACCCAATTCTTGGAGGTAACAACACCGGTCTAATCATTAGAATGGACTATCCTGGAATTGAGGCGATTGACCAAGTCAAAGGTGTTAGAGAAGGAAACGTGGAAGTTACTGGTAGTATCGTATTCATTTCTGACCACTCCGTTCTTGCAAACCACTTGTGGGATTTCGCAGATGCAGAAGTAACCGGTAAGCAGCAGTGTGACTCAGGATTCTATGGTGAGCGCCCTTGCTGGGACTCTCTTCTGTCCTCAACAGATGGTAGTGGTACAGATTGGAATGGTAATGAAGACTACTTCACTACTCTAATCAGAGATATGATGGAGCACGAGAATGAAGATATCTCAACCGTAATCACCAGTAAGAACAGCAACTTCTACATCGTGTTCGACGAATCCAGACACGTTACCTCCGCAATGTCCTCTCCATTCACTGAAGCAATGGGGGCTATCGTAATGCTAACCAGCGATACTTTGCTCAAGTGGCTAATAGTTCTCAACTTGATGGCACTGTTGTCCATCGCAATCATGGTTGTACCAGAAAAAGAGAATTGGCGCCATGTGTTTGACTTAACCAGATTTAGGGAGCGTCCAAACAAGGTAGATCCCAATCAGTATTTGCAGCGCGTAAGAGAGTCAATGATGGCTAAAGTACGCCAATTTAATGACCTAACCAGAGACGAAATGGCTAGGAAGACACCGGGCGAGATCCAGTCCATGGTAAAGGATCCTCGTCTAATCGAGCTGTTGTACTCACAACAGCGTTCATATTCCAACGAAGAATTAAGGCAATTATTGCAACAAATTCGACGTTGGGGAAAGTAAACTAGGAGGTAAAAAAGACATGCAGCCAGCACCACCACCACCCGCAGCCCCCCCTGCGCCGGCACCACCTGCACCAGCAGCACCGCCAGCACCGGCTCCGGCCCCAGCAGCGCCACCAGCGCCTGCACCTGCACCGGCACCAGCCCCAGTGGCTCCAGCCCCAGCAGCACCGGCCCCAGCCCCTGCAGCACCTGCACCAGCAGCACCAGCCCCGGCACAGGCACAGCCTAAACACCAGAGTAGCCCAGAGGTCCGTGAACGTCTTCAGGCCGTCGGAGCAATCGCTCAAGCGATCAGCGCCGAAGTCCAGAAGGTAATTATCGGTAAGAGCCACGTTATTGACAACGTTCTGATTAACATCCTCTCGAACGGTAACCTATTGTTCGAAGATTACCCAGGACTTGCTAAGACTTTGATGACCAACACCTTCGCAGATGCGTTGGGTTGTGACTTCAAGCGTGTGCAGTTCACCCCGGATTTGCTACCTGCAGATATTACCGGTACAAACATCTACGATGCTAAGAAGGGAGAATTTACCTTCAAGCCAGGTCCACTATTCTGTAACCTGCTACTAGCTGACGAGATTAACCGTGCTCCTCCTAAGACCCAAGCGGCTTTGCTTGAGGCTATGCAGGAGAAGCAGGTGACTATCGGAACAGTCACTCACAAACTACCAGCACCGTTCATTGTTATGGCAACTCAGAACCCTGTCGAGCAAGAAGGTACCTACCCGCTTCCTGAAGCGCAGTTGGACCGTTTCATGTTCAAGATGAGCGTTGGTTATCCAGACCGTGCGGACGAAGATGAGATTCTAGCCCGCCGTATCACCCGTGGTAAGGACGCAGTCGATGTCGATGTCATCACTGACCCTCAGCGTGTTATTGCTATGCAACAAGCATGTGAAGACATCTATGTTGACCCTGCTCTACGTATGTACATGGTTGAAATCGTAAGCCGAACCCGTGAGGACCCTCGTGTTCTCGTAGGTTCATCGCCTCGTGGTTCTCAGGCTCTCCTGAAGACCTCACGTGCAGCAGCAGCTCTACGTGGCCGTGATTTCGTAACACCTGATGACATCAAGACAGTTGCTGAACTTGCAATCGCACACAGAATTATCCTAAAACCAGAGCATCAAATCAAGGGATTAGAATCTGGCGAAGTAATTCAAACAATTTTGCGAGAAGTTCCAGTACCAACCGTCTGATATTTTCTGAACTGAAATAGAGAGGCGATTAGCATGTGGAGTCGTAAGAGTGCAATGTTAGGTTCCCTAGCGGTAGCAATGTACCTGCTAGGTCTGACATTGAGGAATTCACAACTGGTTACCATTGCTGTGGTAATCTTCGTGTTCCTAACTTGGGCAGCATTATTCGGCGGTCACGCTGATGTTGCTGCTAGCGGCCGCCGTGCAGAAGAATGGTCAGGAGAGGAAGGAGTCTCTCTGTCCAATGTTTCGGCTATGCGTAAGCTCTCCAGTGCTAGAATCTTCGAAGACGGAGAAGTTGGTGTCACGCTGCGGATGCAAAATCACTCAGCATTGGGTAAGATTTTGGAAGTAAAAGACCGAGTTCCTGAAGTAATGCGTATCAAAGATGGTGCAAACTACATTCTAATGGAACTTGGTCCACGCCGTGAGACTTTCATCGAGTACACTGTTGAATGTCCACTTAGAGGATTTTACAGCCTTGGACCGGTTGCTGTTCGTGTCCAAGATCCATTCGGACTGTTCCACAAGGAAAAGGAACTGCATGTCTACAATGATTTCCTTGTGTTCCCTAAGATGGAAGATTTGAAAGATACATTCGTCAAGTCTCGAGTACCAAAGATTTTCACTGGAGCGGTGAATATTCGCCAACCAGGTCCTGGTTCTGAATTCTACTCACTCCGTGAGTATTTCGAAGGTGATTCGTTCCGTGCAATCAATTGGTCCGCTTACGCAAGAAGTGGGAAGTTGATGGTCAACGAGCGTGAAAGAGACGCAGTCAGCGATATTATTCTGATTGTTGATTCACGTGCAGTTTCCGAAACAGGTCCTGTTTCGAGGAACGCTCTGGTATACTCAACTAGAGCAGCTGCAAGCCTTGCTCAGTATTTCCTTGGCCGACGTGACTCCGTCGGTCTAATCACCTATGGCGATGAAGTAGTCAGCGTTGACCGTGATACTGGAAAGAAGCAGTTGTATGTCATTCTGACGAAACTTGCCGGTGCTATGGCTAGAGGAAACATTCCTTTGCAAGTAGTAGTTAACAGGATTCTTCCACACATAAACAAGGGTAGCCCAATCATCGTTCTATCGAATCTAGAAGATGACCCTACCGTAGTTAGCGCTTTGAGAGACTTCAGAGCACGTGATTTCGACGTAACCGTTCTATCACCATCTAGCCTTGAATTCGAATTCGATGCTAAGAGGTTAGACCGCACTGGATACGAAGTTCTGAAGACTGAGAGAGATGTCCTAATCAGCGAACTAAGAGGATTAGGTGTCAACATCATGGATTGGGAGCCTGATATGCTACTATCAACCGCACTAGCAGGTGCAAGAGGATTCTGAGGAGGGAGATGAATGGCAGCAAAATCAGGAGATACCGCTCACCTATATGATGGTAAGACCGTCCGCTCTTCCGCTCCTTCTAGGAAAAAGTTAGCAGCCAAGGGCAATGCGTCTGGAGATATTCCAAAAGACGCAATTCCAACCGTTGAGATTCCTTCATTCGTCGAAAGTCTACTTGGAGGACCTTTGGTTCCTAAGATGAAGTTCCTGCCTGCGGACAAGATGGTACAAAATCTGCAGCTAGGTTGCTATGGTGTATTGATTGCTCTGGGCATTCTAACATACATCGTTACTCCTGCTGTCGGAACAATCTGGTTTGCAATTACCGGTTCTATGACCGTTGCAAATATTCTACAATTGATAGTAGTAGCAGGTGCAATCGGTACCGGATTTTGGGGTACAATGTCTAGGGATGCTAGATTTATGCTAACATCATATATTTTGTTCATCCTTTCAGTAATGCGTTTCGCATCCTCTAAGGTTTCATTATCTCAAGATTTGTTTGGATTTGGTGACAGCCAATTCCTGCTAACAATTCTGGTCGTTGTTTACGCAGTACTACTTGTCATGTACTTTGAACTCTCAAATGGCGTAATCAGATTCAGCATGCTTGATACCTCAATTAGAACCCGTGAAGTTTACGTAATGAACGTAAAGAAGATTGTTGGTAAGTATCACCGCTCGCTTGTAATCAACCCACTAATTGCAGGAAGTTTAGCAATGCTAGTTCTTTCAGTTAACACAATCTTACCAGCATTCATCTCTTTGTTCTCAGAACAAACCGCTTTGAGAATGGAAGAATCGGTAGAATTGATTTCAGTGTACGGTGTCGCACTTGGAACACTATTCGTATTCTTGGTTGTAGGGGCGTTGTTCGCTCTTGACCTACCAACTCACTTGCAGTCCTGGCGAGAGAATAAGGAATGATACAGTTCTCTAATTGTCTCATGCAATTGGTCTGTTTCAACGATAATTCTAGTTCCGTATTCATTTGTGGAAACCAATTCGTGCTCAATTCCAATATCTGCCATTCCCAAAATAGAAATGATTGCAGTTTTGAATTCAATTTTTCCCGGAATAATGTTTTCCAAATGATGTAAATCTTGCTTGGGTAAGATGATTTTGAAGCCTTCAGGTGTCGATTTCATCAACCAAGGAGTAATTCCCAACCTTTCAATCTCCATTAGTAAATCACTACTCAATGGCTTATCATTAGTGATCATTGCAACTCCTGGTTGGCAACCGATTGCAACAACTTCGTCTGTTGCAATATCAGGTCCAATAATAGTAGAGACCGTTGAATCACGGTTATGGAAATTCTTGATTTCGATTGGTATTCCTTCTTCAATTAAGGGAAATACTGTAGCTGGATGGATTACTGGTGTCCCATGCATAGATAGTTCAGCAGCCTGTCCATAGCCCAAGTATGGGATTGCAGGGGTATCAATCCCCCATCGTGGATTGAGTTCTTTAATTCCGTCGACATCCTTCCAAAGAATCAACTTTGACGCGTTCATTAGGCTAGCAAATGCTGCAGCAGAATGATCTGAACCTCCTCTGGTTAGAAGTGCAATGTTACCATCATCTCCCTCCCCAAACCAACCAGTTAGAATAGGGACCCCTCCAAGTTCTTGGCGGTCGAGGTTCAGGCTTGAAGATTCGATGTCGATTTCTTTCGCTCTACCAATTCCTTTCAATCTTAAACCAATATCTTCTGCTCCAACCGGGTGAGCACCTTCAATACCGAATTCTCTCAGTCGATGAGCTACTGCTAAGGCACTGAGTCTTTCGCCAGCGGCTAGAATTAGGTTTTCAGAACGTAAGGATTCTTCACCACTGGAAAGTTTGAGTAACTCCTTAGAAATCCCAGAAATTACCTTGTTGAACAATTCGCCAAATTCACCAGAATCTAGGCCGGGTGCGAATCGCAAATGCTGGTAAGTCAAATCTTGAACCAATCTACTAGCGTATCTTGGCTCCCTCGATGCACGAATCAATCTATCAGTCATGCCCCAAAGTGCGGATACGACGATTATCGGCCGTCCTTCAGTACTACTGATAATTTCAGCAATTTGGTCGATGTCATTCCCGTCACGAAGACAAGAACCACCAAATTTGTGGACAACGATATCATTCATCGATATATCCTCCTTGTATCCCTAGGTCCGCAATAACCAATCTGGCTACTGCTTCCACGACTGGGCGTGCTCTTGGCGCAATAACGGGGTCATGCCTTCCTTTGATTGCTAGCTCTTCCATCATCTCTGTGACTTGATTGAATGTTTCTTGGGGCTTAGAAATTCCACTCGGTGGTTTGAAGGTTATTCTAACATGGATAGGTGCTCCGCTTGCCATACCACCCAATGCTCCATCCGCTCCTTCAGACAATGACATATCCTTGCCCCATTTGTCGTTATGCTGGCTTCCTCTCATTTCGCCAGCATTTACTCCGCGGCCGAATTCTACTGCTCGGGCTGCTGGAATTGCCATTAGGGCTCTAGCTAGTGCAGGTTCAATCCCTTCAAACCAAGGCTCACCAAATCCTACTGGTAGTCCTGAAATAACCAAGTCGACACGACTTCCCAAGGAATCGCCGTCTTTACGGGCTTGTTCGGCCAATTCAATTCCTGCATCGCCTTCCAGTCCGCCCAGCGCTCCAACCTTGGCTTCGATTTTCCATTCAGGTGGTAACATGTTGCGGGAAAGTGATGCCGCTGCGACCAAACCAGCAGTTAGCCTAGCAGAGAAAGAACCGCCACCTCTGAGGTCAGCAGCGCCTTCAGTCTTGACATTGATAGGATGGTCAACATGACCCGGACGGGGCTGATAAGGCAAGAATGAATAATCCTTAGAACGAACATCTCGGTTCTTAATTAGAAGAAGAATAGGCATTCCTGTACTCTTGCCAGAGTGCACTCCTGACAGGATTTCAACCTCATCGGTTTCTTTCCTTTTACTGGCTAAGCCCGAACCGGGTCTTCTTGCAATCATGTCGGCAATTAGTTGGTCAGCATCTAGCTCGATATTTGGCGGCATTCCTTCTATAAGAGCGCCTACTGCGGGGCCATGGGACTCTCCAAATAGAGTCACAACCATGTTTTCGCCTAGGCTCATGCGCATGAGTATCAGAGTGGTTCAGCAGGCTTTCATTCAAGAATATGGTTATTCGTCCATAGAACCGAAATCAGCATTGATAACCTTAGTTTCAATCACTTCCATTGAGTCGTTTTTACTGTACCATTGTTTGATTCTTTCAATTGTTGGTCTACTGACAGCAGATGCAAAGATCACAATTGCGGGGCCTGAGCCACTAATTCCTGCTGCTCTCCCTCCGTTAACGAATGCATCATTGGTCAGTCTTCTTCCAATAGGGTCATTCAAGGCACCGATTACTCCTCTGCCATTCCAAGTAAGTGCAACTAGGTCGTTGCCTTCTTGTAATGCGTTAAGCGCTTGAACGAATGCCTGTTGGTGCAAAGTGAAGTCCTCCAATTCAGGTCTTTTTTCTCTATCCCCTCGACAAACCAAAATCACTGCCCAGTCATCCGATGGCGGGCCTGGCGATTCAAGCAATAATCCCGAGCGGGCATCCTCTGCATTTGCATTGACTAACTTCCATCCACCTTCTAGAGCAGCCCATGAATCATCATAACTTCCTGTAATCGAGACACCTGCAGATAATTGGGCAGCAGCTGCAATGTCAACAATGTCTGCATTCTCTAATTCTATTCCAGTAGCATCACAAAGGGCCTTAATGGCTGCCACAGCGACTGCAGAACTAGATTTCAAACCCTGTCTAGGAGGGATTTCAGACCTCACAGACCAGTATAATTCACCGTTGGGAACAGAGTGGCCAGCATTTTTCCAAGCGACTAGAACCTGTTCTAGCAATCCATCCGGGTCATCTAAAACCCTCTTTGATTCTTTATCGAGTAGTCTAACTTTAACCGGTAGGTCCAAGGCGAGAGATGCTCCATATCCAATGCCAGCAGCATGTAGTAGGCTACATCCTCCATTTGAGTTACCAGAACCCAATACTGCCATTTTTACACCTCACCTTTCATCCACTTCAGCGCTGATTGTTTGCCCTACGTGGCGCCCGGCTCCTCCATTCCAACCCAGCAATTTCATGCCGGGCACTAGTTCAGTTACTGATACAAGTCCGTGGGATTCAGATATGAGCCTAACCGTCTCCGCTTGCTGCAAGAGAACCCCTGCTTCATTATCATTTTCATTCTTCCATCGGAATAAAATAAACGGCCGCTTCTCAATTTTGACTCTTCCAACGACGCAACTACGTGATTCTTCATTTCCATTCACGACCAAAACTTCGTCACCCATTTTCAGTTCGCTGAGGTATGAAGTTGTTCCATCTGCCATCATGATGTAGGAATGAGATGCGCCAGCATTAACTCTGAATGGCCTGGTAGGTACAAATTCAGATTCTACAGTTTCACCATGGACCAATACCATCGATTTCGAACTCGAACCGACAATCATCCCCTCTTCCGGATCTAATAAGGAAGTAAGGTCGACACAAACTCTGTCTCCAACTCCTCCTTCACTTACCTCAACAACTTCTAGGAAGGATAATTCTAGTTCTCCTTTGGCAGTTTCATCAATAGCATCAATCCTAACCTCTCCTCTTTGGGATTTAGCAATCAGTGCTGTTTGGAGGGTTTTTTCGTCGACTAGTAATGCATCGACGCCGATTTGTAGAGCAAATGCAGCACCAAGAACTTGCTCGGGAGAAGAAATTCTTGCCGCAACTTTAGTTGGTCCTCCATCACATGCAGCGATAATATTCTCGATAGGTATCATCTTCCATTCTCCTAGGTCAAGAAGAATCCATTCTACGCTACCTGCCATTGCACGGGCTTTAGATTGCCCTTCGGAATTACTTACGTCAACCCTGCGTCCAACTTGCTTACCTTCGATGTACAAAGCTTCTCCATCTATCTGCAAATTTTCGCCTAGAATCAAATCGACGCCTTGGGTGGGCTCGCCAGATTCAAGCCATATTTGCATCATATCACAATCCATACTCTTGCATTGCCACTTCTACACTAGAACCGTCGTGAATAATTGCTTTCAGTGCAGACACCATCGCTTTTGGATTAGCATGTGAGAATACCTGTCGACCCATGCAAACTCCACCGCCTCCTGCTTGCATTGCTTTGTAGACAGTGGTCAGCGTTTCTTCAGTGGTTGCTCCAGCAGGTCCTCCCGCAATCAAAACTGGGATTGGTACGGAGGAGGTAACTTTGCGGAATGATTCAACAGAACCAGTCCATTTTGTTTTGACTACATCGCATCCTAATTCGAATGCGAGTCTTGCTGCGTGTGCAGCAGCGTTTGTGTCATCACCTTCCATGATGTCAAGATTTTCTCCTCTTGGGTAAATCATTCCTAGTACAGGGCAATTCAAGAAGTGTGAATCTTGGGTAATTAATCCTAATCTTTCAATCATCTCGGGCTCGTCAGGGCTACCCATGTTTACTTGGACACTAACACCTTTGGCGCCCCTTGAAAGGGCTTCTTCTACACTTCCGACCAACATTTTGTCGCTGTTCCTTTCTCCCGCATGCCTGGTAGATACAGAAAGGTGGGCAACAAAGTTTGCATTGCTAGAAGAATAATGTGAAACGACCCCCTTTTGGGCAACGATTGCATCAGCGTGGGAAATCGCTTCAATCAATTGGTCCAAATTTTCCAATCCGTTGACGGGAAAATCAGAAACACCGTGGTCGATTGGAATCCAGACGCCTTTTCCTTTCGGTAGTAGCGTCTCTTTATCGCTCATGTTATCAGCCAATAGGTGGTTTATTACAAGGCTTTGCTTTCTATTTTGAAAGGTGTGTCTTGACAGCCCATTCAACCAATGCGGCCTCTGCTTTCGCAAGGTGCTCTTGTAGAGTAGAGCGTGGAATTTCTGATAATTCAGATAGCTCTTTCTTGCTTATTTGTCTAGGATTTTGGTAATATCCAGATTGAACAGCTAAAATTGCAACTTCTAATTGCTTTGGAGTCAAAATTTGTTTGATACTATCTTCTATTTCTGCTACATCTACCACATTTACATTGTCTGGTGGAAGCATTACTCGTGCCGCCTTCAGAAATCCACTAAC
>DAGO01000095.1:0-5323 GCA_002498185.1 Euryarchaeota archaeon UBA10 | reverse complement strand
GGAGGAATGACATGCAAACTATCGAAATTGATTGCAGAAACGGATAGTGGATGCTTGTTCCAGACGACAACATATCCTTGTTTTCCTACTTCAGGAAGTGGGTATGGGTTCAGAGGTCCTTCGACCTCTAGATATGAGATGTCATCTAGGTCCTTCGGCCCCATTCCCTCATTGAATGTAATTTTGACAAGTTGACGAACGCCAGTTTTCGTGACTTCCAAATGCGCTACAACTTCGAAAACAGCAGCAACCTGAGTAATTAGACCCATATCTGATGCTAAAATGGAATCTGCATTCCACTTCAACTGGACTTCTCGCACAATATACCCTTGAGCCCGTTATACTTCAAATGTGGGCCTATATGGAAAGAGCCTAATAATCGAAATCTAGACCGGAACACGTTAGATATGCCACTGATGGAGATTAGCGGGTTAGAAAGGCACTATGACATGGCCTCGGGAGTTGTTAGAGCTCTTGACGGAATAGATTTAGAAATCGAAAAGGGAGAAAGAATAGTTCTTCTTGGTCCATCGGGTTCTGGAAAAACTACTCTACTGAATTGCGTAGCTGCTCTAGATAGCCCAACCTCGGGAACTTATTCGTTTGCGGGAAAAGATGTGCCGAGAGAAAAGTCCGAAGAAATGACGACATTTCGCAGAGAGAACATAGGATATGTTTTCCAATTTTTCAATTTGCTTCAAGACTTGACAGTCTTAGAAAACATTCTATTGATCCAAGAGCTATCTGGAGGTAGGGACAAAGATAGAGCGCTTGAATTGTTGAAATTAGTTGGTCTAGAGAGCGAAGTCGACAGGTTCCCTGCAGAGATAAGCGGCGGACAACAACAAAGAGTTGCAATCGCTAGAAGCTTAGCCAAGAGTCCAAAATTACTACTCGGTGATGAGTTAACAGGTAATTTAGATTCCAAAACCTCGGAAATGGTGATGGAAGTGCTCGTCAAAGCATGCGAAGCGGAAGATATCACTACAATTATGGTAACACATGACGAAAAACTGTCACAATATGCTACTCGAGTGATTAGGCTGGATAGCGGAAAAATAGTTTCAGATGAAAAGGTCAACCAGTGAGGGTTAGGAATGTCAATGTTGCTAACGAAAAGACTGGCTAGGAGCCTGTGGCGCACTAAACTGCGTTTATCTGCGGTAGTTTTCATGGTAGCAGTCGGTGTTTTTGCGGGAATTTCATTTGGCACATATGCTAATGCTGCGACCTCACTTTATGACGGCATTTATGATGGCGAAGATGGAATAAATCTTGCAGATATATGGGTCGAAAACCCTAGTGGGGTTTGGAATGAGTCGGCCTCTGAAAACATTTGTTCAAGCATAGAAAACGATTGGCCGGATTCAAATTACAAACTAGAGAGTTGTGAGCCTAGATTAATTCTCGACGGAATGATGTTCACTTCAGATTCGAGTGGCGATGAAAAACCAATTCCTGCTGTTTGGCACGGTATTGATGAGGGGCTAGTGGATAAGGTTTGGATGCCCACGTACAGTGAATTGTCTTCTGGCAGGATTGCTGAAAACTCAGATGAAATTGTGCTGGATAGTCATGTTGCTAAAGCTTTAGAGATTGAGGTTGAAGACACAATTGAGATAAGTTCCGGATATGGTAAATCAACCTACAAAGTAGTTGGAATCGGCTTTCATTCCATGCATCTATATTTTGCAACAGAGGGCTCATCCATACCAGCAGAAGCCGGAACCTTTGCTACCGGTTACATGACCGATGAAGGTTTAGAGGCACTTGCAAATTTGAGTGCTGGTTCATCCAATATGATTCTCATTGATCTAGAAGGTTCACCAGTCTACGACCTTCAATCAACCACTGAGTTGAATGAAAATCCTGAACTTACTAAATTGGTAAACGATATTTCCGCATTGATGTATGTCGTGGATGATTCTCCCGTGAGTGTGTACGACCGCTCTGGTGTTTTCTCTGTCGAGTTGTTGCGGGCTGATGCTGAAGGTGCATCGAAGATGTATCCTTACGTCACAGGTATGATTGCTGCAATTGCTGGAATTACAATCTTCCTAAGTTTGCAAAGACTGATTCAATCACAAGCCAAAGAAATAGCTGTTCTTCGTACATTAGGAGTTCCAAAGATGGCTATTATGCCTGGTTACATCATCGCTCCTCTGTTCATAGGATTGTTCGGTTCAGTAGTTGGTATATTGCTGGGAATCTATTTTGGCGCGCCAGGTATGCTTTCATTCTATGAAGATATTATTGGATTGCCGATAAGATATGAGACCGATTATGCATTGGTTTCTCAAATAGTAATAATTGCTATGATCATTGTACTGCTAGCGGGGATACGTCCTGCTTGGCAAGCTTCACGTTTGCAACCCTTGAAGGTCTTTAGAGGACAACATGAAGTGAAAGTTTCATCTCGCAAGTTACAAAGGTTAACATCAAAACTTCCTGCAACTGTTGGCCTCTCCATAAGGTCAAGTTTACGTAAACCAATGCGTGTCGGATTCACCTTTTTTGCCGTAGGTATCTCGATGTTATTGTTTGGTGCTATGCTTTTCATGATGAATTCAATGGAAGACAGTCTACTTGGGAATATCAAGGATAAGCAATCATGGGATGTTCAAGCATCAGCTCCAATTGGTGGAGAAGATACAGTCATTGAATGGGTTGGCGAAAGTGAAGGGCAATACGAGTTATTGATAAATTTCCCAATCGGATTGGTTGATGATAATCGAGAATTGTTAGCATATGGATTGGATGATTTTTCTACCATGGATGATAAATCCTCAATGATTTCTGTGGAATTATTGGATGGTAAATTGCCTGCTCCTAACAGTGTTGTGACGCAAGTTCTCATCGATCAAGGAACATCCGAATTCTTAGGTTGGAATACCGGCGATGAAGTTTCAATCATGGTGGGCAATACCATGCACAATGTTGAGATCACAGGTATCACAAAAGGCGAAGTTTCTCGCACCATCTATTTCCACAGAGTTGACTTGTCAGGTTTGACAGGAATAGAATCTACCTCCATTTTGATTCAATTGCCTGATGGGACCTCTCTGGATGGCCTGTCGGATATCACAGTTGGATACAGTTTGAAGAGCGATTCTATCAAGACATTTGAATCTCTACTTGAACAGCAGCAACAGTTTATCTCTTCAGTTCAATTCTTGGGAATCATCATTGCAATCGCAGTACTGTTCAACACTCTATTGATGAATTTAGCAGAAAGAGATACCGAACTAGCAACCTTGCGTGTTTTGGGTGCGCCTATGAAGAAAATAGGTAAAATGATGTTCTGGGAACACCTTGGAATTGGCTTAATCGGTGGGATCTTAGGGGCAATTTTCGCCTTCTTTGGAACTGTATTGCTGATACAATCACAAGTTCAATGGGCATTTTATTTCACTATCGAGCCACAATTTGCTGCAACATTTACAATTGTTGGAATTATTACTGCGATTTCTATTGCTTTGACCCCAGTTGGAATGTGGAGAATTAGTAAAATGGACTTGGTTGACAAGGTCAAAGATTTGTCACAATAGTCCGAAAAAAGAATGTAATTATAGGCGATGGAAATAAGTCCCAGTTTGTTCTAGGGTTGGACAATGGACTTGGGTTCTTGGCTAATGGTTGGGTTCCTCGGGGGAGCATTCCTCTTTGGAATTTGGTTCATGCTAGTTAGAGAAGATGACCGCAGTTCACGGACTATGACCATCCATCGCCAAGACCTGACACGTCGCGGTGCCCCTGATTTTTCTGCTGCTCATAATGAATTTGACCGCAAATTAGCAGAAGTAGAGCGCCACCTTGACTCCAAGCGAAGGGATGAGAGAGCAATTAGGCTTGCTGAAGAAGAAGTTCGCAAGAAGTTGGCAGAGGAAGCTGCCGCTAGAATGATGGAAGAAGAGAAGGCAAGACTCGCTGAACTTGAGGCTGAAGAAGCACGCAAGAAGGCAGAGTACGAGGCAGCTCGTGAAGCAGAGTTGGAAGAAGCAAGAAGACTCGCTGCGGAGAGAGAAGCCGAGAGAATTGCAGAAGAAGAACGCTTGGCTGCAGAGAGAGAAGCCGAAAGACAGCAAGATTTGCAAGAAGCCGAAGAAGAAAGGCAGGCAGAAATCGCCGCCCAAGAGGAATCTGATGCACTCGAGGAACAAATGGCTTCTGAACAAGCCGAGAGAGAACTTGAAAAGCGTCTAGACAGAGAGGGAGCAAAGACATCTGAAGTTCAGGTTTCACTAATGTGGGACAATTACAATGATTTGGACCTGCACGTTCTATGTCCTTCCGGAGAAAGAATCCACGGTGGCAACAAAGTGTCAGAGTGTGGTGGTGAACTGGATGTTGATGCAAATGTACGCCCAGAAACCAAGAAGCCTGTTGAAAACATTGTCTGGCCTGATTTCAAAGCACCTCCTGGTGAATACAAGGTATATGTCCACCATTACAAGAAACACAAGAAGCGACGCTCAAAAGACCCAACTAAATTCAGAGTTGTGGTTAACGCTGGCGGTGATGTGAAGCATTACGAGGCTGAATTATCATCAGGAGACCCGATTATGCTGGTCTGTGAATTCAATCTCGAAGCACCTGAGGAGCGAGGTACAGATGAAGAAATCGAGGGTGCACTAATAGCCCAAGAGACCGAGAGAATCGCTGAAGAAGAGCGCATTGCTATCGAACTTGAGGAACAGAGACAAGTTGAACTTGCAGAGGCAGAAGAACAGCGCCTAGCTGAAATTGTTGAAAATGAAGCTGCTGAATTAGAATCGATAAAGGCCACAGAGGAAGCAATGAAAGAACTCAGGTCGAGATTGGAAAGAGAAGGTGCAAAGTCTTCTGATGTTCAGATTTCACTAATGTGGAACAATTACAACGACTTAGATCTACACGTAGTATGTCCATCTGGTGAAAGAATCCACGGTGGTAACAGAGAATCTGCATGTGGTGGAGAATTGGATGTAGATGCCAATGTAAGGCCAGAAACCAAGAAGCCTGTCGAGAATGTTGTTTGGCCAGAAGGAAAGGCACCTGGTGGAACATACAAGGCATATGTCCACCACTACAAGAAGCACAAGAAGCGACGCTCCCGAGACCCAACTAAGTTCAAGGTTGTCTGTAATGCGGGCGGAGAGATTCTAGAATATGAGGGCGAAATCACCAGTGGCGACCCGATTATGCTAATCTGTGAATTCACAATCGATGACCCAGAAACTAGAGCT
This sequence comes from Euryarchaeota archaeon UBA10, assembly GCA_002498185.1. Taxonomy (GTDB): domain Archaea; phylum Thermoplasmatota; class Poseidoniia; order Poseidoniales; family Poseidoniaceae; genus MGIIa-K1. Next base: position 98 of record DAGO01000095.1, on the reverse strand, counting down.
GCCAATGCAGCCCATGCTCAGGAAAGGCTGGCAGCACTCAACAGCGGCGAGTGGGATGGTTCACAGCCTGAAGAAGGGCTTGGAGATGAAGAAGAGCC
>DAGO01000103.1:13540-14837 GCA_002498185.1 Euryarchaeota archaeon UBA10 | reverse complement strand
CATGATTCGATTCTAACCGGCGTGTTTTCTAAAGATTCCATAACTGAAAAATCAACCAACATAGCTAGAGGAACCGGCTGAACAGATGCAACACCTTCGATAGAAATTACACTACCAAGACCATTTTGTGTTCCTTGAATCATTAACCCAGATGGAGAGATGAACTCTCTTACAGTAACTCCAGGATGGTCAGAAATTGCACCTCTGACCTCAGATATTCGATAGTCTGTAGAAACTAGAACCAGTGACAAATCAGGTCTTGAAACCAACAATTCTTCTGGAATATCGGTGTCGAATAGAACTCCAGAAGCATCGTGAATGCCTAATCTGGAATGAGCTAGAAGAGGGCGCTCCTCGAGTGCCAGCGATTTATCTAACTCACCAACTAAGTTACGGATTGAATCTTCAGGTAAATCGAACCTAATCCACTCTACATTCGATTCCTCTTCATTAATTACAGGTTGATTCGCAACCGGTATTCCTGAAAGAAGGAATATGATGAGCAACAGGAAGGCTCTACGCACACCCATAGGGCGTTGAAAGTCCGTTTTAGGAGTTACCTAGTATAGTCTCAAAAGAACCACGTTACTTCTTCACAATCGTTGTGGAATTTTTCTGTAATATTATCTGCAACTATGTGAATGAATTGCTCCTTGTTTTCTTCACCTTTGAAGTTGGTCCAAATTATCTCGATCTGAATTGTATATTCTTCCCAGACAGAATAACCAAGGATCTCCATCTCCATTTTGTCGCCTGAAATACTTGTATGACTAGGTATAGAATCGAAAGTTACTTCCAAACTGTCTAAAACAGTCTTTTCAGCATCTACAAACTCTACTGTGAGAGTTACATCGGTGATTTCTCTACTACCATCATTTACTAATTCTGCAAGAACAATGTGTCCATTTCTTTGCAAGTACATTACTTCGATTTCGACATCGTCACGAGGAATGACCCAATACCAAGTCGAAACCAATGCCCCTAGTAGCATCACTAAAACAACGCCCGCCAATGCAACCCTCATAGGATGGATACTCTCGGCGATTTCTTTGACACGTTCACCGATTTCCTGAGACATTTCGTGGAGTTCTTTCTCCATCTCCTCATCATAATCTTCGCTCATCCTGTCACCGCCGCAATTACAGTCGCTAGCCCAGATGAAATTGGGTCTCCAATCATGATGTGTGTTGTTTCTATTTCGCCACCTGTAAGGCTGCTAATCAACGATAAATCCGAAACAACTCCGTTAACTCCTACGCTGGATGCTGTAGGAATACCACCAGTAAATTGGGCATCA
>DAGO01000103.1:4253-13191 GCA_002498185.1 Euryarchaeota archaeon UBA10 | reverse complement strand
CCTAAGACATCTACTTCTGTGTGTGCAGTAGCTACAATTCTTCCACCAGTAATTCCATCTACGACAATAACTGGGTAGCCTAGTGGGCGATAAATGTGGACTTCTGCTCCTTTGAGATTCTCTCCAACCAACTCAGCAGATACAATGTTTACACCATCTTGAATTTGAGAATTGCTTCTGCGAATATACAATTTTTCAACACCGTTACCTGATGCCGAAATACTTGCACCATAGTCTTCAGTGACTTCCATCGTGAATCTGTCAGGCAGATTTTCTGATAGCATCAAATTGTTACCTCGTATGTTCTGTGATTTCCCTTTAGTTTCAATAAATAGATCCATTTCATCACTGTTGGAAGAATACGCCATCTCGAACATTCCTTGGAATGAGCGCTCTTCATGAATATCGAAATTACTAGCTGGTGCAGCGAGTAAATGCATTTCTCCGGGGACGTCTCTGATGAACATAGTAGATGGCCACCAGACTCCATCTACCAATCTTAATTGTTGTAACATCATCGAATCTGCAGAATCACGGCCATTGATTCTATCTGCAGGCGGGACTGTTAAATCAGCCTGCAAAATATCTCCAATCTTAGAATACAAAGTTGCATTCTGTGGAACATCGAACATCATCATTTCAGTCCTAATTCCCCTCAATTGATTGTTTTGCAAAATCCTAGCATTTTCTAATCTCTCACCGAGCTTGTATGACATGTCGATGGTAGTCCTTGGAATTACTAAATCAGATTCTGTGGATATTGTAGCGTTGATGTTAACATTCCGCGAAAGTTCTGTATCCAATCCTGTGAGCACCATCGTCGTATCAGTTCTAGTCAATCCATTCAATTCGATAGTGAGTACTGGGCGGGAAGGTGTCCAACCTTCAAGCGATGCTTCAATAGTAAATTGAGGCACCTCATCATTAATTTCCACCATGTAAGTTAGCTTGATCAAACCAGCAGGAAGTTGAGGCATCCATATCTTACTGTGCCAAGAACGCCTTTGTTCAAATGTTACACCTTCTTCTTCCAAAGTGGCGTTATCCAATAATTTCAATTCTCTAGCCGAAATGTATCCGTCTTCCATAGCATCGACCAATGATTCGGCATCGGATAATCCGCCCCATGTCAGGGCTTGAATTACATCATCACGTTCTTGTTTTGTAATTCTAAAGTCTTCGAGTGCATCGCTAACAACTGTTCTGGAACTTTCCGTAAATTCAGGCATCAATGAATAATTGTATACCAATTGTGTAGCTTCCAATACTTCTCCCGAAATACCATGAACCCATCGAGGTTCATTGGGAACATTTACTCCCTTTTTGACGTCCAAAGTAATATCGAATTCTTCGCCAGTTTTCAAATTAAGTCCAAGGCTCATATTCTTTGCAATATTCGAAGCATCGCCCAAATCGACCATGCTCTCCACTGCGAAATCGTTTACTGAAGAACCAAAATCAATCATTCCTGAAAGGAAGAACGAGAGAGCGAGAATACCATCGGCGTCGCCAAATTCTGGAATTGAGATAATATCTGAATTCTCAGAAGACGGTAGTGAGAGAGTTACATTCGCTGGCAAGGGGTCAAGATGGATGCGTCCGGAGAGACCCAGGAATTCATCGTTCCTGTCGCTTACATCTTCTAGTAGAACGCTGAAAGGTGCCGAACCGGTTCTGTTCATCACTAGCTCACTGTTTCCTGTCGGGCCAAGCGCACCCGGATCTTGGGGAGGGCTGAGAACAACGGAGGTTAGATTTGACAACTTCAGAGACATGCTGGCTTCACCGATGTTTTGGTCTATCCAGAATCTTGCGTGGTCGTCATCCATAGTTAATGGAGTCGAGGCATTGGAAATCTGTACCTCTATCGAATCAATCCCATCAGGAGCATACATAGCTAGCGTATCGCCAAGTTCCAACTCGAATTGTGAAGGTAATCCATTCAATCTCAATGCATTGTATTGACCATCACCTTCTCCGCTGTAAGTAATTGTGCCGATCTCGTCAGTTGCGGAATAAGTAATCACTGAACCCTGTTGTGAGATAGTTAGATTACCCGGGCGATTTGATATTGATGCAAATTGTTTGACTTCACCATCGGTTGTATTTGAGAAATGAGTTAGATGCCCTATGATTAGTTCTTCACCAGAAACTCCAGATAGGGATATTGTTCGCAAATCCGTATCTTGATTGTATGAGTATGATACGCCGGAGATATCTGTCATACGTACACTCATTCCAACTGGAACTAGCGGGCCATTTATCCGACCATATTTCCCATCAACATTCCCGTTATTGTCTGTGTAATCAAGGTCTTCTGCAAGCAGAATGTGGTCCTTGCCCATCACCGGATGTGGGCTACTACCTATTGCTAGACTCAAACTTGAGACCGTAGTCTCAGAACGAGTGCTTCCGTCACTCCAGGTTTCTCTAACTTGGTCGAACATTTGTACGAATATCTCTCCGCTGGATTCCCCCGCAGTGCCAACTATCGCTTCCGGAAGCCCATTCAAAATAGTGCCTAAGTCGAGAATGATTTCAACCAAATTGAGCACTACATTATCCAAAACTTCACTCAGCAAATCTGGTGCTGTGCCGAATTCGACTCTTATACGATTCGAGGAGGGTATCTCAAATGTCCCGAAAACTGCAACAACTTCAGGCAAATCGACTATTTCTACCTCCATAGAGGATGAATCAATTGCATAGCCGTGTCTTTGGAAAGTTGAAACATATTCCAACTTACCAATTCTTTCAGTACCTGCAATCAATATCAAGCTGTTCCATCTGTTGTCGCTTGGGTCGAGCAATAAAGTTGAATCTGCGACATTTGTAGAGTCATCGGCTGTATAATTCTTGATAGAAATGATCAGAGATAACCTGTTTGGCATTTGTCCGGGGAGGTTCGATGAGCCCGGTGCTTCACCAATCAAGGTGAAAATCGCATCGATTTCTTCTTGAGGCAAGGTTCCCTTCGGCATATCTCGAACCCAGCCTCGTGAATCTGTGATGTTTCCAAATTGTCCACCTTCTTCGATGTGGGCAGAGCGGTCTTCGAAATAATGGAAATAAAGATCCGCATCTGTGTCGCTAAATATCTCAATGTTGTCAAATGAGTTTTCTCCAGCATTATCGTTGCGAATTACCAAATCAACTTCCTCTGGAATCAATGTGTCTCCCAAGACAGGGTGTAATCCCACATCGATATATCCGATTTCATCTAGATCTCTGAATCCGTCTATATCTGGTTCTTTGAAATGAACATAACCAATTCCTACCGAATACCCACATTTATGCGTTCTACTCTCAGCATCGTGGTCGGCAATAGGGTCATACCATGATGAATCCTCGCAATCGGTTTGTTCATTAGCCGAATTTCTGTTTGGATTTGAAATCATGATTGCATACGGTGCAGATACCGATGTTACTTCAAGTCCGGATTCATCTCCCCCATTGAAAATGTTCAACACTTGGATAATGTTGGTGAAAGTTTCTGTAACTTTCAAAGTCATTTGGTCTAATCCGACGCGTACTTGGAAATCATGTGGTGGTTGAGTGAATCTGGAATCAATGACCAAGGCGTATGATTCTCCATCCCCTGTGAAAGTCAAATCATAGGCTACGCCCTTCATCAGTGATACTTCCATACTCGCCATGTCATCCCACAATGGGTCATTATGGTCTAGAACTCTGACTTTCCATTGAAAGTTAGGTCGTATCCAGATTTCTTCAATAGTTGGAATTAATCCATCACTCCATTGAACTCCCCACCCTTCTCCCTGGGTTCCTAGGCCAACAATCGAAAGACCAACAGCAACATCATTACTACCATCACCATCAATGTCTATCGCATTTTCAAATATGCCTGCGCCATCTAATGACAGTATGTCGCCAGTAAATGTTCCATATTCCCAGGCTTCATGTTGTGGGCCGTTGTTCCTTGCAGTGTAGTTGACATAAACAGAGTATGTGTTAGCACCAATGGCTAAAGGGTCATTGAAACTTGGAGGCAATTCAAACAGAGTATCAAGTAAATTGTTTGGCCATCCATCTGGATGTGAATTTGGGTCTGTCAAGTAGACATATGGACGGGGATGTGATGGCTCTAGGGGATCAGTTTCACGCATTGAAATATCGCCGATTACACCATCTGTAGCTAACAAGGCATCTCCGTCACCGATTTCTCTACCCCTCGCTTCTAGAGCACTTAGGATACCTTCTGCTGAATCATGTGCAAGTTCGTCCTCTCCAGAATCTCTCTGCTCAGTAAGAGCGTTCGCCATTGCTGCAAGGACTCCGAAATCGTCTCTACCGACTGATTCATCGGCTGTGACCGGGGTGAAAATAGGCAACAGCATCACGATTACTAGCACTACTGCTACCTTTCGTGAATCCAAAGGTTGCGGGACTCCGCGATGGAGCATTCGCACGCCTTCAGTTGACATCAGTTCTAATTTGGTTCCTACACCCAAATGAAACCATCCCCTTCGCGGGCGCGATTACAGCGCTTTTCAGCGCTCAACAAATTGTTCGCTTCCACATGAAGGACATGCGACTACTACGCTGTTGGCAGATGGTGGTAGATTAACCGAAAACGGCTTACCACAAGACGTACATTCAGTACGGAGAGTGTGAGATGCTGGGTTAGCAGATTGTGGCAATGAAACACCTCCGCTCCTGACTCTGCCCGAAACAGGCGCAGATGGAGCAACTACCGGTTTAGCTGGCTCGTCAGCAAATGCTGCCAAAGCGGCTTCAGCAAGGGCTGGATCGACCTTCCTAACTGCCGGACTTGGCATGAATCCTGCATTAGGGTCTTGTTGAGAATCGCTACCATAAATTGCTGCAAATTCTTGTGCCTTAGCCTCAGTCTGCATTTGGTCTGCAGACATGATTACACTGCCATCGGATATTCCAGCCATTTGGTAGGCATTTGCAAATGCGGACAATTTTGTTCCTCGAGCGATACTCTGAATCCTTGCCTTCGCCTCTACCTCCGATAGCCCGCTTTGCATCAATAAGTCAACTGCATGCCTTCTTTGAATTCCCTTATATCCAAACAAAACGACCCCAGAAACAACGATGATTATTGCAAAAATTATCGCAACAATCGCAATCAATCCGGCTTCACTAGGTGGCTCTTTTACTTGAATTTCGAAAATCTCGAAATCTGTGTTGTTAGATTGGTCGTACACAGTAACTGCAAATCTTGCTTTTCCTATTTCATCGAATGAAATTGCTAATGTTGATCCGGTATAATCAGCATCGTTAGTCGAATCGCCATCTCCATTGGTATCTTTTGTCAGGTCTAAGTCCCAAGTGAATCGCAGGTCTTCTTGCGAATCCCATTCGTCTGCAGCTTTAATTTTCAACTCTATTTCTTCACCCTGTTCTACCTCAGTAATTTCTGTAATATCTGTGGATACCAAAATCGGTTCTGTGGAATCATAAACAACAATTGTTGTGTTAGATGAACCTGTATTCCCAGAAGGATCGATGACTGTTAATGTGACAACATAGGTTCCTATCTGTGACCAACTAACGGTATATTGTGATGCATTTGACTTAGTTACGCCATCAACGCTCCATGAAGCGGATGCTATTGCATGGTCGTCATATGAATTCGAAGCTTGTAAGACCATATCAGACAGACGTAGTAGTCTTCTATCTCCATTCAAATCGATGACGCCACCCTGCCCTGTGATTACTGCAGTTGGGTCTTCGACATCCAAAACTTCGACTTGGTGTGACACGACTGTGGTCTCACCGGACTGGGATTGTGCAGTAAGATTCACTGTCTTGATTCCTGGAGTTGACCATGATGCCTCCACCAAATTTCCTGTAGCATCTACAGAACCATCAGAGTCTAAATCCCAAGATAATGATAGCAATTGCTGAAGGCTATTTGGAGTGCTGCTAGCATCTAAAGTAATCTTCTCACCAATAGTCGTAGTCGAACTAGAGTAATCCACAATTTTAGGTGCAAGTACTGGGTTAAACCAAGCTTTGACAGTAAAATGAAGTCCTGATGAGCCGGCTTCAGCCATAAGATTTAGATTTTGCAAGTCCAAAAACTGTGGAACTGTCCAATCAATCTGTGTCGTATCTTGACCGCCAAAATCTTCCATCCCTGTGTTAGAAATGATGAGGTCTCCCGATAACTGATTATCAGATTGGATGAACATATCACCGCTACCAGAAAGCGGATGTGCCCAATATGAGAAATCTGTTCCATAATCAACGCTGAATGATGCCAAATTGATTCTTTCACCGGGTTGCAAAATGAATGTATCGTGCAATAATGGATAGTCTTCAACTGAAGCTGGAGCAAGTTGAAGTTTGAATCTAGACATCATTCCACCTTGGTCTCCGAGTCCCTCGTCCCCATCATGGGCAGAATTATCGAAAACGATGTACCAATTCTTTGCATTGATTGACTGAGGAGGTGCCCAATCAAGCCATTCAGAACCAATCATCGACTCAAAAGAGGATTCTGAATTAAATGAAGAGCGATAATTTTGGCCGTTTTTGTAGGTTTGAACCGCATTTTGGTCAAACATCAAAACGTCCATTGCATCATCCAATACTTCGATATCAATTGCAAGGGTAGTGGTATGGCTCCTAACTCCGATATCAACTATCAAGCACGCACCTGGTTCTACAGATACTCCTGAACTTGAGGTGACTACATCTGAAAGATCGAATTCAGCACATTGAGGTGCTGCTCGTCCTTCTATGGCTGAAACCATGGGGGCAATCAACAGCCCGGCCAGCAGGAAGATGAGTAAACGTGGACGACTCATGTGTTTGCTAACAAGCATCTCGGTTTTCAAATTGCCTCAAACCTGTTGAGTCCAACCTTCTTCTGATTTGATTAGGTGTATAAGTGACAAATCATCATTCAACACTAATCTATCTCCATCAGATAATGCAACAACAGAGCCATGTATTCCTCTTGCTTCTGCTAGGGATTCATCATGACTATCCAATCGCGCTGAATAATGAGTAAGTGCGAGATGATTAGCGCCACATTCAACGGCGGTTCGAGCAGCACCTGCGGCGGTTGAATGAAGATGCTCATTTGCAATATCAGCGTGTGATTGAAGGAAAGTTGCTTCGTGAATTAGAAGATTACAATCCGAATCAATTGCCTGTTCTGCAGTATCACCAGAGATGATGACCGACAAACCCGGAATTGTATCTGAACGAAAATCCGTCGCCTTCAGTATGTCTCCTTTGTATTCTACATCATTGCCTGCAGCTAGAGAGGCTTTGATATCATCTGGTAGGTGCTTGGAAGACTCTCTATCGAACTTACCTTTTCTCTCACCCAGCGAGATTCTCCAAGCACAAGATGGTACAGTATGTTGAGTACTGTACGCTGAAATTTTTACCTTCTTCATCGGTTGAGGTAAAGGGATTTGCGAGCCATCGTTCATGTTGACCCACCTTTCACCATCGCCGAGGACCCATTGGACCTCGTATCCCAGTGCATCACTTGTCGCACCTAGATCCATCCACATATCGTACTGGATTACCAGGTCCGAAGGAGTTACTTCAGGTTCGGTTTCACTCCCTAGTAATGCATCGATGACTTCTGAAGTTGTAGGGCCAATTACCCATAATTTGTCCTTCCTTCCATCAAGCGCCATGGTTTGCATCCATGGTAGAACTCCCCATGTGTGGTCTAAATGCCCGTGCGTCAACAAAATTGCAGATACCTTGGACATCTTAAGGCGCCGCCCAGCATAACTTTTCATTTGTGAGCGATGTTTTACCAAACGGTTTTGGAAACCTTCTCCACAGTCTACGACGAACATCCCCTCGGGCGTTTCAACTATTGAGCCTGAAACTGAGCGACCTTGTGCAGGTCTTGCAGAGGATGTTCCTAGGACATGAACTTCAAGGGTCAATTTTTCACCTCAATGTTCGTATGGAATCGGAGTCTTTGGAAACCAACGCAAAATAACTACGTCCCCGATTGATCTAACCCAACGCCACGGGATTGTCAGATGAACTCCTTTCTCTACTAATTCATCGGGACAACCTGCTACGAATAGGTGTGTGGCGCATAACTGAGCGCCGTCTATGACGGTCTCTCCGACTACTCCAAGCAACCTGCCATCTGGAAGGTAGATCTCCTTTCCATTAAGTTGTGACACACTCATCTCACCTAACACGGAACCCCTCCTGTATACCAGCGAGGCAAGCGACCCTCAATGAACCCAACGGATGATTAAGTATCTGTTAACACTAAACCTGAAGTTCTACCATGGGCGCATCACGATGTCTGCCGAGGTATGCTAGTAATGCAAATACAATGAAACAAACACTAGTACAAGCAGAACCAATAAATCCTGGAGTTTCCATAAATGAAATTGGAGGTATATCTTCTCCATCCTCTAATTCGTTTACATCATCGATAAGATTGTTGATTGCTGTGTACTCATACATTGCGGCTCCCAGTAATACAACTAACAACAATGCAGCTGCTCCAAGGAAGGCCTTACCACCCCATGGCTTATTCATAAATTGGATAATTGAGACAACCAACATTACACATGAAAGTATCATAACCACTGTATAGATAGTAGAAAAGGTGGAAATCATCGATTCTAAATCTGAGATGAAATCATCAATCAAGACCCTCTCAAGACTACTTAGATTGTCTATCTCTTTGGAGAGTTCATCTCCAATAACATCCCACATTTCTCTGACTAGATTTGAAACATACAACATGGCTAGAGAGAAAATTATTCCAAATATGCCATTGAATATGCGCCAAATTCCACCTTGGCCTTTTTGTTGAATTATAACAGGTTGAACTGCTTGACCTGGCATTCCCACCATCATAGGTTGGGCACCGGGCATTGGCATTGGCGCAGGCGCAGGTAATTCGCCCGGAGCAGGTATTGCCATAGGAGCTGGAGCAACGGGT
>DAGO01000103.1:2912-3947 GCA_002498185.1 Euryarchaeota archaeon UBA10 | reverse complement strand
AGCAACGGGTTCGGGTGCTGCTGGTTCAGGTGCTGCTGGCGTAGATTCTTGGCCAAAATCAGGATAGTGTTCTTGAGTATACTTCGTAGAATCTTCCGGCGTGTAGCCTTGGGCAAGGAGAGATTCGTAGTATTGTTGTGCGTCCATGAGCAAAACTAAAGCACTCTATACATTAATCTAATTGTGAAGATAATAGTTGGTTTAAACCAAAAATCACTTGCCAATGTTTCCACGAGCCTTTAGAGAAGGTCGCAGCTTTTCTGCACCCTTACCCTTGTTGTGTAGACCGCGTCCACGCTTACCAGCGCTAGTCTTTCCACGGTATGCACGTCCACGGTGGTGAGATTCTGCAATCCATCCTAGATCCTTGTCGGACTTGATAGCTGGATGAGATGGGTCCAACATGATGACTTCGTAGTACTTGTGCTTACCATCTTGACCAACCCAGTAAGAGTTCAGAACTTCCAGGTTAGGGAAGTGGCGGTTAACACGCTCCTCAGCGATTCGCTGAGTGTTCTTTGCCATTGTGATCTTAGCGATACCAGCCTTAGATGGCTTGCGCTTCATGTGAACCTTGCCCTTGCGAAGTCCACCACGGCGTACTCTTGTTCTGACCATGATGACACCTTGCTTGGCCTTGTAACCAAGGCGGCGTGCAGCATCGATGCGTGTTGGCTTATCGATTCTGCAGTTAACTGGTTCACGACGCCACTGGACCATGCGGTCTTGACGTTGTTGATGAGATTGAGTTGCTTTTGGGTTGTTCCATGTTGCACGAACATGCTGGTAAAGTCCCTTAGCCATGTACATCACCTACTCCTTGGAGCATTTTGCCGACTTGCCTCCCCTATTTGAAGACCGCGACGCGGTTTTTCACCCCCCTCCGGGGGGATTGACTCATGTGTGAGTTCATTCTGGGGGGTGTGTGTCCCTTCAAATCACCGGCGAAGAGGATGTCCTCGATGCTCTGAAAAAAGGAGTTGAAATCAAACTGGTTTTGGTGGATAGAGAAGAGGATTGCTCGAAAATTATTGA
>DAGO01000103.1:0-2552 GCA_002498185.1 Euryarchaeota archaeon UBA10 | reverse complement strand
TGGAGAATGAGTGCAAACGGGCAACAGAAAGTCCTTGCATTGATTGAAAGAGAACCCCTAGGGACACTTGAAGAAGTCTTTGAAAGAGATGGGGCAATCTGGCTTTTTGATGGTGTCGAATACGCTCCAAACTTAGGGTTTGGAGTCAGAACTGCAGAGGTTAGTGGAGCCACTGCTGTAATCATCAACGTGAGCAAAACTCACGAAGAAAGGAGAACTATTCGAAGGGCATCTATGAGAGCGACGAGATTCATTCCGGTAGTTTATGCAACTACTGAAGAAATCCTAGCCGCATGCAATCGCAGAATCGTAGTTGCTGAAGATGTAGGAGGAAAAGCACCTTGGGAGACCGACTTGACTGGAAATGTTTTGCTAGTTGTCGGTGCAGAAAATGCAGGGGTTTCAAAGGAAGTCTTGGCCGCAGCTGACGAGATAGTCAGGCTGCCAATGCCTGGCTTCATTCCATCTTACAACCTACAAGTGGCAGTAAGTGCTCTCGCTATCGAAAGAATCAGGCAAAGCGAGTAATTGTTTGAATGCCAACTGTTGGGTAAAAACGCTGGGACAAAGTTATTGATATTCAACGAAACCCCTTACTCATGGAAGAGGATAATCTTCTATTCATTGGTGCAATCCTAAGTATTGCACTTGGAGGATTATCGCTTCGATTGGTGAGAAGAAACCAAACATTGGTTTGGAACGAAGCCATTGCAGCACATATCTTGTGTCTGATGTTCATTACAAAGGGCATCCAGAACGCCGCAACTGGATATTTCAATCAAGCAACTGGGTCGCAATGGCAGTTTTGGGTAGAATTGTCTTTTTCGATGGATTATGTCTTTTCATCTAGCGTCTTAGCCATTGCCCTACTCTATCCGGTTCCTATCCTGAGAAATATAAAGCAAGTAAAAATCGGATTGGGTTTAGCTGGCGGATTCGCATTATACAGACTAACTCTTGATATTGTGGGATTGAACTTCACTGTATTCGCACTTCCAGGTATGATTTACTATGCTGCAGCAATAATTTGGGGATCTATCTACTTCAAATTCAGATTAATTTCACCAGAGAAGAGAAATGATTCAACAAAAAATATCTCTCTTCTTGCTGGTTTATTCGCCACACTTGTATTGGGCCACATTTGGATGTGGTGGCCCGGATTACTACTTCAGTCTGAATATTTCTATTATTTCGACCTTGGAAATGGGAATTTCACATCTACACTCTGGGACTATATGTGGATGTCTGGCTATTCTATTGGAATCGCAGCGGGATTGGCAATGGTATGTACTGAAATTTATCAAGCAATAAATGGAGACTCTAGTAAACTATTGTACATTATTCTGCCCTATTTCATATTGGGAATAGTAGGATATTCAGTATACACTGCGTATGATGATACTGGATTTGTTCTGATAGAGAGGGACATAGATGTCTTGCAAATTTGGTCGATTTTTACTTCCCAACTACACTTTACTATTGCAAGACCAATTATTGCCATGTACATTTTATTGAAATTCGGTCTGTTTGATATTAATGAGGAAACTAAGCCAATGGCGAAGATGATGTCAATCATACTAATCGTTGTTGCAACATCTGCTATTCTTGAGTTAGTCCAGGCCGTGATACCAATCAATCAAATGATTTCCGCAGCATTGTTGGGAATCATCATCGCCTTTGGTATCGGGTGGGAGGAAAAATCGTTCAACAATTTAGTTTCAAATCAAGCGCACCTACGCAACTATATTGACAAAAAATGGTTCCCTGAAATCTCTATTCCTAGAAAATACATCAATAGAATAGATTTGGTATGTTTGGTTTATTGTTTGTTATGTCTACTGGTTTCATTTATTATTTGGGAAATGGACCTTCTATTCCAACTTGTCATAGAGAGGGGGGCACAAAATGACATCTGAAAATAATATCATCAAAGATTTGTTTTCGGGAGAAGGTTCACGAAAAGTTATGACAGTCTATTGGACATTTTTGATTGTAATGTTGATTTATCACGCAACCGTATTTTGGGTAATCATGCAAGATGACATTCAATCAAAAAATGACAAACCTACATTCTCCATTGCATTTGAAGAATTTTCTGACATCTCAACAGAATCAAGAACAATCAATGATGGAGAAGAATCTAATATTCAGTACACTGCTCAACAAGGAATGTTCGATTCACACAGTGGATTCGGTATGCTATACGTGAATATCTCTTACACTGAAACCTCAGGAGAGATTGCTGATCCGTGTGACACTGTCTCTGCAGACCTTGCACCCACTGGCGCTAATGCAGATTGGAATAACCCCAACAATGAGTTGAGTGGAATTAGTTCCGATTGTGAAACAATCTCGCTAGTACTGCATGTATTCCCCGAATATTCAGGTGATAATTACGACGTAATTGGAGGCAGTGAGCAAAACTGGATTAACTCGTGGACTGATTCATCCCACGGAGATGGAACTTTCAATTTGGAAGTGGAAGTAATTGTCAACGAACCGGTCACTTCTGGGATTCCAACTGTTTCGGATACTGATGAGGAAGTGACTGT
>DAGO01000031.1 GCA_002498185.1 Euryarchaeota archaeon UBA10 | reverse complement strand
CTAGATTGTGGGTCTTCGTATGAAGGGCAGTACTTAGCAATCAATCCGGTTCGATTCAATCCATCATTGTCAGGGTCTTCCATACCGTCATCGATTCCATCACCATCTGAATCCTTTAGAGCAGGGTCCATGACACCACGGGCTCCGTTTGCACTGTATGTTGAATTGTCAACCAATCCAACGATTAGGGCTTGCTCTGAGTACTTTACTTCCCAGCCGTCAGGTAGCATGTCGCCATCTGTATCATCATCTACAGGATTTGTGTTCCAACGGTCTGGAGCTTCTGCTCCATTAGCAAGAGTGTCATTGTCGATATCATATGTGTCATCCTTCAATGATGCCTCGGATGGGTCCAGTGCCCATCTTGCATAACAACCGTTACAGAGAGGGTTTGCCGGTACTGCAAAGTTGGTTAGATTCATTTCATAGACTTCGTATTTCTTTTCCAAAATGAATCCACCAAGCCAATTCTTCCAGATGTATCCTCCTTCATCCAATCCACACTCGATCATTGAGTCACATCCAGGAGGTAGCCACAAGTCTGTAGCAACCCACAGTGAGTGGGACTTGGAATTGTCTTCTACAGATTCAACTTGCATTTCCCAACCGTCTAGCATTCCATCTGAATCTGTATCGTTAATTAGTGGGTTTGTTGGGTTCTGATATGGTCGAGGAACGAAGAGAACTTCGTAGCCGTCAATCAAACCATCATCATCGGTATCCGAATCGTTAGCGTGGGTTAGGAAGTTATCTTGTCCCAGAATGACTTCCTCTCCATCTTCCAATCCGTCGTTGTCAGTATCATACATACATGGGCTTGTGAAGTAATCCTCTCCGTACCAAGAGAATCCATTCAATGCTTCTGCTTGGTCTCCCAAACCATCGCCATCAGTGTCTGCATTAGATGCATTGGAACCTGTTCCACATACATCATAGAACTCCTTGTAATCAGAAAGGCCGTCTTCGTCTGTGTCCCAAAGACCCGGGTCAGAGGTTACATGGGTATTCTGAACACCGCGATTGACAACCAATATTTCCCAACCTATGACCTCGATTCCATCCTTTAGTCCATCACCATCAGTATCCGGATTTAGTGGATCTGTTGAGCGACCATCGATGATTCCATCGCCATCTGAATCTCGAGCATTGTACTCCATCAAATTGGTGAACATCTCATCGATTTCAACAATCTCAACCCACACATCCAGTCTGCTTTCAACTGTATCACCAACTTCTACATTGATAGAATAGACATAACCTTCAACCGGTGCGACGAGAGGAATAACTTGTTGGTTTCCACCAGAAAGGGTAACTCTTGCTCTAGCAACGGTTTGATTTGCACTGACCCAATCATCCAACTCAACATCAATAGCAACAACGAGAGCGACATTTTCAAGTTGGTCAAATGTAACTGAACCATCACCATCAGCATCGTATCCGTCTCTGTCAGAATCGATGTCTCCATTTGAACCATCACGAGGGTCTAGACCGTTTGTTGCCTCCCAACCATCTGGCATTCCATCTTCATCTGTATCTTCATGCCAAGGTGAAGTGAACTTTTCTTCGCCAAATGCTAGAGCGACTTGGTATTCTTCGATGTTGTTCATTCCGTCTTCATCCCAGTCGCCATATCCGTCAGAATTGTTTGCTGGGTCCAATGTTTGTGAAGCTGCTATTGCTCCTGAGCCTGGATGCTCCAATACATCAGAGAAACAGAATTCAAAGCCATCTGGCATCCCATCTCCATCAGTATCCCAATCAGAAGGACCGTTCAGTCTTCCATCTCCATCCATATCTTCTTTGAACCAAGCTAGTCCATGCTCCAATGCATCAGCAGCGAATGGTGCCTGACGATTGACTGGGTCTAGCAAATCCAGACCACAATTTTGTCCAGTCGCCATCATTATCATGATAGTGGAATTGGAAATTTCATGAATATCGTCTAGCATATCACCATCAGAGTCCGCCTTAGTCGGGTCGGTTCCATATTCTTCCTCTTCGAGATTGAATAGACCATCATTGTCTGAGTCGAGTACTTGGTCGCAGGAATGTTCACCTGCAGCATTTGATAGGTCATCCCAATCTTCAACTCCGTTTTCTCCATTGAAGTGGTCTTCTAGGCTTTCTTCCATAGCATCGGTCAGTTCAACGCAATTCCAGTTACCTGAAAGCGGGTCAAAGAGAGTATAATTTCCGGCTGGATGATTAACAACACGCTTGTATGTTACTTCCCATTTGTCGTTAAGACCATCACCGTCTGTATCTGCTAACCTAGGGTTAGTACCTTCTTCGACCTCAACTGAATTGATTAGTCCATCACGGTCAGGGTCTCCCTTAGGGCCATCATCAGGGTCTGGCCATGAATCTTCTTCTTCTTGCTCTTCAGCACCTTCCGAATTAGCTTCACTAGGGTCGTTCTCAGCATCGTCTGATTCACCATTATCGAGCGGATTCAAGCCATTTTCAACTTCCCAGCCATCTTCCATGCCATCTCCATCGGTATCATTGTTGAATGGATCGGTACCATATTGTGACTCCACTGCGTCTACTAGACCATCAGCATCAGAGTCCATAGATTGCCCAGTGTTGGAACCTTCACCTATCAAATCTTCCTCAGCCGCAGGGTCGAAATCACCAGCGCCCTCACTGGTTTGGAAGAAACCTGATGCTCCAACAAATAGAGACCCGAAAATCAAAGTTGATACAATTGCAACGTAAGCCATCTGATTATGTGACATTGTCATATTGATACTCTCCGTAGACTAGGCTAACTCAGCCACTACAGTTCTACAAATAAACCTTCACGGTAGATGATTTGACCAATCTCTCACCCTTTGGGTGAAAAATCAGTTTAGTTCATACCGAGTTTGAAGTGAAATAAAGGTGAAATTATCTTCTTCACGAATTGCGACTTTTACCGGTCTACCTTCGCATCGAACCCACGCACCTGCAAGAAATCCTGCCGTTAGTGAGAGTAGAGGTATTTCTGTAAATTTTAATTCGATTCCGCCATTGGAATCAAGTTCAGTGGACGAAATTGGATATGACATCCCCATTGGACCGAAAAAAGACTTACAACTATCTAACCAACCATTTGCATCTGCTGCCAAAAATATCTCTTCACCCGCTATGAACAAACGCTTTGCAGCAAGTGCAAATGCAAGGAATCCATCACTTATTGCTGGCCAAGAATTCCTTTCATCTTCACTAATGTTTGCGGTCAGCCCTGCACAAGAATCCTGTAGTCTCGTAAAAATTCCTACAGGTAGTAAGTGATGTTTCAAGCCATCAATCTTCCAATTACTTTCGACTTTTATATCGTATGAATCTCCATCAGAAAATGTCTTGCCCCTTGGTTTAGAAGCAACTACAGGAAGGTCTGATTCGTCCAGAGTCAAAACACAATTCTCTGAGGATTTTTCCTCCCAGCGCATTCGGTATCTTTTGGAATTTATTCGCTCAAAATCTGCTTGAAAAATTCCTGCGAACAAAGGTGTTAAGCCTGTGCTTGTAAAATTCGGAGGCTTGATGTTCGGCTTGCCCCAACCATGTAACCACCACCGGTATTCTAGAGCTTGAGTGGCTTTTTTCCTACGGAATAGTCCTGTGAAATCAAGTGAACCTGAATTCAACAGACCTTCTTCCTCGTCACAAGCAGAATTAGCTAATTTGCGGCCCATTGGAGCATCGATGATTTCTTCGAAGATGCGCCACCAAGCATCCAAACCGTCCGATCGCCACCGATACCAGCAATGGCCACGCTTGTCAATAATCAAACCATCTCTGTAGGTAAAATTCTCTCGAAGTGCCAAAATTAACTCCGCATCGAGGATAGATTCTGATTCATCGATTAAGGGCATGTATATCACAATGGATATCCGCTTAGATTTTCATCGTTGAAACAGTATCTGATAACCTGATAATTCGATTTGAAATCTCTAACATCATTCTTTACTGAAGAAGGGTCTGCATTCTCTAGTAATACCCTAGCATAAAATCGAGCAACGTCCTGCATTTCATCCGTCCCCATTCCAACACGAGTTAATTCCTGAACCCCAAGTCTTAGTCCGGAAGGAGACATTGCCTTGGTATCCCCTGGTAGCATATTCATGTTGGTAATTATTCCAGCCTGTTCAAGTAGATCAGCAGCCTTAGCGCCAGCCCCTGAATCTAATTCACCATGTCTTGTGAGAACTTGGTGTGAAGCAGTGTAGCCACGGGACTCCGCTAAAACATCGAAACCTTCTGCAGCAAGTGCGCTGGCAAACGCTTGGGCGTTAGCCACAGTATTTTTAGACAAATCTTCACCATATTCAATGAACTCAGAAAGCGCTACAACTTTACCAGCAACATGGTGGAGATGATATGACGAACAAGTACCTGGAAATACTGAATTGTTCAATTTTCTTTGGAACTTTTCATCTTCAGACGA
>DAGO01000060.1:12765-12984 GCA_002498185.1 Euryarchaeota archaeon UBA10 | reverse complement strand
GCAAGAATGGCTCATTTCATCGCGCTGGAATTAGACTGTGCAGAAGAGGACATCTCTCCAATGGTACTGGGTGGTCACGGAGATACAATGGTCCCTCTACCAAGATACACCACTGTTGGAGGAATACCAATTACTCAATTGATCCCAGAGGATAGGATTGAAGCAATTAGCGCACGAACAGCAAGTGGTGGAGGTGAAATTGTGAAATTACTAGAGAGA
>DAGO01000060.1:10690-12682 GCA_002498185.1 Euryarchaeota archaeon UBA10 | reverse complement strand
TATTGGGCAAGCAGGTGTATTGGACAGTGCAAGAATGGCTCATTTCATCGCGCTGGAATTAAACTGTGCAGAAGAGGACATCTCTCCAATGGTACTAGGTGGTCATGGAGATACAATGGTCCCTCTACCAAGATACACCACTGTTGGAGGAATACCAATTACTCAATTAATCCCAGAGGATAGGATTGAAGCAATTAGCGCACGAACAGCAAGTGGTGGAGGGGAAATTGTGAAATTACTAGAGAGAGGTTCAGCATTCTATGCCCCTGGTTCAGCCGCTGCAATAATGGCAGAATCAGTTCTAAATGATCGCAGAAGAGTAATTCCAGCATCTTGCTACTTGACTGGTCAGTATGGATTGGATGATGTATACATTGGAGTTCCATGTATTATCGGCGCTAATGGTGTTGAGAAGATTTTCGAACTTGACTTAACAGATTCTGAGTTGGAATCTCTACAAGGTTCTGCACACTTCTACAAGGGTCAGTTGAAGGATATTCTCGGGTATTGATTATCCATTACAGCATAGTTTTTTGTTTGTGTCAGATTTTATATCTGAAATAGTAATCGTAACGATATGACCTCTCAATTAGCATTGATGAATTCTATGGCTGTGGCTCTAGCATCAGATAGTGCAGTAACAATCGGCTCAAAGACCTTCGACGGTGTTAAGAAAATTTTCAGACTTGACTCTAACCCCAAAATTGGAATAATGATTTCAAACGTAGCGAATTACATTCCATGTAATGTTTCTTGGGAGAGAGTCATTGGGCTGTTTGATTTGAGTATCAAAAAGGAATTTTCAACAGTCGAAGAATGTGTTCAGAAATTCAAAAAGTTTGTTTCTGATGAAAAAGTTCTTTCGCCAAATAGTGAGAATAGTATCTCTCTTCAGTTTGACCTAATTAATTTCGTTGAAAGAATGATTCGACCTGAGCAAAAAAGGCAATTTCAAGAGGCTATTAAGCAGATGCCAGGTGATATATTCACAGAGTTTGAAGGACTGGAGTCACATGTTGGTAAATCAATTGATGCAAAAATCGAGGCTTTGCATAAAGTTATTTCTGGATTGAAAGAGGACTTATCTGCTGACGATGAATTCGAACATAAGCGGTTGATGAAAATTAATTCTGAAACAGTAAGGGATGCATCAGAAATTTTTTGTGAAAAACATGATATTACCAAATCACAAGGGAAAAAGATTTTTTCGATTATGGCATATCATCTATGTGCGCAACCTAGTCTTGAAAAGAGGTATAATTGGAGAGATTTCACAAATGTTGTAATTGCAGGATTTGGTTCAAATCAGATAACTCCTGAGTTGCATGAACTAAAAGTTGGT
Source organism: Euryarchaeota archaeon UBA10 (assembly GCA_002498185.1). GTDB lineage: Archaea > Thermoplasmatota > Poseidoniia > Poseidoniales > Poseidoniaceae > MGIIa-K1. Next base: position 11,340 of record DAGO01000060.1, on the reverse strand, counting down.
GCAGTGATTGATGATAGAGTAGGCGCCTTCTACAATGCAGACGTGCACAGTATCAGAATTCCTAGTAGCATCAAGGACACAGGGGATTTAGAAAATTTTAGAGAAGGAAATTGGTCGGCTTCTGCATTTATAATACCTTATGCACAAGTAGACGAGATTCAAAATATACTTAATGGAGTTCATCCTGAATTCCAACGTAATTTTTTGGAAACGCAAATACCAACCAACTTGGTAGAAACTGTTACACAAACAATTGTTCCTAGAATTGCAGAAATATCAGGCGTTGGGCCAAGCACTCTTGCTAAAATTGTTGAATCAATCACCGGAAATAATGAAGCTTTAGAAGATGCAATAAGAGATGAAATAAATGAGGGGAGAAGGTATTGGGCAGCAAGAACTAGGAGGCAAAATTTCAGAAATTCAACAAGAAACATGGATCCAATTCAATTGTCAAAATTTGCCAAAAAAATTGTGAATATTGAAGCAGAAGTTGCGTACTATTCAAATCAAAGAAATAGATCTGTCGGAGGCGAAATTGTAGTTGCTTACATTACTATGGAAGATGGTCTAATATTTGTAGAATGAAATTATTGTTCTCATAAAATCTAGTTGATTTGCATGCAACATTCCAGATTGGCAAAGTTCGTCCA
>DAGO01000060.1:4201-10353 GCA_002498185.1 Euryarchaeota archaeon UBA10 | reverse complement strand
TATGTTTATGGTATTGTCAAGCAAGTTGACGATATTTCCGACCTTGAAGATTCTAAACTACTTATTTTTGAAGTCATATTTGCTACAGCATTTCTAGGCATAGTGATTGGCAGATATTTCTACATGCGAAAAGTTGAGACGATGCATGCATCTACAGTTCCAGTACACAGAGTTCACAAGGTTATTGCCAAATCCGTACACTCATCAATGTACGTTGTTCTGGTATTGTTACCATTATCTGGATTAGCGATAGCATTCTTATTCAATCAAGGAATCAAGGATGGCCCTATGCAATTAGTCGCACTGTCTTTGCATGAATTCGCTGCAACTGCAAGTTATGTGTTGATTGCGATACACGTTTTAGCTGCGATTTATTCACGGATTAAAGGCGAAGGAGTTTGGTCATCAATGGTTCCAATTTTGAATAAGGAGAAACATAACAATCATCCAATAGTTCGCAAGGTCTCTGATTACGAAGAGCAGACTTATGACTACATCGAGCGTCTCTTCGTCAAGAAAAGCAAGTAAGCTATTTACTCTTTTTTCGAACGATTGCTAAGGAGTGAGTTTTTCCTGTTGTAGTAGCATCATCTACAGGATTGGGTAGTCTGACTAATTCCTTCCCTTGGCGTCCCCTGCTGCGCATTCTAGCAAGTATTTCTTGTCCGATGTAGCAACCCTTTGCCTCATGAACAAGATTGCCAAGTCCACATGCTAGTGGATGAACACTTGGTGTTATTTCGTGTCCCTGATGGGGAATCATATTCTCTACTCGATATTCTGAAAATTCATCTTCTGACATGTCTGGTGTCATAGCATCGCTGTTAGGGGCGACCAGTAACCATCCTCGCCATGTTTTGCGTTTTGTGACCTTGTCACTCACCACTACATCGTTAGTGGAGAGGTATACCGAATTATTTGCACTAACATCTACTATCGATATGTCTTGATTTAGCACTCTTTTCGATATGTGTTGAATTAGATTATCTTTGTATGGTTGATGGCCAACGATTGCAATGAAATCTCCCATATCAATGACTTCTACAAGGTCGATGATCTTCGCAGCAGTAGTAGTGAAAACAGTAGAGCAATTACCATCCACTTTGTTTGTCGACAAACCATCTATGAATGATAGCCTGTCTTTACCTCTGATAATTAGAACATATGAGTCTAATTTGTAAATGCCCATTCGCTCACTCTCATGCGAATGATTCGCCACATCCACATGAACTGGAAGCATTAGGATTGTTAATCTTGAAACCTCCACCCATTAATCGGTCAACATAATCGATTTCTATACCATCCAATAAATGGGATGATGCATTAGGAACTAACACCCTGAAACCATCGACTTTCAATTCCTGGCAATCTTGGTCTGTAGATTCAACGATTTGCAAATCATACATGTAACCTGAACAACCACCAGATAAAACACCAACGAGAAGAGCGTGTGAACGGTCATCGCCAAATGCTGACTCTAGCATTTCTTTTGCCTTGTCTGAGATGGTTAGAGCAACTTGAACAACTTCAGGTTTATTGATTACTACCGCGGGCGCGGTGTCACAAGTATTGCAGTCCATGAGCAATCTGAGATAGGGGACTCATATCAATCTGTGTGTGGTTTGATGCCATTTATTGCAATTTCAAACAAACAGTGATCTTGTCCTCGTGAAGTGCACATGCTTTCAGATGCAGTGGCATCGAAACCGTATCTTTCATTCAATATACCCTCTAGAACGCCTTCGTCCATATGACACAGTACCGAACCAAACGCAGGGTCTCTTTCACAATTCTTAGAATCATTCACAGTAACCACATTAGGGGGGATCGAATCGAAGGATATCTCACCCATTCCTAAATCACTCCATTGTTTTGTCAGTTTATTCCAGAATTCTTTGTCATCCGTTTCATCTCTCAGTTCAAGTGCTAGCTCTTGGCCGATACGTTGACCCACTGTACGTAAAATATCACTCATGTCCACCCCTAATTGACCTAGGGATGCGGCAGAGATTCCTAGAGTCAGAGGCTCTCCTGGTCTGCGCAATATTGCGTTTGTGAATCCTGGGCCTGTATTATTGCTAATCAATCCGCGCAATCGTTTGTAGAATGAGCCATCGCCCAGACTTAACTTCAATGGTTCAGTAATTAGTCCATCAACAATCCTAGCCTTTGCAGCGGTGAAATCCACTCCACCATTCCACTGAACCTTCAACAACTCAAGTTGTGCTAACATGTAATCTTGTGATTCAATTAACAAAGCTGTGTCGTCTTTTCCTCGACCAGTTGGATTTGAATCTGAATGAACGATTTGTATACCTACATCCTCATCAACATAGAACCCCATCTGCGATTGGTTTTCTAAATGCCTAATCTCGATTCTGCTGTCCAGTTCCTCGTAAAATCTGATTGTTTTAGGGTCAATATCTGCTAAAATTTTGAGTTCGACACCACGGTCTAGCGATTCTTTTATTGAATCAATAATTCCTGAACGCATCATGTGTAGGATGCCCCAGCGAGACAGCATCATCCAAACACGATGTTCAGATTCTTGAACTAAGTTTTCGATTGTTGCGTAAATGCTGTGCCTGTCTTTAATTACAGAAAATAACGGTTCGTTAGCGTAATTTACAGATTCGTTAATGATAACTGAGTGACTACTCATTTCATCTAGGTGTTGTTGTAATCTCCTAACATTAGCCTCTTCTTTTTTGATTAACTGACGGAAGACATCTTCAACAGTTAGCCCAGTGAATCGCATTGGTTTGTCTAAAGTGGCCATTACAAGTCCCATTTCTTTCAACTTTTTTAGACTGTTATATGCGTCCATTCGTGATATTGATACTAACTTACCAATTTCACTTGCCTTCATTGGAGGCTGTCCACACAGCGCTAGTATAATCCTTGCATATTTTTCTTCTAGCCCACCTTCGATTAGCCGTTCGATGATGTCAGCAGCAGAATTGGTAATCATGCTCATCCCATCTTTCGCTGCTGCTCTTTCTGCAGAATATTACAACGTCTGATTTGTTCTTTGGCAAGTTTTTGTTGGTCTTTGTCCAATCCTCTAGGTATTGCTTGCTCGAAGCATTTAATCGCATCACCAAATCTCTGCATCTCAGCGTAAGCTGTACCCATGTTGTACAGTGTTTTACCCTGAACACCTTTGGGATTAATCACCATTGCTTTGTGGTATGATTCGACACACTTTGGATAGTCTTCTAGGTAGTAGAGCGCATTTCCTCTGCCATTTAGGATTCTGATGACCATTTCATCATCATCAGCAAATGAAGGTAGTGCTCTATCGAAACAGGAAAGTGCCTCACGATATTTCTTATCTTCAATCAGTCCAACACCTTTGTTGTACCATTCAATATCCTGGTTTGCAATTGAATTTGAATTTGATTCGATTCCAGTGCTAACCGATACACGAGCAGCGGCATCCAGTGCAGCAGCAGCCAGGTCAACTTCTGGCTTTGGCTCACTTACAACAGCCACTGGCTCTGGTCTTTCGGATAGTTCTGGCAGTGGGACATTGTTGGATTGAGGAATGCTATATTCCGGAGCAACCACATCGATTGTAGGTGGTTGTGTCGCTTCTTCCACAACTTGAGGAGTATCATAATTCGGTTGCTGTGTAACAGGTTCTGGCTGGGAGATACTTTCTTCGTGTTCTGCAAAGGCATCTAATGGATCTTGAACCACTGGTTGTGGGTTAGCCAAGCCATGGGCCTTCTCATGGCATCGTTGTGCCGTTGCCATGTCCCCTGCGGACTCTAGTGCTCTTGCAAGACCTGTCCACAAATCAGGATTTGATTTGTCATTTTGAATCATTGATTTCCAACACTTGACTGATTCGGTATGATTTCCGGATGCAGACAACGCCCTTCCCATCATTGGAGTGTTTGCCTCGCACAATGACACGGCTTCATTTGCCAAAGCAGGCCCTTCTGGGATAGTTGGCGGAAGGCCACTGGTATTCTCCAGTACTCTTGCCTCACCTTCGGCTAATTCTACCAGCAGTAGAGCTAATGTCTCTCTACCTCCATCTTCGCCTACCAGTGCTCTTCTAGCATTCAATAAGTTGGTAATATCCCCAGTCGATTCCGAAATTGCAGCCAGTCTATTCGCAGCCTTCATGTATGAACTATCATTCTCTAACGCACTGATGAAGCATTTCTTAGCAGCTTCCGAATTACCTTTTCTTTCGTGCAGTGCTCCAAGATTGAAGTAGCATTTTGCGTTTGTTGGCTCGAGTCCTATGGCGTGCGTGTATGCACTGATAGCGTGGTCGTCAAGGCCCAATGCTGCCATCGCTCCAGCCGAGATTCTCCATGAGTCGAAATGTTGTGCAGCCTCACCATGTAGATGTTCTTTCAGTGCATGTAGTGCTCCTTTAGCATCACCTTGGGACAAGGAATTAGTTGCTTGAGCGCAAAGTGAATCCAAATCTATGGTTTCAACCTCTTCATCAATGAGTTCCTCGGTAACGGCTTCAGGCTCAGCCTCTTCTTCAACTAGCAGAATGTTTTCAGGCGCCTCCTCAATAATTTCTTCAGGTTCGCCATCATCGAATAAATCATCGACGCCCGCATCAACCGCATGTGTCAGCTTTTGGTCAACCAGTGATTCCTGTTTGTGTGGCATAACAGTAGGAGTCGAATGCATAACTCCTCCTGCAGCCTTATTGCTTTCCATGATTTTTACAAGGTGTGGATGCCCAGGGAAATATTGTAATGCGCGATGAGCAATTTCAACGGCTCCATCGGCTTCACCTAACCTGTCTAATAGCACAGCAAGGTTTGCCAATGCTGGTCCATGATTTGGGTCTAAATCGAGACATATAACGAATGCTTGTCTAGCACCTTTTGCATCTTGTTCTGCTTCTAATAGAACACCTCGGTTAAACCAAGCCATCGAGTTAGAAGGATCCATTGCAATTGCTTTGTTGAAGGCTTTGAGAGCCGAATCATGGTCTCCTGAGCGGTGTGCTGCTTCGCCCTCAGAAACTAAATCATCCACCGTTGTGTCAATCTTAACGTCCTCAGAAACCTGTTCTACATCATTCTCTTCATCAGATCCTTCTATTTTGACATCTGATTGTGCACCTTCTTCAGGTGTTGAAATTACATTTTTTACAACATCGGCAAGAGAGGACATCATAGCATCAGTAATCTCCGCTGCAGCATCGATTGGATTGTTCACTTGTCCCTCATCCATAGGGGTCACCAAACTGCTGGAAATCCCATAAGGGATAAGGGTTATCCGTGTGCGTTCCCGTTTAATTGATACGAGTATCGCTGCTCGAACTATTTGTGCGGCCAGCATTCAACAATGAATACGGGGGCTCGTTCGTACTGATTGAGCCCGGACAAAATGGTGACTTAGTTGTTGAAGAGCCATTCTTCATTGGGGCCCGTCCTGTAACACAAGTTGAGTGGTCGGCGGTCATGGGGTCAAATCCATCCAAGTTTCAAGATGGATGGTCGGCAGGATTACGTCCCGTTGAATCAGTTAGTTGGCTAGATTGCCAAGCTTTCATTACGAAATTGAATGAGGTAGAAACTGAACAAAGATTAGGTTTGTCAGGTATTTGGCGATTGCCGAATGCAACCGAATGGGAATATGCTTGCAGAGCAGGTTCTGAAACACGATGGTATCATTCTGACCGTGATAAAGACCTAGATGAAGTGGCTTGGCATGCTGGAAATGCAGGTGCCACAACCCGGGAAGTTGGTCAAAAAAAGGAAAATGAATGGGGTCTGTATGATTGCCACGGTAACGTGGCTGAATGGACTGATAGTGGAGATGGTAACCGCCGTGTCACCAAAGGTGGGTCATGGTTAATGGAATCCGAATCTACAACATCCTCAGCATCAGGATTATCTAAAATGGATAAGAAAAGTGATGCCATTGGACTAAGGTTGGTTTGGTCGCCAATCTGATTTATGTGTTCTATTTGGGATATTCATGCGCCTTTACCACAACCCCCGATGTTCCAAATCTAGGCAAGCATTGGCAATCATGAATGAAAGTGGTGTCGAATTCGAGGAATATCGATATCTAGAATTGGGAATTGCCGGTGAAGATTTGGAACTTTTTTCAACCCTTGAAAATGTGATAAGAACGTCAGACATCAAAGGCGACAAAAAAGT
>DAGO01000060.1:0-3786 GCA_002498185.1 Euryarchaeota archaeon UBA10 | reverse complement strand
TAATCGGACGACCGCCTGAAAATATAATCACTCTTCTTCACGAGGCTTGAGAACGGTTGCAACATTTATCCTCACGAAAACTTCCAGATAAGCTTTCATTCTTTCATCGACAGGTGCGATTTCTTCATGATAAAGTGAGCTCATTATTGAGCATATTTCAGAGAAGTTACGCACCCCGTCCATCAACTCCCAAAGCATTGATTGAGTTGGATGCATTGTTCTTCGAACTACTTTTGGCGCCTTCAGAATCTTGGCAAGAATCTTCTCGAACCGGGTGAATTTTTTTTCAATTAGCAGGACAACTTGCCTGCCAGTTACACCTTCGATGTCGGGATGAATCCCTGCATCGCCTCGGTACTCCCAATCCACAGGGAGTTTTACTGGAACAAAACTATCCCAATCGCCGTCAATCATTACAATCCCTCTGTAGTGAATGTGATGTATAGTAAGGAAATCATTGAGATAACCCCGGATATCGCAGTTATTCTCTTGAGGTTATCTTTTTCACTAAACTTATCCAAGAACCATGTAGCAACACCAAAAATTGCGACTAAGCAGAGTAAGACATACCATGATGTGGGGACGTCACTCATGGATGGTCGTATCATCAGTTGCCTGTGAACCTTGCGCATGTTGCCACGCTTGATACTCTGCCATCTTACGGTTGTATTCCTCTAATTGCTTTTGATATTCTTCCATTGGATCGTTTGCAACTTGTGATGTCGCAGGCGGTCCCTCAAATGCTGTTGCCGGCGGTCCTTGCATAGGAATTTCTTCTGTGTATTCTGAGGATTCGTATTCATCATCATCTTCATCATAATCATCTGACTTTCTAAGAACTAGGAATACAATTGCAACTAGTGCAATGAACCCTCCAATTCCTGAAGTCACAACTAAAGTTGAAACACCTTCTTCAGACGTTGGTTCTGACCAAGTCACCTGTTGGCTTACTGTATGAATAATCCGAGAGTCGCTACCATTGATGTGTATAGTAACTTCACCACTATATTCACCCGATTCCCTAACTATTTCGCACCGCATATCGTGTTTTTGAGTAGTCAAATGACCTGGACTCATCTCAATTCTAGAACTGGAGATGTGTATTGTATTGCCATCACATATTACACCCCATCCGTTAGGTGAAATTGCATTGACATCGAAAATCTCAGATTGAGTAGATGTCGAAGTTAGATTTACCCACAATACCTGACTGGAGCCCTGTTTGACAATTTTGTCACTCATTGGAATATCTTGTAGCTCTACACTACGTCTCTCGCCTACCATTAATGCCGCAGCAACCTGTTTTGAGATAGGCCGTCCAATTTCGTCCATTCCTCCTTCAAGTTCGATTGTGGCCGAAATTATAGTATTCAAATCACAATCGGGTGAAATGATAACATCGGCAAATAAATCAATCGATTCAGTTGCTCCTAAATTTAGATTGATCCATTCTCCAGTAACTTTCGAAAGACCATTAGCAGTAGATAGGAAGCCGACCACTTCTTGAGTCGGAGGAGATGTCTGTATTACTAGGCGTGCTCGAATGCTATAGTCAGCAGCATTTCCGATATTCCAGGCTGTTGCGTTGAACGAGAATGTTGAGTTGGTTTCTACGATACTTTCACCTACAAACCCATCGAGTCTTGGTTGTCGAATTGTTTCAGTTATCGCCTCAAACATTACAGCATTGTCTGATGAATTGATGTCTTGCCCTTCGATAGGTTCGACTGAGATTGTAATTTCATGGAACTCTCCGGGAGCTTCAAGTGACGGCAGAATAATCCAAACATCTACCATTTTCACATTTTCTAGGTCATATGATACTGATAATGGGATTCCATCGGTTACATTCACTCCGTCAATTAATGCCCACCAATTCCAACTATCTGAACTCCAAGGCAAGTCCAATATGGCAGTCTCTGCACCATTTCCGCTATTAGTTACTTCAACTGTAACCAAAATAGGAATTCCTGGTGTAAGTGATGTCGGAGACTCTACTAGACTTATTGACAAATCGTGCAGTGAATTTACTCTAATTCCTTGCCATGAATTACCAATTATTAATTCGCCTGAACGCATCGAAAGCGCCTTGGGAGAAATTATTGGCCCTGAATCGTCTGCTTGAGCGTTAATCGGTGAGGTTACTCTAGCTTTGAATGTAGACGAAGATCCTGGTGATATTGCTAATTCAGGTGAATTGAGCATTTCTACAGTCCATCCTGTAATTTCGGTGTAATCGATTTGTGGTTGAAATATGTCTATTCTAGTTGCATTATTCCAAATTCTGAATGTTACATCATAGCTACTACCTGCATCTAGATATTGGATGTCTTGAATTGACGAATCAACATCGATTTCCGCATTACTAGTCATGGCTGCTGCAACTTCAATTACCTTAGTGTCAAATCTTCTAGAATCATTGGTACTGGTTGCAGTTAGCCATGATTCTGCGGTCATGTCAGGCTCTACTCCCGTTGGAATTGTAGTTGTTAACCAAATTTGTTTTGGAGAATCAACTCGAACAAGGATGTTTGTTGATTGATTCCACGCAAATCCAATGCTCCAACCATTTGGCACATTCTTGTCTTCTATGCTGAGAGTAAATACATCGGTGGCTTCACCGATATTTTCTATGGTCACCGGGAAACTGCACGTATCCCCTGGAGCGCATCTAGGAGTGAATTCTGGCAGTATTACATTAGGAAGTCTATCCGGTAGAATTTTGATAATTGTTTGAATGCCACTTTGAATATCTGGATAGGCATTCGAAGTCACATTTACTGTGACTGGGATATTCCCTTGAGATGAGTTTTCATCTATCATAACTCGTAAATCAAATTGCCTAGATTCCCCAGGTAATAGTTCAATTCCGGATGAACCGATACTTGCACCATTTGGATATGCAAAGTAATGAGTCCAGTTACTTGGAACGCCACTAGCAGTGGGAGTGTATCGTGCAGATATGTTGCCAGTGTTTGTCATTTCGAGGCGTGTTGTAGACCAATCACCGGGAAGACCGCCTAATGTTGCTACACCGTTAGTTTGAATTTGATATTCATTCTTTTTCGCGGCTTGGTCATAGATGATCACTAATTCATCAATCCAATATCCAATATCATTTCCACTAGCGTCGGACGTGAAGGTAAACCGTAATTGAGTAGTCGAATGAAAGTGTGAATTATCCACGGGTATTAGAGGGGAATTTTTCCCATTGTATCCTGTAGAGAAGGTGTTCCAACTCAATCCGTCTAAGAAATTGTTATCGATCACATTTTGCATGGTGAAGGTTTCATCCCAAGCACCGGTGTCATCTTTGATGTACCCTTTCATCTGGTCACCCGCGCCAGCTCCACCCGTGTAGAAGAATGAGTAACCAATAGCTGCGTTATGTCCACTGACATCATCAGCCACATTGAAAACAGGACTGGTCAATGTCGAAGTTGACATAGAAGAATATGTGGAATATTGTCCATTCCCTACATGGAAAGCACTGGATTGAGAAATGTAGGCCTCAGAGTTAGTTTTCCATTCACCTGTAGTAGTCCATTGAGATAAATCTACGCAGTTGTCATAATAATAAGCAATAGTCATGTGCCTTGATTGCTGATTGTTAGAAGTATCATCATCTCCTAGGGAGTTGCTGACATAAATCGAAAGTGTATGGTTTCCAGAGTAATAAGGAGTCCATAATACATCAACTGATGCTGAAGACGAACCGGAAATTGGACTAACGCCTTTTGTCGTATTCAACAATTCAAACCTAGTGTATTCGTTGTGTAAGACAAG
>DAGO01000059.1 GCA_002498185.1 Euryarchaeota archaeon UBA10 | reverse complement strand
CCCGGAGCAACAACTTCTGGTTTCTCATCAGGGCTATTTCTAGGAAGCATTGGAGGCCAAATCCTTCCGTTGTTATCTCCAACAGACGACCCCTCCCACAGGTTTCCATTGACATCGACACCTCCTACGCAAATCACTGTGTCTACAATTCCAGGAGATGATACATCGCCATCATCATTTTGTCCATCATTACCTGCTGCGGCGATAACTACTATGCCTGCATCATATGCATTTTCGACGGATTCTTCCACAGCATCTCCCAATATGATAGAAAATCCAGAAGCATTTCCTCCCAAAGAAAGAGAAATTATATTCACATTTTTCGAGACACACCAGTCAATCGCTTGAGCAACAGTTGCATCATCTCCTTGCCCACTTCCAGACAATGCTTTAGCGACATACAAGTTAACATCAACAGCAAGTCCGGTCAATTCACCATCTGCGACTAATATTCCAGCCATCATAGTTCCATGCCCGTGGTCGTCATACGGATTCGAGCGACTTCCAATGAAGTCGGACCACTCTGCTAGGTTTAGATTTGACAAATCAGGGTGACTCATGTCGATGCCAGAGTCGACCATGCACACATCGACTCCACTGCCCGTTAGATAGTCTACAGAATCATAATTGACTAATTCATCAAAGTCTCTTTCTTTTTCGAGTATAAGGTCAGATGGTCCAAAAAAAGTAATATCGCCCGTGAATATCATGTAGGTGAAAAAACCTGTAACACCTAGAACCACGATGGTGGCAAAGATTGTTATTTGTTTTATGAAATCTAAATCACTATCCAGTTCTCCATCAGGGATATCTGGCATTGGCTGCATATATTCACCCCAGCGCTTCTACGGCTTCAACTAGTGTTTCTGCGAAGAGTTTCACTTCATCTTCGGTATTGTACAAATATGCGCTGGCACGCAGAGAGCCTCTGTCAATTCCTTTTGCATTAAACCAAGAATGAACACAGTGCATTCCACTACGCACCATGACACCTGCTGCTTCATCTAGGAGTATTGCTATGTCATGTGCGTCAATATTATCCAATAGGATTGAGCAAATTCCGCCACGCTGAGCAGGGTCTTCAGGACCAATTATTCGCAATCCATTTACATCTTTCAAAATAGATGTCATAACACGATTTAGCGAAACCTCATGCTCATGAACAGCGTCTAAATCAATATTTGAAATGTAATCAATCGCTGCACTTGTTCCTAGAATGCCCGCATAATTTCCTAGTCCCCCTTCGAACCTTGCTGGGGGCTTCGACCATGTTAGTGAATCATAATGTGAGGTATCAACAGTACTTCCGCCTGAATTGATAGAACGCATTCCTTCGAGCAAATCCATTCTGCCCCACAGACCACCCATGCCCGATGGTCCCATCATTTTGTGAATTGAGAATGCCATGAAATCAATTCCCAAGTCTTGGACATCCACCTTCATGTGAGGTGTAGATTGAGCTCCATCAATGCAGACCATGGCTCCAAAATCTTTGGCGATTTTAGCAGCCTCCTTTACAGGGGTGGCAATTCCGTCAAGATTTCCGACATGGGATAGTGAAACCATTTTCAGGTTATTTCCAGCATCTGCACAGGCATTTTCGAAATTTTCAAGGTTGAATGTATTATCATCATTCGATTTGACAACTCTGTGGTCGATACCTTGTTCTTCTTCGAGTTGTAGCCATGGCACCAGATTGGAATTGTGCTCTCTATCCGTTGTTAGGACGACATCACCTTTGTTCCAAGAAAGCCCTTTAGCTACTTGATTAAGCGAGTGGGTTGCATTTTTCGTGAAGATGATTTCATTGGATTCGTTTGCGTTGAACAATTCAGCCATTTTCCTTCTACAGTTCATCATCTTCCGAGAAACTGTTGTAGCATACCTGTGAACAGAACGACCTCCACAACCAGGCGATTCTTCGTAGTAGGACCTAATTGCTTCAATTACTGAAGTAGGGCGCAAAGTCATACACGCATTATCGAGGTACACCGGTGGGTTTTCGCCCCCGAGGGTAGGGAAATCCTGCCTGAATTTAGAGAACATCACCAAGCCTCCTTGTCTGGAATGAAATCAACTACAGGGCTATTGACACCGCAGTTTTTACAGGTATATCTTGAGGGATAATTTTCCTCACATCCTTCGCACTTTTCACCAGCCACACCTCTGCTGTTGCAGTTAGGGCTAGCACAATCAACAATTGTCTCTCCGTTTTCATTTTGGCTGATTGGTGCGCTTGCTTCACATGATGGACATTCTCCTTCAGTCGCAAGAATTACTCCCTCAATTAACAGGTCCGCATCAGCAGCAGCAGCTGCCTTGGTTCGTACTTTTGCACCCTCGCCCAGCATTCTTTGCGGGAACCAAAGAACGTGCATCAGAATGTAAACCAACGCAACTCCTGAGATTAAGTGAATTGAATAAACAGCGTAGTCAACAACATTTCTCTCTGCGATGAAGTGTGCGCCAGACCAGCCGTTCAAAATCATCATCAGTACCCAAATGATCACCATCATTGTCCAGGCAAAAAGACTGTGTTCAGTCATAGCCTCTTCCATTACTCTGACATCGGTGTGAACGTGATTTTCCCCTACATGATAATCTCGAGTTTCGGTTACGGCTTTCCAGAAGAAGTATGTGAAGAAACATCCCACCGCTGTCAGCATTACTCCTCCCAAAGCATCACCAAGATTAGCTCCAATAGGGAAATTAGGCGCACTTACATGAAGAACAACTTGTGACAAGAAAATGGATGACCAGATGATAATTACATTGATTATGTGTCCTCGCATTACGGGGAAATTGACCGAAAGTTGGATGAAAAACCATAACCAAAGAATTCCAGAAACTACTAGTTGGAAGAATGCGAATCCTCCTATTTCTGCTAATCCATCGATGCCGGTAACCTTTGGGTCACCTCCAGAAAACAGATCAGCAGATACTGAACCCAGAAGGAATGCGAAAACTCCGGTAAGCATTGTCATCAAGTGTGGCTGTCCCCACTCATGCCGCAGAAGTTTGAATTGGAATTTCCATTCGTGACGGATTTGGTCAATAGTGCTGAGCATTGGATGAAGGTCAGCGAACTTTTTCTCGAGAATGACATCACCCAGGCGGAAGGGCATCTCATCATGCCCGTCGGGAGAGATTTCTGACATATCATTCACCTCCGCCATGGTTGATGGTGGGCGCTCTCCCTTTGAGTCATTTCGGTCGTTTGCACCTCCGTAGGAGGTGTGGTTACAGATAGGGATTTCTTCAAACTGCTCAGGAGAGTGGCTTTATTCTAGAAGGGCCTACCCATTCATCCCAACTCGAATCGAACCCTTCGTATGTTATGAAAAATGAGCTTGGCTCAACTTTTACTACACTTGCGTCCCACCATTCGCCATTCCACTCAACTTTGACTCTCTGGCCAACTGAAAACGGACTATTGAAAGGATGATTTTCAGGTTTGATTTTCCAGCCTGTTGGTCCAACGACATAAATCGTATTTCTTGTTTCAACTCTTGCCGTGGCTCTTTCATCAAATGAAATAGAAACTATTGAACTGGAATTGATATTGGTTTCACCTAATTTTGGATGGGCGTATGCATAACCGCTAATTCCATCATTTTCGAGATATGCGTCCTTGATTACCACTTCGGGTTTTGATAGTTCTCCGCTTTCTGTCGAATCTGAAGCAATCATGTATTTTACTAAGGACCTGTAATCGATTTCTGAATCTAATTCGATTCCCATTTCGGAGAATTCTTCGAGCACTTCATCGACATTGAGTGGTTCATCTCCGAGTTCTGTCAGAATTCGAAAATATTCTCGAGAAGGAATAGTTCCTGATTTATTTAAATCAAATACTTGGAAAGCCTCAATA
>DAGO01000111.1 GCA_002498185.1 Euryarchaeota archaeon UBA10 | reverse complement strand
TACCCAGACATAGCTCATGACTACGCACTAATGAACTGTGGAGCATCAATGGGAGAAGGATATGGCCCTATGATTGTTGTAAAGAAGGGCGTAACCGAGGAAGAGGCTAAAGCAAATCCGATTGCTGTACCAGGACTCAAAACTAGCGCGTATCTCGGCATTAAGTTGTGTTGGGGAGATTTGACTTACGAGGTAGTACCATTCGATGAAATCATACCTAGGATCCTTGATGATACCTACAAATCAGGATTGATCATTCACGAGGGCCAGTTGACATATGTTGACCATGATTTAGATGTGTTAGTAGACTTGGGTGTTTGGTGGAATGAAAAGACGGGAGGTCTTCCAATGCCTTTGGGAGGAAATGTAGTCCGTCGCGACCTTGGTAAACAAGTCATGGAAGATGTTACTAAGTACACAAAAATGAGTATTGAACATTCGATTGCGAACCCCGATGTTGCTCTACAGTTCGCAAAAAAATGGGGCAGAGGAATCGATGACGACACGAATCGTGAGTTCGTTACAATGTATGTCAATGAACGAACTATTGATTACAAGAAAGATGGCAGAGATTCAATTCGAATGTTCCTACGTGAAGGCCAAGAAATTGGCTTGATTGAATCAGATTTTGACGTTGGTAGCGTGCAATTCATTGGCGCAGATGAGAGTTGATTCCATGAGTGTTGCAGATAGGGTCCCAGGGGTATCTGAGTATGGTTCAGTTGACCCTGCACCCCCTTCTCGCGAGACCAATGTATCATCATTGAGAACAACACTATTAGACGAGAATAGCAAAATGTTCGAAAGAATGCGTGCTGTTTTTTCCTTGAGGAATGATCGTTCTAGTGAAGCAGTAAGTGCATTGTGTGAAGGTTTCAAGGCGAGCAGTGCATTATTGAGGCACGAATTGGCATATGTTTTGGGCCAAATGCAGGATAATCTTGCAGTTCCTACTCTTATCGATGTGCTGAGTGACGAATCTGAACATGTAATGGTAAGGCATGAAGCTGCTGAAGCTCTTGGTGCGATTGGAGATAGAACTGCAAGGCCTGTTTTGCAGCAGTTTCTAACAGACCCTCTTCCTGAAGTATCGGAATCATGCGAGGTTGCATTGGATTTGTTGGCATTGTGCGATGAACCAACGGAAATCGATTGGTGATACGCCACATTCAAAGACTTCTTCCCTTACGCCGAAACAAGTGAGACCCATGCCACACGAACACATTGAACTCGCACAGACCCCTAACGGGGAGATTGGTCCGCGATGCCATACATGTGGAATTAGACTTACTTTTGGAGAAGCTATGGTAGTCGACAAACACTACTATTGCTGGGCACATTATGTCGAAGTAACGGGTGCCGATACAGCAACTGTTCAAATTCAGAGAGAGAAACGTTTCTGGAGAGAGTGAAGATTCAAAGGTCTCCGCTGTCCACCGTGTCATGAGGTGGTACTATTTCCGGCTGGGCAAGATTCGCGCACCGTTTCACTCAATACTATCGTACTGCAGAGTTGTGGACTCCTCCTCGGCTCCGTACTAGAGAATGGATGTTCATTCCATTCGGAGGTGGCACTCCAATCCGACACAAATCATTTTCAGACATGAACGATGTTAGAAGGTTTATTTGCGAAAGACCTCAGCATTCTTGCTTCTATTCAACAGCCTACTGGAAAAAACCACACGAGTTGAAAATGGCTGACAAAGATTGGCTAGGTGCAGACTTGATCTTTGATTTAGACGGTGACCATTTACCCGGTGTTACTGACAAAGACTTCCCTGCCATGATTGAAGTCATTCAAGAGCAAGCATGGTCTTTGTGGAACGATTTCTTAGAACCAGATTTTGGATTTAAAGAAGAATATTTGCAAGTTACATTTTCAGGTCACAGGGGTTTCCACTTACATTATCGAGATCCGAAATTTTTCCACTTAGATTCGGAAGCCAGAAGAGAACTTGTCAGTCACATACGAGGAGAAGGAGTGGAAGTTAGTGATTTGCTTGAACGTTCACGTAATCCGAATGCTACTGGTTGGGCAAAGCGTGTCTCTAGAGGTATTGACTCTGTAGTAAACAAGTTAGATTCTGTGCACAATGGCGATACTCAATTACTGAGGAAAATGATTGCTGGTTTGCAGGAAATGATGGACCGCGAGGGAATAAAAGGCCTGAGAGGAAAGGCTAGTGTTGAAAAATTAGCTGAATTAATGCAAGCTGAAAGTCGTCGCAATCGTGTGTTAGATGGACGCCTCACAGCATTGAACAACCATGCACTGTTGTTCCAGAATTTGATTCGTGCCGATTCTAGTGTTGTTTTAGGAAATGCTGGTGAAACCGATGAAGTTGTTACAATTGACACAAGGCGTCAAATTCGCTGGCCAGGTTCTCTCCATGGAAAGAGTGGAATGCGAGTTACTGAGTTCCCGCTATCAAGATTAGATCCAGACAAGAGTGATTCATTCGACTGCCTTAGTGAAGGAATCGCCTTGTCAAGAGACGAAATCGTCCGTGTGGAAATGGTAGTCGATGATGCAATTACTCGTTTTGATAACCGCATTATTGATGCTTCGGTGGGAGATATTGTTGAAATCCATGAGGCAGGGGCTACATTCCTTGTGCTGAAAGGATGGGCTAGGTTGGTAAAATAGGTCAAAATACCATACTGCGTATGGTTCTAACAATGGCAACGTTCAAGGGCAGATTACTTCCCACCTAATCTGAGGTGCACGCATGGGGCTGGGTAAGAAGAAGAAAGATGGCAACAATTTGCCGCCACCGCCAGGCTTGCCTCCAATGCCAATGCCACCAGCTCCAGGCATGCCAATGCCGCCAGCTCCGGGAATGCCTTTACCTCCTGCGCCAGGCATGCCATTACCTAATCCTGTGCCGCCTACACCCGCTGCACCAGCACCGCCAGCAGCAACTTCACCAGCCGGCCCCCCGCCTGTTCCAACCCCGCAAAGTGCAACTCCACCGGTTGCACCTCCCGCACCAACTCCTGAAGCCCCGGCTCCAGTTGCTATCGAAGCCTTGCCGCCTAGCCCTGCACCGGAACCAGTCGAAGTAGTAGAAGAAGAAGAGTCATATGCTGGGTTGTATGCTAAGAAAAGCGGAAAGCCCTTGCAGCAGGTGTATGGTCACATTGACCGTATCAGCCAAGGGGAAATCGGCAGCCTTCTTGAAAGATATTCTGATCGATTCGGCCACGAACTGGACCGCGACATCATCATTATGCGCAAAGAAGAACGTGATGACAAAGCCGCAGAAATAAGAGATTCACCGACAGTGCAACTTCTTAACCAGGAGGAAGAAGAAGACAGCCACCTTGATGGAGAAACCTTAGTGGAATTGAATGCTCAACTCGCAACAGTTGAGGATGAACTAAGGCGTCTAAAGCCTGAGTATCAGGCAGCTAAGGATGTTGGAGATAGGCAACTATTGCGCGAATTGCGTCCTTCTTTGGAAACTTTGATGGCTGAGAGGAAACTAATCAAGGCTGTTATCGCCGGTGAGGCGGAACTGGACGAGTTATTTGCTAGCGATGATGACGAAGAGGAATATGAAGAGGAAGAAGAATCGCATGTGGCTGAAGTCGCAGAAGACGATGATGACGACCTGTTCCCTTACTTCGTGACAATAATTGATTCATTCCTCGGCGAATTGCCTGAAGATGAAGTTTCTGCGTTTACTCAATCTGAAGGATTTGAAGTCTACCGCACTGTGGCTTCAGATCCAGAGGCCGCCTCAGATGATGATAGAACTGAATTCTTCTCAGTTGTTGATTCCCTACTTGGTGGAATGCCTGATGATGCAGTTCTAGCCTTTACAAAGAGTGATGATTTCGAAGTTTACCGTGCAATCGGTGCAATGTATAGTTGATGTGAGAATATGGGATTACTTGACAAAGTTGACAATATGGATGATGCAAAACCTGCCAAGGCTAAGCCTAAGGCAGCAAAAGCTGTTGCTAAGGCAACACCCAAGGCTGCAAAGGCTGTAGCGAAAAAAGCTACCCCTAAAGCGGCCAAACCTGCCTCTGCAAAAATAAAAGCGAAAGGCGATGGCAAAGATAAGCCAGAAAAAATTCGACCTACTGGTCTTCCCGAAGGTTTTGAACTTGCAGGAAATATGCCAAGGTACATCGGTTGGATAATCAATTTCGCTTGGAACTTCGGTGTGTCAATTGGTTTATTGAGCATATTATCCACTGGTGCGGATTCAGACCTTACTATAGGGTGGGCTGTTGCACTCCTGATGATTCTGGTTAACTGGTTAGTTCTACCTATTTGGACAGGACGTAACATTGGTGAGTTCGTTTCTAGAACGAAGTACATCAATTCCTCAGGAAACAAACCTATATTCTTGCATGCAGTATTGAATAACAGTATCGGATTCCTTTCCCTAATTGGATTAATTCTAATGATGGCTAATTTCCAAAATATTAGTACTTCCGGTATGGTTCCATTCATCACTGGTGTAGTGTTTATCGTATTCTGGATATTCAATTTCTTCCTAAAGAAGAATTCGGATTTTTCACAAGGTATCTTCGATTTGGCATTCAGTTCATACCTCGTAAAGCACGTTTCTACTGGTAATGAAACAGGCTGGATGGCAAGATTCGAATCCCTTGGCGACTTCGGCGACAAGTGGGCTGAGAGGTCTGCAAACCGTGAAGTCAAGCAGAAAGAAAAAGCGGCAAAGAAAGCTGCCAAGGCTGTAGAAAAAAATGAATCTGCAGAAGAAACTAGTGATTCTGAAGAAACAAAAGAATCCGACGAAGACAGCTCTGAGGACTGAATATGGACCGCCGTAAGGCGACATGGGATGGCTATGCCATACTGATATTGCTAGTTTCAGTAATTTCCTTGTCGATTTTAACTCCATACGCCCTTGTTTTCTTGTTTGTAGTCTTGCTACTAATTGTCCACCAGGTTTTACTCAGAATAATCTTCAGTGGACCTGAGAAACGAAGTCTTCCATTTTCTGATACTAATTGGGAAATCATAAGGACGAGAAATGGAGAATCCGATGTTTATGGATTCGTCAATTACCAGGACCATGAAACAGATTTAGTAGTGCTCATCCACGGGTGGCAATCATCATCAGAGAAATTTACAGAGAGAATGTACCTTTTCAGAAATATGGGATTACATACTCTTGCAGTAGATATGCGCGGTCATGGAATGGCACCTGATACACCAGAGTGGACGGCTGGAAAAGTAATTCAAGATGTCAAGTTAATACTAGACCAAGTTGATCGAACTAAAATCAAAAAAGTCCACTTTTATGGACATAGCCTCGGAGGATTCATTTCGATTGGCATGCATCATCAAAGGCACCAGGGATGGTGGAAGGACAATTATGGTACGTTGATGCTAGAATCTCCAATGGCTGCGTACTCTCCTATCCTAGAACAAATGTCTGGAAGAATCTCATTTTTGATGCCGCTTCTAAAAATCTGGGCGGTTAAGGGATTCAGGAAAATACATCCTGAAATCGATAGTCTGGAGTGGAAGGATATCGATTTCCCTCATTGGGGATATCCAAAGGTTCCAGTGTTGTTATTGCAAGCAAAGAACGATAATCGCCTAGGACGTTATCACTACGACTTACTTTTGTCAGCAGATTTGGATGTTGAACCCCACCTAATCGAATCACTTACTCATTCGAAGAATCGAATCAACTCCGAAAGGGATGAACTCATAGTATCATGGATTGAGAAAAGAATCCTGTAATCACTCTTCTTCTGATGCAGCCTGTTCGCGAGCTAATTCCCGCATATCTTCGTGCTCATCTAACTCATCTACGATTTCTTCACCTAACAATGTCTCAATGGCGTCCTCCATTGTGACAATACCTGCTGTTCCACCGAATTCATCTACAACTGCCAAAATCTGTACTTTTGATTTGAGGAATGTCTCCAATGCCAAGTCTACGCTATCATCAACACCGATTGTCATCAATGGCTTTCGCATGTCGACCAAGACCTTATCCCACTCATCCATTGAAGCAGCCATCAAAATATCTGACCGAAGAACGAATCCAGATAATTGGTCAATTGACTCCTCATATACTGGCATTCGTCCAAATCTCAAAATCTT